>CALFAK010000115.1 GCA_937948985.1 uncultured Neomegalonema sp. | reverse complement strand
TCACCCGTGACCGGATGCGTCTTTGTCGTGCGGCCATCCCAGACGGTGACGGGGTCGCCGTCCTCATCCATACGCGGGGTGGTCAGCGCGGCGTCGTAATCCAGCACGGCGTCGCGGTTCTCGATATTCTTGAAATCGCGCAACACAGGCTCGGACGGCGCGGCCTGACCATAGGTGCGGTAATGCCATTGCAGATAGCCGATCCACAGCACCAGCTCGGCCACGCTGGCGGCCCAGGGGTTCAGCTCTATGCCGAGGAATTGGTGCGGATCGACGGTCGCATCCTCCAGCATCAGGCCGATTTGCTTTTCACCCATCTCCCCCAGCACGTCAGTGACTTCGCCCTCCAGCCGCTTCATATGCTCCATCGCAACGTAGAGGAAGTTGCCGGACCCGCAGGCGGGGTCGAGGACGCGGGTGTTGCACAGCTGATCGTGGAAGGTTTTGACCGCCGCGCGGGCTTTCTTTTCATCGCCGCGCGTGAAGTAGGTTTCGGCCTGGGTTTTAACGTTATCCCAGTCATCGCGCAGCGGCCTTATCAGCGCCGGATGCACCAACCGTTCGACATAGGCGCGGGGGGTGTAATGCGCGCCCAGCTTGTGACGGTCCCGCTTGTTCAGCGCGCGCTCCAGCAGGGTTCCGAAGATGGCGGGTTCGACATCGCGCCAGTCGGCCTCCGCCGCCTCGATCAGCAAGCCAAGCTGTTCAGGGCGCACGGGCAGCGCGTCACATTCCTTGAACAACCCCCCGTTAAAGCGCAGCAGATCATGGCGCAGGGAGGTGGAAAAGCCGCCCGTGTTCATCTTTGCCCACAACTCCTCAACCATCGGTTTGAAGTTCTGCGGCTGTCCCCTCACCGATTTGAGCAGGTCCGTAAAGCTGCCCTTCGGGATCAGCTGCACATCCTCCGCAAACATCGTGAACAGCGCGCGCATGAGGAATTTGGCGACCACCTCTGAGGGGTGTTTATCCTGCTCGAACGATTGGCCCAGTGCGGCGAGGTGGCCCGCGATCTTGCGCGTGACCTTTGCCGTGATGCGCGCGGGGTCCAGCGTCATCGGGTCGGTCCACACCGTGCGCAGCAGGGTGCGGATGGCCGGATCGGCAAGCTGATCGATGGTTATGCGAAAGCGCGTGGTATCAGGGTAATGCGCGTAATTCTTGCCCGACAGCGAGAAATCGGCCCACAGCTCGATCACATGACCGATATCGACGATGATCAGGAACGGGGGCCATTCGGGCAGCGCCTTTGCATATCGCTCGGCCTGCCCCCGCGCGGACATCATCGCCGCCGCCCATGTGGCCGTGCCCCTGACACCGTGGCCCGTGCGCGTTCGGGCCGGGGCATTATCCAGCATCGCAAGCTGTGCGGGGTCGGCGGGTTTGGTTTTGGTATCCGCGCCCTGCTTTGCCTCCAGCACGAAGCAGTCTTTCTTGTACAGATCGATGAAGCGGGTGGAGGAAGAGCCGTCCCGGTTTTTTTGTTGTATCGTACGCTCAAACACGTAATCGTTGTGCGCATCGGACGCGCCCGATCCGTCGGGACGATCCACGCCGATGATGTCGCACAGCTCGGTCAGGAAGGTTTGGGAATTTGCCCGCTCGTTCGCCGCGCTGTTTTTCCACCGGGTGATAAAGGTTTCGACCGTCGCGGCGTCCGTCATATTATTTCCGTTTTCTGTTGGCGCTTTTCGCGATTTTCGAGTCGGGTCAGTCGTTAACAGATACGCATGGCGGGGCGATACACGCAACAGGAGACGCGTTTTGCGGGTTTTGGTGCTGAGCGGCCCTGTAGCCGTAAGGGTCTGGCGCGGGAGCGTAACCGCTGTGGCGCGGGACGGGTATCGGTGTGGGGGGATTGCGGCGGTATTTTTCGCGCTATGGTGGATTTTTGGAGTGGTGGCGCAATTTAAAGTGGTGCCGCAGAAGGGACTCGAACCCCCGACCCCATCATTACGAATGATGTGCTCTACCATCTGAGCTACTGCGGCCCGCCGTGGTTTCTGTAACGGCGATTTCACCGCACGGCAACGGGATTTTCGCCGTGGTGCGCGGTTTTCTGTGGCGCGGGCGCTGAAACGGGCGGGTTACGGGGCTTTGCGCAGGAGGGCGGCGCGGGATTTGCGGAAGTCTTTGTAGAACTTGCGCAGGTTGACGGCGGGGCCGGATCGGGCGTAAACGGCGCGGTCAAGGGGGGCGAAGGCGCTCTCAAGACACTGATTTAATTGAATATTATCGTATTTTCCGCTTTCGGCATCCGCCGCGATCAGCGCCTTTGCACTGTGGCGGGTGGCGGCCGCATCACCGGAGCGCACCGCGCGTTTGAGGGCGCGCTCGGCGGGGGTTCCGGCAACGCTGTGAAAAAGCGATTTAAGATGCTGAAAATTAACAGTTTTTCTGCTTTTTGGCAGTGCAAGTAAGCCGATGATAAAGCCCAGAAACGGCGCAAACGGGGTGAGCGCGGAGGCTGCTCCGGCGAGGGGATTCTGCCTTAAAGGCGCGGAATTCGGGGGGTTTGAGGGGGTCGGGGTGCGATTCTCCAACACAGGCGCACCCGCATACGCAACCCGTTGGGCGGAGAATGTGATCGATTTTTCCTCGCGGGAATTGGCGTCAAAATACTGAAATTTCAATGGGTTAACGTATCCGCTGCCCCCTTTGTCCGGCCTGATGCTCCAGCGCCAATACACCCGCGTGATCGGCCCGGAGCGCCGCAACTGCGTCACCCGATGCTCAGGATGCGGAAAGATAAACACCCCGGCCCCCGTCAATTCAGGCATTTCAGGCACCAATTCCGGCAGCGCCCCCCGCACCGTGATCACCATCTTACGCAACGCACTGCCCCCGTCAGGCAGGCGTTCCGGGGCATTGCTCCAATCATCATCAACATCCACAGCGCGCACAGGCAGCCACGGCGCGGTTGACTCAGGTTTAGATTCTACAGTGATTTCAACGGGTTCCGACTGAACGCTGTAAGCAAAGCGGGTTCCGTCCGGCTCGCTGAGCGTGAATTCATGCGTGAAGGGCGCAATGGTGATCGGCCCGCTTTTCTCCGGAAAAAGGGCCATATACCGCTCGAATTCGAGCACGCGCCGGCCCCGTTCAGTCCCCGCGATCCAGTTGTCCTCGCCCAGCTGCATCCAGCCAAAGCCCTTTAGATCCGGCTGTTTGAGCGATTCGAGCGTGATCGGAATTTTGTAAAAACCCCGAATAACAATCAGCAGCATTTCATCTTGAACAGGGACGCTCTCACGCTCCTCAACCTCGACGATCAAGCGAATATCGTCCGGTTCAACGATCATTTCTGCCATTGCAGGTGAGGCGAAAAATAAGAAAACTAAGGAAATACAGAATCTTACCATCCATCACCCTCCTCAGACGGAGATAAGCCGGCCGCATCACGTTGTTTCTTTTCTTCGGCCAAACGCGCACGCAAGTAGACGCCCGGTTCATCTTGCATACTGCGGAGCCATCGTTCATTCGCGGCGATGTATTTATCGTCAAATATCTTCGGCACTCTGCGCAACCCGCTGTTCAACAGGGTCGGCATATCAAATGAAGTGCCCGCATTTGTGGCCTCATCGCCCTGCCCTTGCGCCCTTGCATTACCCTGCCCGTCCGGTGCGTTGATCGTTTCTCCCGTGCGTTTCTTGGCCTCGAAGCGCAAGGGCACCCCTTCGAGCTTTGTACCCGCATAAAGCTCCGTAATTATGCCCGCATTGAAAAGTGCCGCACGATCGTTCGGATCGAACACCATCGCCGCATCATAGGCCACCAGAGCCGCGGCATAAGAGCCGGCAAGAGCGTACGCGTTACCGCGATTGAACGCACCCGGTTCACCAAGTTCAGTAAAAACTGTTGCCGCCGCATCAAAATCTCCGGCACGATACGCTGCAACCCCGCTCCACGGTCCTTCTGTGAGCAGCGTGCGCGCGGCTTCCGGCATACCAAAGCGCAAAGCAAGCCGTCCAAAAGCTGCTTTGCTGTCGATCAGCACAGCCCCGCACAACGCGCCGAATGCTATCAATGCCAAAAGCAATATCCTCACGCCCGCATTCCCCGAAACGTCCATAAAATAGGAAAAAGTGCAACAAGCAGCAGATACCGCCCGTAATCACGCCACAGGATGAGCGCGTAATCCGTCTCGGCCAGTCGCGTTACGACCCTGTCCTCAAGCGTATCGGCAACCGGGAACGGATCTTCGAGTTCAGCAAACACGCCGTTGCCTGTTTGCGCCAAAGCGCGCACCGCGCCACTGTCGCCGCCATTCTCGCCACGAGTATACAGCACAGAAAGATGCATCCCGGCCTTCGCAAGAAGCTGCGCTTCCAGTGCGGCTTCCGAACCTATACCGCCGCCATCCGTGACTAACACGATATCAGCGAACTTGATTTCCGCTTGCGTCAAAATTTGCCGTGCCAATCCCAGCCCCCGCTCAGGATTGCTGCCTTCATCAGGCGCAGTTTCAGACGTTAGCAATGCCAGAGTGGCCCCCAACGCATTGCCATCCGACGTCATCGCACTGCCCATGTAAGCATCATTCGCGAATAGTACGAGGCCGATCTGACGTGATCCCGCAACAGCGGCAATCGTACGTGTCGCCACCACGGCCTCCGCAAATTGCGGGCCTTCAGTCATGGAGCGGGATATATCAAAAACGATAATGATACCGTCAAGATTGCGAAAGCCTTTGCTGTCGCGCACCTCAACCGCCGGTCCAGACAGCGCTAGTGCAACCCCGCAGGCCGCCAGTGCAGGCCATAAATTTCGCTCGCCAGTACCCCTTGCGACTCGACCCATAGCGCGCATGGCCTCCATTAAGACGGGATCGACCGTATTCTCCCAAGAACCGAGGTTGCGGGCCTTTCGTGCCGAGAGGAAACCAAACAAAACCACGACCGGCAGCGCGAACAACCAATAGGGGCGCAACAACGCCATGTCCCATGTCGCGTTCACGCGCGCGCCCTGCTCAATGCGACCATCAAACCCACAAGCAACAAAAAACCAACTCCTGCCGGCCATATCCAAAAATCCCGATACAATTCTGCGGCAGGACCATCCGCATCATTGCCTTCCAGCTTATCGATCTCATCAGCGACCTGTTGAAGTTCCTCCGTAGTGCGTATTCGGAAACTCCGCCCTCCGCTGATATCCGCAATCGCAGCCAAAGTGGCGGTATCGACCGCATCCCGTGCGCGGGTGGCCGGGTCATAATCCTTGTCGCCCATAGCAATCGTGTGAACCCTGACACCATGCTGCCTTGCCAGTTCAGCCGCATCGCGAGGCCGCACCGGACCGGAGTTGTTAACGCCATCAGAAAGCAACACCACGACCTTTGATGTTGCTTCCGACCCCGACAAGCGTTTCAAGGACAGACCGAGTGCCTCGCTAATCGCCGTCGCCCTCCCCGAAACCCCGATGGTCGCCGCATCGATGGCCCGCGCAACCGCGTTCACGTCATAGGTCTGCGGCGTCGCGAAATACGCCTGTGAACCGAACAAGACCAGCGCAACACGGTCACCAGCGCGTCTCTTTATGAATTCTGTTGCAACATGCTTAACCGCATCAAGTCTCGTAACAGTTTGATTATCAACCGAAAAATCCTTCCGAACCATGCTACCTGAAAGATCGATGGCAAGCACGACCTCGCGCCCTGTAGTAGGTGCAGCAAGGCTGGGGATCACCTTTCGGGGGCCGGCAAGCGCCAGAACCAATAACACCCAGATCAAAAGCGGCATATATCTCGCCATCCGGGCAGCACCCAGACCGCCGGAAGCGCCAGATAACCGCGCCCCAATAGCATCCGGCACGATCAGCGCATCGCCGCCCTCAGATCCACGCCCACTCAGAGTCATTACCAGCAACGGAAGCGGTAGCAAGACCAAGAACCACGGATCAGCCAGCCCCCACATTCTTTAGACCCGTTTCCGCGCGAGAAGCCCTGCCAATGCGGCCTCAAACCCGATCAGATCAAACGCTGAAACAGGCTGGTAGAGCGCCTCATGCAAACCCTTCGCTTCGTCTAAAGGCTCGCCACATTCTGCCGCCCGCAAATCCCGATATACCGCTGCGAGCGCAATGAGGCGCTGTGCATCGGGCAAGTCAGAGGCCGCTTTAACACGTTGAGAATAGCTCAATTCGCGCGTCTTGGGGGCGATCGTCAGCACTCTCACCAAACCGACGATCAACAACGCGATCATCAACCCCAATCCTAAAGCAGCGAGGAATTCAGCGCCTTGCTCGACTCCACTTCGTGGCGGTTCACGAATATCGATCAACCCTTTTAACGCCAGATCAACATCAGACATAGAGCGCCCCAATCTCACCGACCGCCACTTCGGGCGGCAGTGCCGCATTCACGGATAAACTATTGATACTCCAAGATTTCAACGCATCCAAATCGCCTTCATCAGCCATTAAGTTTGCCGATAAACGCGCCGTTTGACGTGATCCGTTTGCGCTTTGAAAGGGATAGAAACCGCCAGGAGCCGCCAATTCAAAGGCATCCATAATACGCAAGACACTGACTGGACAGCGCTCGTTCAATGCCCGCATCGCTGATTCATACCCCCTGCCCTGCTCTTCCAGGCACGACGCCAGATAAACTATCGATCCTGATGGACAAATCCGTTCAGCCATTTCCAATGACCGCGAAAGCGTCTCCTCCGGCACCGCGTCACCAATCGCCGCCAGCGCCACCTGATGCGCCGCAGCAAGCCCTCCGATCACCGCCACCATCCCCCGTTCGCGGCCCTTGGGCGGCACAATCACAGGCTCAAACGCCCCGAAAGCCAACAACGCCACGCGCCCGCCGTTCTCCACAACACGCCATCCGATCAGGGCCAACGCCTCCGCCGCAGCCACAGAACGTAAGGCCCGCCGTGTTCCCCACAGCATCGGAGGCCGGAAATCCGCCATCAGCAGCACCGTCTGATCCCGTTCATCATGCACCATCCGCACATGTGGCTCACCCGTCCGCGCCGTGACGTTCCGGTCGATCAGGCGCACATCATCACCCTCTACGAAATGGCGGATTTCTGCGGCTTCCAGCCCCCTGCCCCTGCGTTTATTGACCAGTCCTCCGGGCAGAGAATTGGCCGACATCTGCGGCTTAACCAGTCTCCGCGACAAATACCGGAGAGCTAAAAGCGCATCAATATCAACAGCAACGCCGGGCGCATCCAATACATCCGCTATCATAACGGCTCAACCATCTGTAATATCTTCGCGATCAGCCCCCGCGCCGTCTCCCCGTCCGCCGCCGCCCGCCATTTCAGCACCACCCTGTGCGCCAGCGCATCCGCCGCCAATACGGACACATCCTCCGGCAACGCAAAATCCCGCCCCCTAAGATAAGCCCTTGATTTTGCTGCACTAGCCAGCGCCAAAGTCCCGCGCGGCGAGACCGGATGCTCGACCATATCGGCGATTTCCGGCACCCCGCCATCGCGCCGTGTTGCGGTTACGATGCGAATAATATAGTCTTTCAGCGCAACTGATAAGTGCACAGACATCGCTTCACGACGCGCGGAAACCACATTTTCAGCGCTCAAACTGTGCTCAATCGGTGCCGGTTCCGTGACAAATTCACGCTCGAACAGCTCCAATATGAGGCGCTCATCTGCCACATCCGGCGCATCAATTAAAACATGCAACAAAAACCGGTCCAATTGCGCTTCGGGCAGTGGAAATGTCCCCTCATGCTCAATCGGGTTTTGCGTTGCAACGACCATGAACGGGTCCGGCAATGCGTAAGTTTTACCCCCCGATGTCACCTGCTGTTCGCCCATTGCCTCCAGCAAAGCCGATTGCACCTTAGGCGGCGCACGATTGATTTCATCAACCAAAACGAGAGACGCAAACACCGGACCCTTCACAAACTCGAATGTCCCGGAATCCTGTCTGAAAACGGGCGTTCCGGTCAGGTCGGCGGGCATCAGGTCCGGCGTACACTGGATGCGCGAAAATGGCGTCGACAGCCCCCCGGCCAGCAATTTCACCGCCCGCGTCTTGGCCAGACCCGGCGCACCCTCCAAAAGCAAATGCCCGCCGGAGAGCAGCCCGATCAACAGCCGTTCAACCACTGCCGCGCGCCCCACAAGGCCCGCCCGCATATACGCATCCAACGCCTGAAACCGCGTCCCCGCCATCGCCGCATCCACCGTATCGGCTCCCTACATGTTAACGTATGGTTAATCCCATCATGCACGGCGGGGCTTCCGGTGCAATGGGTTGGTGCGGGGATACACGGCAATCGCTTGAAAGGCCAAACTGTTCATCGGCACATCCGAGAACGCCGTTCGCGCGCAAGTGGCCGTCAACATCAGGTGTTTGAGCCTGTTGTCGTGATCTCGCCGGATGATGCGGTCAGTGCGGCGCATTTGAGGCGGCGGTTGAAGGCATTAAGCACTGCGTTGGGCGATGTGCCGAAACAGGCGCGAAGGCTGGCGCGGTGGGAAGCGAAGCGTCAGGCTGTCAGGGCTGAGACGGGCAAATATATCGCCCCGATGCGGCCCGGAAAACCGCCCGGTCACAGGGATCGGGGGCGGCATCCGGTCGATTTCGTGCTGAAGGATTGTCATGAGATGGCGCTTTACGCGCTGCATGATCCGCCGGAGGTGGACAGAAATTCAGCACCTTAGCGACCGCCGGACGGGTTCCGGCGGGCCTGTTGCCACGCGGATTGGAGATAGCTCAATCTGATCGCGCATGACTTGAGAGAAGAGAGTTTATATGCGGATGCTTCGAGTGATTACTTTGGGTTTGCGCGCCCCGCTCCCGCGCCGAAGCAAGAGCGGGCGGCGTGAGGCGATAAATACTCGCCACATCGGGAAAGCCGGTTTAACACTGCGCGGATGAATACGATTCTTGATAAAATTAAAGCCTACAAGCTGGAAGAAATCGCCGCGCGTAAATCCGCGCGCGCGATCAGCGATGTTGAGGCGGCGGCGCGCGAAGCCGCCCCCGTGCGCGGCTTCGCTGCAGCGCTGGATGCGAAAGTTGCGGCGGGGGGATACGCCCTGATCGCGGAGATTAAGAAGGCCAGCCCGTCAAAAGGCCTGATCCGCGCGGATTTTGATCCGCCCGCCCTCGCGAAAGCCTATGAGGATGGCGGGGCGGCGTGTTTGTCTGTGCTGACCGATGCGCCCTCGTTTCAGGGAACAGAGGCGTTTCTGGTGGCGTCGCGCGAGGCCGTTGGCTTGCCCGCGCTGCGCAAAGACTTCATGTACGACACTTATCAGGTGGCCGAGGCGCGGGCACTGGGGGCCGATTGTATCCTGATCATCATGGCCAGCGTTGAAGACAGTCTGGCCGCCGAATTGGAAGCCACCGCAAGCGAATGGGGCATGGATTCGCTGATCGAGGTGCATGACGAAGCGGAAATGGAACGGGCGTTGAAGCTGTCATCGCCCTTGGTGGGGGTTAATAACCGCAATCTGAAGACGTTCGAGACATCGCTGGAAACAACGGAACGGCTCGCGCCGATGCTGCCCGATGATAAGGTGCTGGTGGCGGAGTCCGGGCTGTTCACACCCGCCGATCTGGCACGTCTCGCCAAAGTGGGTGCGGAGCGGTTTTTAATCGGGGAAAGCCTGATGCGGCAGGAGGATGTTGCGGCGGCAACGCGGGCGATTTTGGCCCGCGAATCCTGATCTGATCGTAACGCCGGGGTTACGTCCCCGGTATCCAACTTGTCCCCGCCAGCGGCACTTGCGCCATTGCGGCGGCCTCAACGGTGAGGGCGACAAGGTCTTCGGGTTCCAGATTATGCACGTCGGACTTGCCGCACGCCCGCGCGATGGTCTGGCATTCAAGTGTCATCACGTTGAGGAAATTCGCCAACCGCTGCCCCGCTTTCACCGGATCAAGCCGCGCCGCCAGTTCCGGCACTTGTGTGGTGATGCCCGCCGGGTCGTTGCCCTCGTGCCAGTCATCATACGCGCCTGCCGTCGTGCCGAGGCGGTTGTAGTCCGCCTCCCACGCCGGATCATTATCGCCAAGCGCCACCAGTGCCGCCGTGCCGATGCTGACCGCATCCGCCCCCAACGCCAGACATTTCGCGACATCGGCCCCGTTGCGCACTCCGCCCGAAACGACCAGCTGAACCTTGCGGTGCATTCCAAGATCTTTAAGCGCCTGAACCGCCGGACGGATTGCGGCAAGGATGGGCAGACCGACATGCTCGATAAACACATCCTGCGTCGCCGCCGTGCCGCCTTGCATACCGTCGAGGACGACAACGTCTGCGCCCGCTTTTACTGACAGCGCCGTATCGTAATAGGGCCGCGCGGCCCCCACTTTGACGTATATCGGAACCTGCCAGCGGGTGATCTCGCGCAGTTCGCCGATTTTGATTTCCAGATCATCCGGCCCGGTCCAATCGGGATGGCGGCATGCCGAGCGTTGATCGACGCCCTCCGGCAGACACCGCATTCCCGCGACCCGCTCGTTGATTTTCTGGCCGAGCAGCATCCCGCCACCGCCGGGTTTTGCGCCCTGGCCCACGACAACTTCAATCGCATCGGCTTTGCGCAGATCGTCGGGATTCATGCCGTAGCGGCTGGGCAGGTATTGGTAGACGAGTTGCTCGGAGTGGCCGCGCTCCTCCGGCGTCATGCCGCCATCACCCGTAGTGGTGGAGGTGCCGGCCATGTTGGCCCCGCGACCCAGCGCCTCTTTAGCTTGGCCGGACAGCGAGCCGAAACTCATCCCCGCGATTGAGATCGGGATTTTCAGCTTGATCGGCTTTTTCGCGAAACGGTTGCCGAGCGTGACCGAGGTATCGCACGCCTCGCGATAGCCCTCCAGCGGATAGCGCGACATGCTCGCACCGAGAAACAGCAGGTCATCGAAGTGGGGAACCTTGCGCTTGGCCCCGCCGCCGCGAATGTCATAAATCCCCGTTGCCGCCGCCCGCCGGATTTCGGACAGGGTGTGCGGATCAAACGTCGCCGAATAACGCGGCAGGGTTTGGGGCGGTTTGTTCTCAGGCGTGTCCATCATGTCTCCAGTCGCGCGCGGATGGCGTTTGTCAGAACGTCGGGTTCATCGGTTCCGAGACGGAAGGTTTTACCATCCCGCCTTGTGACCTCAACAGCGCCGAGGCCGCTGACATTATAAAGCCAGCCATGTGAAGTGTAGCGGATGCCCCAGCCGTACCACCAGCGGTTCCGCACCGGGGCAACATCGGCGACATTGGCAAGCGGGACGCTTTTGGCGAACATCCTGAAGCCGAAATGCCAGGACAGATTGATCTTATCCACCTTGATGGTAAGCGCGTGGAAAATCGCGATGAGTAAACCTGTCAGCCCGGCAACAAGCAGCGCAATCGGGTCTCCACTGCTCTCGAACCATGCGAGCATCGCGACCATCGCAAGCGCACCGGAAAATAATGCAAGTATCGAAACCTGCTTGTGAATATAAGCCGCGCTATCAGTACGCATTGTCGATCTTGAAGTTATAAAGCTGCCGCGCACTGCCGTAGCGTTTGAAATCGGAGATATCGGCGTCGATGCCCGCGCGGGACAGCAGATCAGCGAGTTGGATACGGTGTTCGTCGCGCATTTCTTTCTCGATGCAGTCCGCGCCAAGGCTTGCCACCTTGCCGCGCACGTAAAGCCGCGCTTCGTAGATAGAGTCGCCCAGCGCCTCACCCGCATCACCGCAGACCACCAGCGCGCCCGCTTGGGCCATAAAGGCGCTCATGTGACCGACAGAACCGCCAACGACGATCTCCGCGCCTTTGAGCGAGATGCCGCAGCGCGCCGACGCGTCGCCTTCGATCACCAGCAAGCCGCCATGCGCGGTTGCGCCCGCCGACTGACTGACATTGCCTTTCACGCGGACCGTGCCGCTCATCATGTTTTCGGCCACGCCCGTCGAAGCATTGCCTTCGACTGTGACGCTGGCGCTCTTGTTCATGCCCGCGCAGTAATAGCCTGTGTGACCTTTGATCGTGACTTCAACCGGGCTGTCCAAGCCGCAGGCCAGCGCGTGTGCGCCGCCCGTGTTTATCACCTCAAAACTGCCGCCATCAGCGGATTGCAGAACCTCGTTAACGTTGCGCAGAGGCGTGGTTGCGAGATCGAGTGTGGAGTTTTTCGTCAGCGTATCCGCGCTCATGCCGCGCGCTCCTGTGATGCGTGGCTCCATGAGTAAATCCTGGCGGGTTCCGGCTCCCAAATCTTCGCGTTCTCCACACCGGGCAGCGGTGCAATCGCCCGGAATTCGGAGGCCATTGCGACCCAGTCATCCGTCTCGGCAATCACAGCGGGCTTGCACGCAATCGGGTCCCGCAGCACGGCGAAACCGTCCTTCGTGCCAATGGCGAAGGTGTAAAATCCGTCCAGATCACGCAGTGCAGATTCCAGCGCTTCGTTCAACGTGTCGCCCTCACTCATCCGGTGGGCAAGATAGGCGGCGGCGACTTCGGAATCGTTCTCGGTCTGGAACCGCTCCCCATGTGCGGCCAGCACTTCGCGCAGATTGTTGTGGTTCGACAGCGAGCCGTTATGCACCAAGCAGGTATCCGATCCGGTCGAAAACGGGTGCGAGCCAGCGGTCGTGATCGCGCTTTCGGTCGCCATGCGGGTATGCGCAATCGCGTGCGTCCCACTGCGCCCGGCGAGGCCGAAATCGACCGCCATCTGGTCGGGGTCGCCCACGCCCTTGAATACTTCAATCGATGTGCCCAGCGACAGCACCGTCACATCATCGCAGTTTTCAATGATCCATGCGCGCACTTTACGGCCATCTGCAGAGGTGCGCAGGATCGCATGATCGCGCAATTTCTCGATCTCGATATCGGCCAGCAATGACGCGCCGAGGCCGTCGCGGATGGCGTTCCAATCCGTCTCACCCGTTTTGGACAACAGCACCAGCTTGGCGCGCTCATCACCGCCGCCATAGATCGCAAAACCCGCAGAATCCGGGCCGCGATCACACATCTCATGCAGCATGAGCGCGGTTAATTTTCCCAGCTCAGGTTCCAGCGCCTTGTTCTTTAAGAACAGCCCTACGATGCCACACATGCCGCGCCCTCCGTTAAAATCACCGCGTGACGCTAGCCACCATGAGCCGCCGCCACAAGCGCAATTTCATGCATAGGTTAATGTCCCCATCTTGAACACGGTATTGCGCGTGCCCACATTCTTAGTGTGTCGTGCTTTTGAGGCGACACGGGGTCCATTGCTGACGTCAGGATGTTCCGGAGTCGAGATGAAAATGACACGTAATCCGTTTGCGAATAACCCGTTTCTACTGGGTTTCGAGGAAGTAGAACGCCTGATCGATCGTGCCGCGAAAAGCGGTAATGACGGCTATCCGCCCTATAATATTGAAGAACATGCAGAGAATGCGTATCGCATCACGCTGGCGGTTGCGGGCTTCAGTGAAGGTGATTTGAGTGTATCGGTGGAAGATCGCCAGCTAATTATTCGCGGACAGCAACAAGATACAAACGAAGATCGGGTATTTTTGCACCGGGGCATTGCAACGCGCCAGTTTCAACGCAGTTTCATCCTTGCGGAGGGTGTTGATATCAGCGGGGCGAGAATGGAAAACGGATTGCTGCATATTGATCTGACACGCATTGAGCCGGAACAAGTCGTTCGCAAAATCAAAATCACGACACGGTGAAGGAGACTGAAATGACAGATACCAAAATCCCAAGCCCGGAAAAAATGGGCGTTCCTTCGGCGCATCGCTTCGGTTTCGTGCGTATGATCAATGTCAGTGAACTCGAAGCTGATGTGAAGACACCTGAAGGTGTAGAGACGCTGTATGCGCTGCACGATGGTGACGGGCGCAGGTTGGCGTTGTTTGAGAACCGCGATCTGGCCTTTGCAGTTGCCCGCCATAACGAAATCGAGGCTGTCAGCGTTCACTGACAGCCTCGTAATACGCGCATTACCAGCGCGCGTGCAGCCGATATCAGGCGGCGCGCATGTGGCTTTCGGTCAGCATTGAATAAATTGCCTCTGCGCCATCCGCACCGCGCAGATTTGAACGCATTTCAGGGCGTTTGAGCAGACGCGAAATCTTCGCCAACGCTTTGAGGTGGTCCGCATTCGCACTTTCCGGCGCGAGGAGCAGGAAGACCAGATCGACAGGTTCTTCATCGGCGGCGTCGTAATCGATGGGCTGGGTCAGCCGCGCAAAAATACCGTACACTGAGTCGATATTCGCCAAGCGGGCGTGAGGGATGGCGACGCCGTCGCCAACACTGGTCGCGCCGAGACGTTCGCGCTCAAGCAAGGCATCGAAAACGGCCCGCTCGTCCAACTCGCACAAAGATGCGGCGTGGGACGCCAGCTCTTGCAAAAGATGCTTTTTGCTCGTGGCTTTGAGGCCGTTCACAACAGCGTTTGCCGTGATTAAAGTATCAAGGGACATTCTTTGGTTCCGTCCTGACAGTTGCCTGCAGGGCTCCAGAATTTCAGCCAGCTTGTTGAGTCTGCGAAGGATCGATCCAGCCGACATTTCCATCGGGGCGACGATACACAACGCTGATTTCGTTATTGCGTTCATTCCGAAACATCAAGATCGGTTCTTCGCCGATTTCCATCTGCAAAACGGCCTCGCCCACACTCAGCGTTGGGATAGCGGTCTTGGATTCGGCAATGATTACAGGTTGTAGCGACTCGGAAGCATCCTCGACACCCTCATCCTCAGCTTCGATCACAAAAGAGGCCGCTTCAAAATGCGTCACAGGAGTGGTGCGTTCGTTGTGGTGATTCTTGAGGCGGCGCTTGTAGCGGCGCAGCTGCTTGGCGAGTCGTTCGCTCGCCATATCAAAAGCGGCATAGATATCGTCGGCTTTACCGGAGGCCTGCGCCTTCATGCCTGTACTCAGGTGGGTGAGGCACTCACACTTGAATTGATGACGGTCACGGGAGAAAATCACACTCGCTTCGGTCGGACGCTCGGCGTATTTGTCCATTGAAGCATTCAGGCTGTCAGACACGTGAGTCCGCAGCGCGTCGCCAATGTCGATTTGCTTGCCAGTAACGTCAATTTTCATTATGTTACAACGCCTTAACCGTTTGTTTCGTAGAGCATTTCTCGAATAACACTACCGTGAGACGCGCCATAAAGTCAATCTTGGAATGTCAATGAACAGGCTTAGAGGACGCTTTCTGCTTTACGGCGACGCCGCTGTACAGAGGACGGAATATCCATAGATTCCCGATACTTCGCCACCGTTCTGCGTGCAATATCAACCCCGTCTGCACGCAATATTTGCACGATTTTATCATCAGACAGGACGGCATTAATCTGCTCTTCATCGATCATTTTTTTAATCTTGAAGCGCACACTCTCCGCCGAATAGGAATCCCCGCCATCAATCGCGCCGATGGCGGCGGTGAAGAAGAATTTCAATTCAAAGACACCCCGTGTGGTGGAGATATATTTGTTGGATGTCACCCTACTGACGGTCGATTCGTGCATATCAATCGCGTCAGCCACGGTTTTGAGGTTGAGCGGGCGCAATTCGCTGATGCCGTATTCAAAGAAACCGTCCTGTTGGCGAACAATCTCGCTGGAAACGCGCAGGATGGTGCGGGCGCGCTGGTCGAGGCTCTTGGCGAGCCAGTTGGCGCTTTGCATACATTCGCTCAGATAAGCTTTGACGGATTTGCCGCCCTTGCCGACTTCCGCCGCGTAGCGCTCATTGACCAGCACGCGCGGGAGTGTGTCGGTGTTCAGTTCAATCGCCCAGCCGCCCATCGAGTTTTTGCGGACAAACACATCCGGCACCATCGTTTGAGCGATTTCGCTGTAAAAGCGTGCGCCGGGTTTGGGATCGAGGGCGCGGACCTCTTCGATCATTTCGCGCATGTCTTCTTGGCCGACGCCACAGATTTTCATCAGCTTTTGCAGCTTGCCCGTGGCGAGGAGTTCAAGGTTGTCGAGCAAAGCGCCAATGGCCGGGTCGAGACGGTTTTTCTCGATCAATTGCAGTCTTAAACACTCGGCCAGACTGCGCGCGCCGACGCCGGCCGGGTCACAACCGTGGATCAGTTTGAACGCTGCCTCGATATCAACCTCAGACGCGCCCAGACGCTCCGCAACGAAGCCCTCGTCGGCTTTGAGATATCCGGCCTCATCTATCAGCTCGACCATGTAGGAGGCGATGGCGCGTATTCTATGCGGCGCGGAGGTCATGCCCAGTTGACCGAGCAGGTGGTCGCGAAGCGTTTTCTCTTCGGCCAGTGTCGATTCGAGGTCAAAATCAGAAGAATCGAAGCTGGAGGAACCGCCCTTGCCAACAGCGGTCCAGCCCGCGCCTTCTTCGCTTACGGGACCGGAAGCCTCCGCAGCGGCAGCAGCGCCCTCGGCCTGGCGTTCGGCGACGGATTGGTCCGCGTAAACGTTTTCCAGCCCGGTGTCGAAAGTATCCTCGGCGCGGTTGTGATTATCCTCGCGCAGCTGGCTGGACAAGTCAGCAGGCGCAGCGGGCGCTTCGGCGGACTCGGCATGATTGCCATCGCGCTTGTCTTCCGACGCGGGCGGCGCGACTTCGAGCAGCGGATTGCGTTCGATTTCCTGCGCGACATACTCGCTGAGATCGAGATTGGACATTTGCAACAGCTTGATGGCTTGCTGCAATTGAGGCGTCATGACCAGCGATTGTGACTGGCGAAGCTGTAGGCCTACTCCCATCGACATGGCTCAGACCCCCCCGTTTTGCATGGTCGCAGCGGTTTCCGTCAGAGGCGGAAGCCATCGCCCAGATAGACCCTGCGAACATCCGCATCGCCGATAATCTCTTGCGGCGTGCCCTGTTTCAAAACCTGACCGTCGTGAAGGATATACGCTCTGTCGATGATACTCAATGTCTCGCGTACATTGTGATCCGTGATCAAAACACCGATTCCCCGATCCTTGAGATGCGAAACCAGTGCGCGAATATCGCCCACCGCAATCGGGTCCACCCCGGCGAAAGGTTCGTCCAGCAGGATAAAGTCCGGCTCGGTTGCAAGCGCACGCGCGATTTCGACCCTGCGCCGCTCCCCGCCCGAAAGCGCCAGTGCGGGCGTGCGCCGCAAATGTGTGATTGAAAATTCCGCAAGCAATGCGTCCAGCTTTTGCTGACGCTTGGCGCGGGTCGGTTCGACCAGTTCCAGCACGGCACTGACGTTTTGCTCGACCGAGAGGCCACGAAAGATCGACGCTTCCTGAGGCAGATACCCCACACCCAAACGCGCGCGACGGTGCATAGGCAGCGTGGTCACATCCTGGCCATCCAGCGTAATAATGCCGTAATCTGCCGGGATTAGTCCCGTTATCATGTAAAAACATGTCGTCTTCCCCGCACCGTTTGGCCCCAGCAAGCCAACGACCTCGCCACGGTTCAGTGTCAGTGAAACACTGCGAACCACAGGGCGGCGCCGATAGCTTTTGCCAATGCGGTCGACGACGAGACCGGATGATCCACCGGCAACGCGAAGATCCGGTTTCTTCCGGTTCCGGCCATCACCAGCGATTGCGTCGGCGTCAGACTTCATTGACTGGCCCCATCCTAACGCGGCGCGCGTTTAAATGCCGTGAATTACGATAAGCGGCAGAGAAACAAATCATTTTTTCGTAGGAACGAAAATTGCGCCGACACGCTCACGCGTGCCGTCTGTCTTGAGCTCGCCGGATTCGATACGGGCATTCCCGGCGTTCAAGTCGATGCGCAATTTCCCGCCACCGAGCACTGTTCCCTCAACGCCTTGCGTCAGAGTTACGGTGTCACCCATAACAATGACGCCGGAGGCCACGTCATAATTTGCCCAGTCGCCCTGAGCGCTTTGTTCGGTGCCCGTGATGAAAACCGACCCTTCGGCACGCACGCTGCGAATGGCGCTTTGCTCGCCGCCGCCATCGTTAGCATCGGGATCATAGGACACGATCAAACGATCCGCTTGCATCCGCACATCGCCCTGACGTGCATCAACGCTGCCGGTAAAAACGGCTGTCTGCTGTTCCTGCCGCACTTCAAGCGCGTCCGCCGAAATCTCAATCGGCTGCGTCGAGTCATGTTTGAAGCCGCCGGGAACACCGGAAGACTGCGCCATCGCGACCCCGCCGATCATCATGCAAGGCACAACACAGGCAAAGAGAGCATTTCGGACAGAAGGGTACATAGACGCCATCCTTAATCAATTTCAGTCATTGCGGCGGTGACTCTGGCACAAAAACAACGCGTACATTTCCGGTAAAGATAACCATTCGATCCGTCCCGTCCAGCGCTTCTAGCATATCCGCGCGAATGGAGCCACGGGGACCGTTAATCTTTATCTCTGTATCAGCGCGCAACGAGTTGTCACCGACATTAACCAAAGCATCAGGGGTTTCCAGCGTGTAACCGTCGGATGTGCGGGCGAAGACACCTGATTTAAGCTGTAATTTCTCGGTTTTCGGGAAGAACGTGCCGCGCTTTGAGGTCATTATAATCTCACGGCCATCCTTCATTTTCAGACTCGCCATGATCTCATTGAGCGTAATACGTGTCGGTTTCGGGGCATTGGGCAGCGCCCACTCGGCACGCACACTATACGGTTCGCCTTTTTCGGTACGACCCGAAAAACTGGGCCGGATCATCCGCAAACCATCCGTCACCGATTTTTGATCCGATTCTGTCAGTTCGACCGCATCCGGCGATTTCTTGCCCGTCTGCGTGAAGACCAGCAAAAACGGCAGAAAGGCGATGATCCCCAGCAGCGCGGCCAACCACAATGTCCGGCGGGGACGCACAACCTTGCGCGCCCCGTCCTCGCCTTGAGGCAGTGGTTGCGGCCGGTTCATTTCAAGCCCGCGCCAAGACAATCGTGAATGTGGATCAGGCCGACCGGAACGGCGGGCGTATCCTCTGCGGCAGCATCGTCAACCACGAAAAGCGCGGTGATCGCATTGCGGTTCATAATTTCAAGCGCCTGTTCCAGCAGAGCGGATTGCTTGATGGTTTTCGGAGCGGTGGACATGATGTCACCCGCCTTCCGGTCGAACAAATGATCAATGTTGCGGCGCAGGTCGCCATCGGAAATCACGCCAACCAAGCACCCTTGCGCGTCGGTGACACCCGCAAGGCCAAAGGATTTCCCGCTGATCTCCAGCATCGCGTCCACCACCGAACTGTCCGGCGATGTCAGCGGCAATTCCGCACCGCGATGCATCTTTTGGGCGACTTTGAGAAGACGTGACCCAAGCGTTCCGCCGGGATGCAGCATCCGGTAGTTTTCAGGGCGGAAATCCATCCGCTCCATAAGCGCGACGGCAAGCGCATCCCCCAAGGCAAGCGTGGCGGTTGTCGATGTGGTCGGGGCAAGCCCCATCGGACATGCCTCAGGCGCCTTTGGCAGAGGCAGGCTGATATCAGCGGCTTGCATCAGCGTGCTTTCCGGGCGCGATGCGACAGCGATCAGCGGAATGCCGTTGCGGCGGGTATAGGCGATCAAATCCGACAATTCAGGCGTCTCACCGGAATTGCTCAGCACCAATGCCACATCATCACGCGTGACCATGCCGAGATCACCGTGGCTGGCTTCGGCGGGATGAACAAATTGTGCGGGCGTTCCGGTTGAGGCGAGCGTAGCTGCAATTTTTCGTCCCACATGGCCGCTTTTACCCATGCCGGACACGATCACTCTGCCCTTCACAGCCGCGAGCATATCGACCGCCGCCTCGAATCGCGCATCAAGCGAGTCGGACAGCGCAAGCAGCGCATCCGCCTCAATTGCCAGCACGCGACGGGCAACGCTCAGTGCAGATTCGGGCTTGGTTTTGTCGCTCATCAGGCATCCTTAATGCGAGAAAATGTCAATCTCTGGCCAGCCCATTAAATCAAGCACCGAACGGCTTGGAAGGAAACTGAAGCACGCTTGCGCCACTTCGACCCGGCGCTCACGCAGTAAGCGACGGTCCAGTTCTTCCTTTATCTTGTGAAGGTACAAGACATCGCTCGCCGCATAATTCTTTTGATCTTGTGTGAGCGTGGCCGCCCCCCAATCAGAGCTTTGCTGTTGCTTGGAGATATCAACGCCCAACAACTCACGGCACAACTCTTTCAGACCGTGACGATCCGTATAAGTACGCACCAGTTTAGACGCGATTTTGGTGCAATACACAGGGGCCGTCGTCACGCCGAATGCACGGCCCAATACCGCTATATCAAAGCGACCGAAATGAAATAGTTTGAGAACGGTCGGATCGTTCAACATCTTCACGAGATTAGGCGATTGAGGGACACCCGGCTCATATTTAACCAGATGCACATCGCCATCGCCCGACGACAACTGTATCAGGCAAAGCCTGTCCCTGTGCGGGTTCAAGCCCATCGTCTCCGTATCAATGGCAACGATTTTACCTAAATCAAGCCCTGCGGGCAGGTCACCGTGGTGCAAATGGACCGTCATATCGAACCTCGCAATAGAATTTGTCGTTTGCGTATTTGGTTCTCAGCCGGAAATCAACGAACACCCGCGCCCTTCATCTCATAGGCCTCGGTCATGCGCGGCATGTTGTCATTACGATGTGACCGATTTGACTGCGGACCAGTGCCGTGCGTCACAAAACGCTCTCACCAATGATGCAATACGTATCCGGAATGGTTGTAGCGCACCCCGGGCAACCGATACCCGCTTGACGGGTGCGGCCTTCCAAGTTCGTTCGTTTCGTAGTTGTGTGAAACACAATTAAGGGATTTAGTCTCGAAAAGAGAATTTTGTTTAGGAGATAGTATAATGAGTGTCATCACAGGTGGAACAAACGTTACCGGAACATCGGGGGCGGATATTCTGTTAAGCACCAGCAACGGGTTCAGCAGCCGATCTTTTGCCGGAAATAATGGTAATGACTTGATCTACGGTGATCAATTCCACGGCTTTACAGACCTGACGAACGCCAACAGCACTATGGGTACGGCGTTAAATATAGACAACGCATCAGAATGGCGGGTCGACAGCCCGTCACTTGTTTTTCTTAGCCGAAACAACCCGGATAACTTCGATCCTTCCGTTCCTAATACCACGATCGTTGGTAGTGGCGCGAATGCGTTTGACTGGTTCTCCGTTACTGTCGGCGCGGGCGAAACGGTTACCCTTGATATCGACTATGGCAATGATATCGGCGGAGGTAGTGGGATCGGAGGCGGGGAATTCGATAGCCGCCTACAACTCCGAGACGCAATGGGGAACGTCGTTTCGGGCGGTGAAAACGACGATAGCACGGTTACATTAGGGGGCGCAGGCAGCAACTCAACATTTGACAGTTTTGTTCAGACAACCATCGCCAGCGCGGGAACGTACTTCATAAGAGTATCGCAAAACGCCGATAATCCGATACCGAACGACGCCACTTATGTCCTGAATGTTTCCGTCACGGGCCATGCGAGCAGCGGGTTGGCCAGCAGCTCCGCCGACAGCATCAGCGGAGGCAGCGGACGCGACGTTCTGTACGGCTTTGCGGGCAGCGATTCTATCGACGGCGGCGCTGATGATGACAGCATTGACGGTGGCGCGGGCAATGACAGCTTGCGCGGCGGCAATGGCGATGACAGCATCAATGGCGGTATTGGTGACGATACGATCACTGGAGAAGGCGGTGCGGATAGGCTGGATGGCGGCGATGGCACTGACTTTTTGGACTATACCCTCAACAACACGGGTATCAGCGTCAATCTGAGTACCGGGGCAACCAATATCACCGGCGAAACCGCTGTGAATTTTGAAAATGTCGGCACCGGAACCGGAGACGACATCATTACCGGGACTGCAGACTCCAATGTTATTAACACTGATGACGGTGATGATTCAATCTCGGCGGGTGATGGCAACGACACGATTAATGGTGGCGATGATAACGACACGATTGATGCGGGCGCGGGCGATGACCGCATTATCGATAGCGAGTTCAATATCAATACGAACGCTTCGGATTCATTTAACGGCGGGGCCGGAACAGATACCTATGTTCTGACGGTCAACTCCAACAACGCCGAGATTATCAACCTCGCGGCAGGTCAGTCGTCTTTTGCGGGCACTGTGATCGATACTTTCAGTAATATCGAAAATGTCGAGGTAGGCGGGGCCGTTCAGGTCATCGGTGATGGCGAAGATAACGTGATCACCAGCATCGAAACCAGCACCACACAGCAAGACAACACGTTCCGTGGCGGTGCGGGCAATGACACAATCGACGGCGGCCTCGGCGGTGACAGTCTGGAAGGTGGCGCGGGGTCGGACACGATCAGCTATGCGCGCGATACAGTAGGAGTTCTGATTGACCTCGCATCAGGCGGCGTGGCCAGCGCGGTATTCGGTAGCGGCGAAGCGGATGGCGACAGTCAGATCGGTTTCGAGAATTTCATCGGCGGTTCCGGCAATGACAGGGTCTTCACGCAAGATGGCGTCGACAACACCATTCAGACCGGTGCGGGTGATGACAGCCTGATCTTCTCCTCCGGCAACGATTTCTATGACGGCGGAGACGGCTTCGATACACTTGACATGACCAGAGAAACGGTTGGCCATTTCGTTGACGTTGCCGGCATGAACATCGACGATATCTTTCCGGCGGCGACCAATATCGAGCGTGTTCTGGGTGGTTCAGGTGATGACACTCTGGAAGGTGGCGTCGGGAATATGACACTTGAGGGCGGCGTTGGTGATGACAACTTTATTGTCAACTCCGCCGGACCTCCCGGCTCGTCAACACTGCTCATCGGCGGTGTGGGTGATGATACATTTTCTTTGAATATCGCAATCAACACAGTCTTTGGCGGCGATGGATCGGACACTGTCATGGAGGGCGGCGGTGCAACGTCAGGCAATGTTGTCGGCGCTTCCGGAGGTGGTATCAATATTGTTGACTTGGGCGCGGGAGATGACACCCTGATAACAACCGATAACTTCTTTCAAGGATTTACCGGCACGGATTCCTATGACGGCGGTGCCGGCGTGGACCGGATTGATGTGCGCGATATGCTGGAGCAAGATCCGGGTTCGGGCCTGAGCTCAAATCGCCTTCAAATTAATCTCGATAGCGGGACAATCGGCTTCAGCTTCACCGGAAGAACAGAAGCCCTCGTGAACTTTGAAGATGTTATCGGGCGTGAATTCGCCGATGAGATCACCGGGTCGGTTGCGGATAATTCACTATCCGGACGCGGAGGAAACGATACCATTCGCGGCTTGGACGGCGATGACATCATCAACGGCGGCGACGGCAACGATATCCTCATTGCAGGAAATGGCGCGGACGTGATTGTCGGGGGGGCTGGAATTGACCGTATTCAAGGCCAAAATGGCGGTGATACAATTTCAGGCAATGACGGGAACGATATTATTCTCGCAGGGAATGGTCTCGACACTGTTATTGGCGGCAATGGAAACGACATCATCAACGGAAATGCAAACAGCGATAGAATCGATGGCAACAATGGCAACGACACACTGTTTGGCGGAAGTGGTACAGACAGTATCAACGGTGGCGGGGGCGCGGACCGCATCTTCGGGCAAACTAATAGCGATACAATCAACGGCGCTTCAGGTGATGATTTTGCGAACGGAGGGGGCGGCAATGATCGGTTGATCGGCTCAACAGGGAACGACAGTCTTTTCGGCTCGATTGGCAATGATACGCTATTCGGTGGGGCTGATGACGACTTACTGAACGGCGGTAACGACAATGACTTTTTACGCGGCGATGCCGGGAACGATACACTTCAGGGATCGCGGGGCGTTGATACATTGTTGGGTGGCAGCGGCGAGGACTCTTTGCAGGGGGGCGATGGCAACGACTCTCTCAGCGGCGAGGACGGTGATGACGTGCTGCGCGGTGCGAATGACGATGACTCGCTGTCCGGTGGCAACGGTAATGATAGCCTGTTCGGTGATGCCGGAACCGACAGCCTGAACGGCAATGCGGGCAACGATGTTGTACGCGGTGGCGCTGGCAGTGATCGCATTTCTGGCGGCGGAGGCGTTGATCGGTTCGTGTTTGACAATGGCTGGGGCGCAGATGTGGTAACCGACTTTGCCAATGACGGGATGGAGCTTCTGGATATGCGTCCTGTGGCAGGGTTAAACAACTTTGCTCAACTGACCATAACCGACGCAGCCTCCGGTGCGAGGGTAATGTTTAATGGAGATTCTATTCTTCTGCTTGGATTGACAGCTTCCGATCTCGATGCGGGGGACTTCCTGCTTTAAACCAACGCCTTAAGGATTGCCGCGCTTTTATTCAAACGTGGCAATCCGCCATTAACAGGTTTTGCTTGCACAGCGCCGTACAACGCGCTTGTCTGCTCTCGATAAAAACAAACGTCTAGGGAGCGGACGATGGCGACTGATCTGGCTAAAGAAGCGAAAAGCAAAGGCATCGAGTATTTCCTGATCTCTTTCACCGATCTGTTCGGCGTGATGCGCGCGAAACTGGTTCCGGCGTCGGCGATTGCGGGGATGCAAAAGGACGGCGCGGGCTTTGCGGGGTTTGCCTCGTGGCTCGACATGACGCCCGCCCATGCCGATATGTTCGCCGTTCCCGACCCTGATAGTCTGATCCAACTGCCCTGGAAGCCGAATGTCGGCTGGCTTGCCTCTGATCTCTACATGAACGGCGAGGAAGTCGCCCAAGGCCCGCGCAACACACTCAAACGCGTCATCGCCAAGGCCCAAGAGGGTGGATATCGGCTTAAACACGGCGTTGAGTGCGAGTATTTCATCACCTCGCCGGACGGCACGGCGCTGGCGGATGAGCGTGATACCCAGAGCAAACCCTGCTACGATGTTTCCGCCCTGATGCGCCGCTACGATGTCATCACAGAGATTTGTGATGCGATGCAGACGCTCGGCTGGGGTCCGTATCAGAACGACCATGAGGACGCCAACGGCCAGTTTGAAATGAACTGGGATTTCGGCGACGCGCTCATCACCGCCGACCGCCATGCCTTTTTCAAATACATGGCCAAGAGCATCGCGGAAAAGCACGGACTTCGGGCGACCTTCATGCCCAAACCTTTTGCCCATCTCACGGGCAACGGCTGTCATGCTCATGTCAGCGTCTGGGACAAGACGGGTAAGAAAAACCTGTTCCACGACAAAAAAGGCGAACTGGGCGTCTCCGCGCTCGGCTACAATTTCCTCGGCGGCATCATGGCCCATGCCGAGGGGTTGTGCGCGATGATGAACCCCACCGTGAACAGTTATAAGCGCCTCAGCGCGCCGCGCACCACCTCCGGCGCGACATGGTCGCCCTCCTCGATTACCTACGCGGGCAACAACCGTACCCACATGATCCGCATCCCCGACGAGGGCCGGATGGAACTGCGCCTGCCGGACGGGGCCGCGAACCCGTATCTGCTGCCCGCGTCGATCATGGCGGCGGGGCTGGACGGCATCGACCGCAAACTCGACCCCGGCAAACGCCACGACATCGACATGTACGCGGAAGGCCACAAGGTCAAAGGCGCGAAAAAGCTGCCCCAAAACCTGCTCGACGCCTTGCGCGCGTTCGACAAGGACAAGCACCTCAAATCCGTCATCGGCGACGAAACCAGCGCGGCGTTTCTGAAGCTGAAAATGAACGACTGGGTCGATTACTCCCGACACCTGACCGATTGGGAGCGCGACAACACGCTCGATTGCTGATGCGGCGCCCCCGCCGATACCAAGCCCCCGAATGCCGTTCGGGGGATTTTTATCTGCGGCAGCCCTTGCTCCGGGGCGGCCTCCTGCAACACAGCACACCAAAACGCCCCGCAGTATTGCAGGTCAGGCAATCCAACCGACGGCCCTGAAGATCGACTGTTATATTTCTCACCCTCACCCCGTATCCGGCGGATCACTCTGCGAATTCACTTTTAAATCAATCGCATAGAGCGCCAATTGGTGACAGTTTTTCAAAACCTCATCCACCGGATGCACGGTTCTGGCCCTGTAGCCGGGCGGTCTGCCGGGGCGCATCGGGCGTATATATTTCCCCGTTTCCGCCCGCCCGCTTTCGCGTTTCGTCTGCATCCGCGCCAGCCTGCGCGCCTGTTTGGGCACATCTTCCAACGCCAGTTGCAACGCTTGCAAACGGCGCATCATCCGCGCCGCACTGACCGGATCGTCCGGCAAAGGTACCGGTTTCGGCGCATAAACAGGCTCATCCCAATCAAAACCGCGAATGCGCGGCTCATGGCGCACAGGCCGCCGCGCCGTGCCGACAACAATCGGCTTTCGCGGATCAAACAGCGCAAATGCCGGAATCCGCGCCCCGTCACCGCGCGCAATTTTCACCACAACAGGCCGGATCACAGGCGCCCGCACAGGCTGCGCGCCCTCCTCCGTCCGCTCCATCACGATGACCACCAACCGCCGGAACGCCGCCTCCGCAGGGCGTAAAACCCGAAAGACAGCGCTGCGCTCAAACCGCGACAGCACCTCCCCGCCACCCGCCATTACGAGCAGCGCGGCAACCATCCGCAGCAGCGCCTCCCGTTGGCGATCTATAGCGAGGGTCCAGTCCATGTCGTCCTTTGTGTTAAAATCAACAAACACATAAAGAACATATCAAAAATTAAAATGCAAGCCGCACGCTGCCAAGCGCTCGAAGGGATGCTGGTACAGTGCCAGAGCGGAGCCGTTAGAGCGACGTTACAGAACCGGCCTCGTCAGGTTGTGGGCAAACACTGAAAAATATTAATTTCAAACCGGAAGTCACCCCGCGACTTGTTCGCGGGGTACAGCGTGCAAGGCGTGTGGACCAATGGATACCGCGATCAAGTCGCGGTAAGACAAGACTTTATAACACGGCATACTGCCGGACACTCGTGGACTTGTTCCGAAGGTCCGGTTCCGACGGAAACGCGGTTCTGGATATCGGAACAAGTACGATAACGACTGTTATAAATACATTTATTCCACCCTCACCCCGCCGCCTCACGCGCCTCCTCCAGCTCCAGCCACTCTTCCTCCGCCGCCGCCAGCGCATCCTGCCGTTCGGCCAGCGCGGCGGTTGCCTTTTCAAACTTCGCAGGATTCTCCGCATAGAGATCGGGTGACGCCAGCAGTTCCTCCACCTTGGCAATCTCCGCTTCCAAACGGCTGATCTCCTCCGGCAGTTTCTCCAGACGGTGCGTTTGCTTAAACGACAGCTTCGCCCCTTGCGCCTTTTTCGGCGCAGGCGCGGGCGCGGCGGCGGGTTTTGCTCCGCCCCCGCCCTTGCGCGGCTTGCTGGCAGCAGCCCCCTTCCCGCCCGCCTTCTGTGCCTGATAATCGCTCCACCCGCCCGCGTATTCGATGGCGGTCCCATCCCCCTCCATCGCAATAGTCGAGGTCGCGATCCGGTCGATAAAGTCGCGGTCGTGGCTGACCAGAATCAGCGTCCCGTCATAATCACCCAGCAAATCCTGCAACAAATCCAGTGTCTCGATGTCAAGATCGTTGGTCGGCTCATCAAGCACCAGCAGGTTCGATTCCCGCGCCATGATTTTCGCCAACATCAACCGCGCCCGCTCGCCCCCCGACAGCGACGATACCGGCCCCCGTGCCTGACGCTCATCGAACAGGAATTCCTTGAGATAGCCCACCACATGCTTGGGCCGCCCGCGCACCAAAATCTGGTCGTTCGAGCCTTTAACCCCCAGAAGCTTATCCTCGGTCAGCGCCTCCCACAGCGTCTGATCCTCGCGCAGCGACCGCGTCTGATCCAGCGTCGCCACCTCCAGCTTGCTGCCCAGCCGGATCGTCCCGTCATCAGGTGCCAGCTCGCCGATCAGCATTTTCAGCATCGTCGTCTTACCCGCGCCATTAGGCCCGACCAACGCCAGACGGTCCTTGCGCATGATCTTGGTCGAGAAATCACTCACCAACGTCCGCCCGTCATAGGCTTTGCCAATCTCTTTGGCCTCAACCACCAGCTTGCCGGAGGTCTGCCCCGACTCCAGCGCCATCGCCGCCGTTCCGGCCCGGTGTAAATGCGTCTGTCTGCTCTCGCGCAGCGCCGCGAGATCGGCCACCCGCCGCACATTGCGCTTGCGACGGCCCGATACCCCGTGAACGATCCAATGTTCCTCGCGCTTGATCTTCTGATCCAGCTTTTGCAGCGAGGCATCCTCCTCGTCGAACATCTTGTCGCGCCAGTCCTCAAACCCCGCGAATCCCTTGTCATTGCGCCGGACGGCCCCGCGATCCAGCCACAGCGTCTCCGTCGTCACCTTTGACAGCAACGCCCTATCGTGGCTGATAAGCACATAGCCGACCCGCGTGCTGCGCAGCGTCTCCTCCAGCCACTCGATAGCCGAAATATCGAGGTGGTTCGTCGGCTCGTCCAAAAGCATCAGGTCAGGCTCCGACGCCAGCAGCCGCGCCAACGCCGCCCGCCGCTTCTCGCCCCCTGACGCGGTCGCCGGGTCAAGCGTCTCGTCCAGCCGCAACCCCTCCATCGCGATCTCGGCCTTATAACGCTCCTCCGGTTCGACATCGGCGGCGGCATAATCGCCCAGCGTGTCATAGCCGGACAGGTCGGGATCTTGCGGCAGATACGCCACTTTCTTCCCCGGCTGCACAAACCGCTCACCCGCATCATGCTGAATCAGCCCGGCGGCCACTTTCAGCAACGTCGATTTGCCCGACCCGTTGCGCCCGACAAGGCACAAACGGTCGCCCTCACCCACCGAAAACCCCGCTCCCTCGAACAAAGGAGCGCCGCCAAAGGTAAGGGATATGTCGCGGAGCGCCATAATTGGGGGTTTTGCCATCGAATGACCTCAGTTTTGACCCGTGAATCGGCGCAGTTCTTGCGAAAATATATTCAGTTCGCATATAGACCTGCATGAGGTCTCCCGTCGATACTCTGGAGGAAGTTAAATTGAAACACCTACTGACAACACTGTGCACCGCAACCGCTTTGCTCGCCGCGCCCGCATTTGCCGATGACAGCACCTTCAACGAGGACGCCGTCGCCGCCATGAAAGGCGGCATCGTCATCGAGGCACCTTGGGCCGTCTCGCTCAAAGATGACGAAGTGCTGGTCTTTATGACGATCCACAACGGCTCTGATGACGCCGACACCATCAAGTCCGTCAGCTCAAAAGCCGCCGAAAGCGTTGCCATCGCGAAATTCGACGGCGGCGCGATGCAAAATTCCGAAGATCTGGACACGCTGGATACGCCTAAAGGCGAGGCCACGAACCTCACCCAAGACGGCTATCACCTCCGCCTGACCGACCTGAAAGAAAAGGTCAAATCGGGCGACACCATCTCGCTGCAACTCGATTTCGAGGAAACCGGCGATCTGATGGTCGATGTCTCCGTCGCGGTAATGAACTGATCACTCACTTTGAGACGCACTCCGGGACATTGTCGCGGGGTGCGTTTTAGTATGCGCGCCTTTATGAGAGAACGTTGCAGCGGCTAGATGAGAGTTATTCCCGATCGTGGCATGACAGACCATCGGGCGGATTATTCTCACCTGCGATCATCTTAAGCCCTTGAAATCACTTCTCATCCTGATCCTCCCTCAACCGCCAAACGCGGCCTTTCTCTACCGCATCCGCACCGAATTTCTCGCGGACTTTGTCCATCGCTTGCTCCGCCTTGGCGCGGGTGAGGGCTTGCGGGTCGAACAGGTCGGTTTCGGGCAATGCGACGCCGTCGGTGGCATCGGACAGATTGCTGACGCCGACACCAATCAGGCGGAAACTCTTGTTTTCAATGGCATTCGCACACATCACTGTAGCGGCGCGGTAGATGGTATCGGCCAGATGGGTGGGCGCGTCGAGGGTGTGGCTGCGGGTGATGGTGCGGAAATCGGAGGTTTTCAGCTTGAGCACAACCGTTTTGCCCGCCAACGCCTTTGCCTTGCACCGCGCGGAGGTCTTTTCGGTCAAATGCCACAGATAAGCGTCCAGCGTGTCGGGGTCGCTTATGTCCTCTGAGAACGTGGTTTCGGAGGAGACGCTTTTCGGACGCTCTGACGGGTCAACGCGGCGGCTGTCACGCGCGAAGGCGAGGTGGTGCAGGCGCTGGCCCATGCTGCCGTAGCGCGCGATCAGGTCTGTGAGCGGGATCGGGCGCAGGTCGGCGATGGTTTGGATGCCGTCACCGCGCAGTTTTGCCGCCAGCGCCGCGCCGACACCCCAGATCGCCGAGATCGGGCGCGGGGCGAGGAAGTCGAGCGCCTCACCGCGCCCGATGACGCTGAACCCGTCCGGTTTGTCGAGGTCGGAAGCGATTTTCGCGAGGAATTTACAATCGCTCAGGCCGACCGAGACGGTGACGCCGATATCGCGTTGAATTTCGCGCGCAAGTTGCGCCATTGTCAATGAAGGCGGTGTGCCGTGCAATCTTTGCGTGCCAGTCAGGTCAAGGAACGCCTCATCGAGCGAAAGCGGCTCTATCATGGGCGTGAGCGCCGCCATCTTGGCGCGGATTTGCCGACTGACCGTGACGTACTTGGCCATATCCGGACGCAGCACCGTCGCGTCGGGGCAGAGCTTCAACGCCTTGAACATCGGCATGGCCGAGCGCACACCGTATATGCGTGCGATGTAACAAGCCGTTGAAACAACGCCCCTTTTCCCGCCACCGATGATGAGGGGACGATCGGCGAGGGTGGGGTCGTCACGTTTTTCGACCGACGCGTAAAAAGCGTCACAATCCATATGCGCGATTGAGAGCGTCTCAAGCTCTGAATGCCTCAGGATACGGGGCGAGTGGCAATTTTCGCACCGTCCGGTCACGGTGTCGGCGGGTGTCAGGCAATCGCGGCAGAACCCTCTCATTCGCCGTTAAATTCCTCCTGCGGAAAAACACCCCAAAGCATTGATTTCGCTATATAACCTTTATAGCCGTCAACCGAGCCCCGGCACCAAACCGCTCCGCATTCGCTCAGGTCGAAGACCACCCCTTCCTGCGCCTTTGCGATGACCGTTGCGCCCTGATCAGGCTGTCGATAAAGCGGTGCGTCATTGATGATGACCATACCATAACGCTTTGAAGTCAATTGGTTACGCTTGATCCATCCCGTATCGCCATCACTGTCACGCACTTGCCGCCAGTCCTGGTATTCACGGAAAATCTGGATCGGTAACCCTTTGCGTGTGTAGAGCAGGGCAATCGGATATTCCTCGCTCGGACCACGCCGCAGGCGCACCTTATCGAACTTCATCGCCTCGAATCGGGGCAGAGGCTTGCCTGTTTCCGTGCCCACACTCTGCGCCAAGGCGGGTGAAAAAGGCGCCAGCAAGCCGGTTAGAACGCAGGCAAACACTGCGTAAACCGGATGCCTGCGACGGAATATTTCAACAAAATCACGGCTTTTCATTTCGCAGTCCGCGCGCTCCTGTTATCCAACGGTATGATTCGATACCGACGGAGTGTTACATGACCGACCGCGCCGCAACAGCCCGCCCGAAAGTGATCGTCACCCGCCAGTTACCGGTGCCGGTAGAGGCGCGGTTAGGCGAGTTGTTCGATGTTGAGTTGAATCAGACTGACGCGCCTTTGTCACCTGCTCAACTGGCCGATGCGGTCGCGCGGGCGGATATTCTGGTGCCGACCTTGGGGGATCACCTCAACGCCAATGTATTGGCGCGCGCAGGTAACAATCTGAAATTGATCGCAAATTTCGGTGCGGGGGTGGATCATATTGATGTTGAAACCGCCCGTCGTCGTGGAATCTTCGTATCGAACACGCCCGGTGTTTTGACCGAAGATACCGCTGATATGACGATGGCGTTGATCCTTTCGGTGCCGCGTCGCCTGGTTGATGGTGTGCGGCATATCGAGAATGACGCGTGGCAGGGCTGGGCACCTACGGCGATGCTGGGCAGCCGGATTTACGGAAAACGTTTGGGAATCATAGGCATGGGCCGGATTGGTCAAGCGGTTGCAAAGCGTGCCGCCGCGTTCGGCCTCGACATTCACTACCATAATCGCAAGCGACTTCATCCTGACACTGAGGAGCAGCTGGGTGCGCGGTATTGGGAGAGTCTCGACCAGATGTTGGCGAGAATGGATGTGATATCAATACATTGCCCGCATACACCCGGCACATTCCACCTGCTGTCGGCGCGTCGCCTGAAGCTGATGAAACCCTCCGCCTACATTGTGAACACCGCGCGGGGCGAGATTATCGACGAAAACGCCCTGATCCGCATGTTGGAGGCGGGCGAGTTGGGCGGTGCGGGGCTTGATGTGTTTGAGCATGGCCATGAGGTCAGCGATCGCCTGAAAGCCGCGCAAAACGTGGTTCTTTTACCGCATATGGGATCGGCAACCAGCGAGAGCCGGATGGAGATGGGCGAAAAAGTCATCATCAACATCAAGACGTTCCTTGACGGTCACACTCCGCCTGACCGCGTCGTTCCGGCAATGCTTTAGGTGATCCGCGATCAACTTAGCCATAGGGCGTCAGAATTCACGCAAATCTTGACGGGGATTCTGACGCAAGTTGATCGGAAAGCACTTTGATATCGGTCTTTATCGCGTTGTTTCTGAATGGCTTCCGCACCTGAGAAGCTCATAGTCATCGTTGTTACCTGTTCGCGCGGCGGTCACCCATTGCGAAGCGCATGGCTTCTTCAGCGGCGCGGAAGAGAGCTTTGGATTTGTTGACGGTTTCCATGCGCTCTGCTTCGGGGTCGGAATCCCAGACAACACCACCGCCCGCTTGGACGTACATTTTGCCGTCTTTGACGACAGCTGTGCGCAGCGCGATAGCGGTGTCCATCTCGCCGCCCGCACCGAAATAGCCTACGCCGCCCGCGTAGACCCCGCGTTTTTCTTTTTCCAGCTCGTCAATGATCTCCATCGCACGAATTTTGGGTGCGCCGGAGACAGTTCCCGCTGGCAGGCCCGCGAGAAGGGCGTCGACGCAATCCACATCCTCACGGATTTTGCCATCAACATTGGAAACGATGTGCATGACGTGACTGTAACGTTCGACGGTGAATTGCTCGTTCGGATCGACGGTGCCGATCTTGGCAACGCGGCCCACATCGTTGCGGCCAAGGTCCAACAGCATCAGGTGTTCGGCGAGTTCTTTGGGATCGGCGAGCAAATCCGCTTCGAGTGCGTCGTCCTCTGCCGGGGTTGCGCCACGCGGGCGGGTTCCGGCGATGGGGCGGACGGTGACGGTGTCACCGCGCAGACGGACAAGGATTTCCGGGCTGGCACCGACGATCTGGAAATCGCCAACGTTGAAGAAATACATGTAAGGCGACGGATTAGTGCGGCGCAGGGCACGGTAGAGGGCGAAGGGGGGAAGCGCGAAAGGCGTGGTCCAGCGTTGTGAGGGGACCACCTGAAAGATGTCGCCCGCTTGGATATAATCGCGCGCCTTTTCGACCATCGCGTAATATTCTGCGGTGGAGGTGTTTGAGACCGCCTCGCCGGAGGTTTCCACGTTTTGCGGTATCGCTGCTTCAATCGGTAATGCGCGGTCGAGGTCGTCGCGCGCGTCAGACAGACGTTCGGCGGCGCGGGCATAGGCGGCGCGGGCGCTGGTGCCTTCTTGAGGTCTGACGGGCGTTACCAGTGTCACGAGATCAGCGACATTATCGACAATGGCGATCAGCGTCGGGCGGGTAAGGACAGCGTCTGGCAGGCCGAGGGGGTCGGCGTTTGGTTCCGGCAGTTTCTCGACATGGCGGATCATATCGTAACCGAGATAGCCGAATAATCCGGCGGCCATCGGCGGTAATGTTTCAGGCAGATCAATGGCGCTTTCGGCGATGATGGCACGTAAACTGTCGAGGGGGGCGAGCGTGTCGGCCTCGAAGGCGTCCGAGTCCCAACGGGCGGAGCGGTTGATCTCTACGGTATCGCCCCGGCAGCGCCAGATCAGGTCAGGTTTGAGGCCGATGACAGAGTATCGGCCCCGCTTCTCGCCCCCCGTGACGGATTCGAGCAGGAAGCTGTCTTTGCGGGCTTGGGCCAGTTTCAACATCAACGACACAGGGGTGTCGATATCGGCGATACGGGTGGCCCACATGACCGATGGTTCGCCGGCATCATAGCGGGTGGCGAAGTCCTCAAAGGCAGGTTCGATCATAGCTTATCAGTACCGTTGGCCGAGTTCGGCGAGGGTTGCATCGACAACGTCGGGGAACACAAATGTCGGGTGACGATCCACGGCAGAGCGCGAGAATGTTTGCACCATGTCATTGGCAAGCTGCCGGGAATAACCTTCGGCAACGCGGTCAATCGCCTCGTTTTCAGCATCAGCCCCCGCGTCAACAATCTCCGCCAATGTGCCGATAAGGTAGGAGCCATCGCCTGTTGCGGCGCTGCCCTCAATGACATCGCCGACGGAGGATGCGAACATCTTCTCTGTAATGGCCTCTGACACAACGCCGGAGCTGGAGGAACGGCGCAGGGCGGGAGATTTGAGAGTGGTCGTTTCACGCTCTGTGGCGATGTCCGCGAGGGTTTCGCCGTTTTCCAAGCGGGATTTGAGTGCTTGAGCTTGCTCGACCAACGCTTTTTCGCGTTCTGAGCGCTGCCATGCGGCGATCACATCATCTTTGATGGTATCAAGATCACGCAAAGCGGCGGGGGTGATTTTTTCGACTTTGTAGGCATACACGCCGCCGCCATCCGCTTCGATCATGATCGGGTCTTCATCGGTTGTCGCACCGAACACACGGGCCATGAAGCCGGGGATTTGCGGCAGAGAGGTGATCGCGTTGCCCTCGGTATCGAGGCCGTTTTCGTCCACCGCTTCAATCGCGGCATATGTGGCCACTGTGCGGCTGCCAACTTCTTCGAGTGATGCGCCGCCCGCGATTTCATCATCAAAGGCGACGGATTCTTCGCTCATAATATTGCGGGCATCGACAAGGGCGAGGTCATTCTTGATTTGCGCTTGCACATCCTCAAGCGGGCGGATGCTTTCGAGTTGGACGGTGCTGATATTCAGCAGCACCCAGCCGAAAACCGATTTCACCGGGCCGACCACGCCGGGTTCCTTTGCACCGAAAGCCGCATTTGCGAGGGCTTCGGGCAGACCCGAACGGGGTATGGTGCCAAGAGAGGTTTTCGGGGCGGCATCGCCCAGTTCTTCGGCGACCTTGTCAAAGCTCTGGCCTTCGTCGATCTGCGCTTTGGCAGCGTTGGCCTCTTCCTCGGTCTTGAACAGCAGTTGATCCACGGTGCGGGTTGCGGGGGTCGTGAATTCGGCGGAACGCGCGCCATAGGCGGTAACGATGCGATCCTGTTCAATATCGATGCCCTCAGCGACGGTGGCGTCGGTCATCCATGCGACGTTGATTTTGCGGTATTCAGGGGCGCTGAACTTATCAGCATTTTCCGTGTGGAAGGTCGCAAGTTGCTCATCGGTCGGCGTGCCGGGGTCTTCTGCCGATGCAAGATCAAGTTGCAGATACTCAAACACCCGTTGTTCGGCGCGGAAACGGTGCAGCGTTTCGGCCAATGTGCGCGGGGCGGAGGTGCCGACGCCGACGACTTGAAGCATGGCCTCACGCGCGAGGTCCTGGCGGACGGTTTCTTCAAACTCGCTGGGGTTCAAGCCCTGATATTGAAGGCGCGATTCATAGCTGAAACGGTCGAATTGGCCGGACACATTCTGGAAGGCCGGAGAGTTTTCAATCGCCGTGCGGATTGCGGCGGGTGAGGCGGAGAGGCCAAAGCCGCGCGCTTCCTCATCCAGAGCCGCTTGCGTGGTGATGCGGGCGAGGACGACTTGATCAAGACCAGCTTGGCGGGCCTCCGAAATCGAAATTGCGCGTCCCGTGCGGCGTTGCAGCTCGCGGATATTATCTGAAAGGGCCGTGCCGAATTCTTGCGTCGTGACTTCAGCCTCACCCACTGTCGCGACGGTGGTTGCGGTGCGGTTCAGGAAGGCATCCGAAACCCCCCAAGCCGCAAAGCTGAGCACCAGCAAACCGAGCAAAATTTTAGCGGTCCACGTGTTGACCGAGTTGCGGAGTGCTTCCAGCATTTTAGCGGCTCACTTTCGTCGTAAATTCAGCGGATAATTTTAAAGCATACAATAGGGGTGAGCGGGTTCCGGCGCAAGGCAACGTCTTGCTGTTTAACGACCTTTGTCTTACTCCAAGGTAACAAGGCAGGACGAAGGGCGGGGGCATGTCAAAACGTCTTATCGAAAAAAGCTGGACGTGGCAGTTATCCGCGTCTCGTGAGGCGTTGTGGCCTCTGATCTCTGACACGGCGCATCTGAATGAGGCGCTGGGCCTGCCCCGTTATCGCTTGCGTGAAACCATCGACGGGGAAGGCTTGCGCCGGCGCTACGGGGAATTCGATACTTCAAAAGACCGTGTCCGGTGGGAAGAACCGCCCTTTGAATGGGCGAAGGATTACTGGTGGCGCTGGGTGCGGCTGTATGAGTCGGGCGCGCTTGAGATGGTTCGGGCGACGCTGGTGATGGAGCCGGGCAAGCAGGGCGGGACCGCCGTTACCTATACCGTTGAATCGGAACCGCGCGCTTTGCTCGGGTCACTTTTGCTGAAATCCGGATATTTGAAGGAGGAGGCGCGCAAACTTGAAAAAGTGCTGCGTCTTGCCGATGCGCATTGCCGCAAGCCGCAAGGTGATTTCTTCTCGAATTTATCAGCCAGCCGCAAGGGTGCGCATAAAGACACGCCTTCGCTGCCGCCGCAGGTGACCGGGCATGACCGTACCTTGCTGACGCAATTATTGGCATGGTTAAAAGCGGCCCCGGAGAGTGATCTGGGCGAAATCCGGCCCAAACGTGTTGCGCGGGCGCTGGGCATTAGTGCGGGCGAGGCGCATACGGCCTGTCTGCTGGGAATGCTGCACGGGGCGTTGGAGCGGCATTATCGGCTTTGCTGCTCGCATTGCCGCTATACCGCGCGTGAGGAAGTGGCCTTGAAAGACATTCCCGCCACATCCGGCTGTCGCCATTGCGGTGCGGAAGTGGAAGGGAATCTGGCGGAGACGTTGGAAATCGTTTTCAAGCCCCATACAGCTACGCGCACGCCCCTGTCCGGTGTGACATGCGCCAGCGGCCCCGCATTGTTCGCCCGCACACTGGTGCAACAAACATTGGAGCCGCATGAGCGCCGGGATTTGCCGATGTCATTGCCGGAGGGCGCGTATGTGGCGCGGGTGATCGACGCGCCCGTCTCACTGGCGTTTGATATGCCGGGGGCCGGTGGGGTGATGGTCAAGGCCAGCAATGACTGGATCGGTGATCTGGAAGGGGCTGAAGGGATCGTGCTGGAAAATCACGGCGAGAAAATCGCAACATTTGTGATTGAGCAGCAGGGATGGCCCGCTGAGGCAACCAGCGTTGCCGAGGCGCTGACCTATGACCGTCTGCGCGAGACGCTGATCGCCGAGGGGCTGCCGATGCAATACGAGGGCAGCGCCGGCGAGGCGGCGCTGGTGGTCATCAGCGCGCGGGGCGAGAATGTTGCCGATGCCGCAAAACGCACGGCGATGGCCTGCGACGGGGCATTGGTCGAGAATACCGGGGCGGGATATATGATGATATTCGCCCGCGCGGTGGCAGCCTCGGCGGCGATTGAGGCGTTGATCAAACGGTTTCCGGATGCCCGGATCGGTGCGGATTACGGCCCGCTGATCCTGTCCACCACCAACGAAGGCCCGCGCTATGGCGGGCCTGTGCGGGATTTGGTGACCGATTTGTCCGGGCTGGCACAGGAGGGTGTTCCGAACCTGTCGGATCGGTTTACGCAGGTCATGAAGGGATAGGATCATATCCGCACGCATTCTGTTGAGCCGCGCAAAGGTGATTTTGCGCTCCGTCATCACAGGATGAACGCCGGTCAACAGGTTTAAAAATTCGGGTGGGGCTACTCAACTCAGCTTTTCACGCATCCGGTAGTACCACATGCCCAGTGCCAGCATCATGTGCCCTGCCCGCTCACCGAGTGGGTTACGCAAGTGGGGGACGCTGGCGAAGATATCAAAGCGGTCCATCGTGCCCGCGATTGCCTCAGCCATAATCTCAGCGACGATATGGGTGGTGGCGATGCCGTGGCCGGAATAGCCTTGTGCGTAGAAGACGTTCGGAGAGAGGCGGCCCAGTTGGGGGATGCGGTTCGGGACGATGCCCGCCTGACCGGACCACGCGAATTCGATCTCAACACCGCGCAGGCGGGGAAAAGTGCGCTCCAACGCGGGGCGAAGTTCGGCGGCGATATCGGGAGAGGCTTTGCCGGAGTAATTCGCGCCACCGCCGAACATAAGACGGTTATCGGCGGTCATGCGGTAATAATCGAGGACGAAACGGGTGTCGTAGACCGCCAGATTTTGCGGGTTGATGGTGCGCGCTTCAGCTTCCGGTAAAGGCGCGGTGGTCAGGTTGGCGAGCGAGGCAGGGAATAGCTTTCCGGCGAGCTTGCCGCGTTCGAGGCGGTGATAGGCATTTCCGGCGAGCAGCACGGTATCAGCGGTGACCCGGCCTTTGGCCGTGACCACGACGGGGCGTTTACCGTGAATGATCTCTGTGACGGGCGAGGTCTCAAATATCTGCGCGCCCTGACCCGCCGCCGCCCTTGCCTCGCCCCGGCAGAGGTCTAAAGAATGAAGGTGCATGTTGCGGCGGTTCAGCAGGCCGCCGTGATAGAGCGGGGTCTCCAACCGCTCATGCACCGCTGCCGTGTCAAGCAAATCAACCTCATCGCCCATGCCGCGCCGCCCGGCTTCTTCATGTGTGGCGCGCAGCTCCGCCATATGGCTCGGTTTATAAGCGGTGTGCAGGTGGCCGTGGCGCAGGTCGCATTCGATGCTGTAGCGGGCAACGCGGTCGCGGATAATCTCATGTCCGCGCCAGCGCATGTTCCAGACGAAATCCTCTGCTGCCGCACCTTGGGTTTTGCGAAGGTGTTTGGTCAGAGCTTCGTCGCCGGAGAGTGAGCCGGTCACTTGCCCGCCATTGCGCCCGGTCGCGCCCCAGCCGATCCGCTCCGCTTCTACCAAGGCAACACGATAGCCCCGTTCGGTCAGCTCAAGCGCGCTGTTCACGCCTGTGAGGCCGCCGCCGATGATGACAATATCAACGTCGATATCACCTTGCAGCGCGGGATAGGGCGCCGTGTCACGGGCGGTGGCGGCGTAGTAGGTTTCAGCCTTCATAACAGCATCTGTAATGATCACTCGCCGCGCGGGAAGCGTTGGTTTTCCTCAAGAACATTCAAGTCAAGATGGTTGCGCATGTAGCGTTCTGATGCCTGTTGAAGCGGCTGGAAATCCCAAGGATAGTACGCGCCGTTGCGCAAGGCTTCGTAGACCACCCAACGGCGGGCCTGGCTCTCACGGACTTCGGAGTCAAAGCGGGCCATATCCCAACGTCTCGCGACCTCGGCGGCAAATTCTGCGGCGGTGTCGGCGTGAGCGGGGTCAGCGGCGAGGTTGGTCAGCTCGTGCGGGTCATCGTCGAGGTTGAACAGCTGCGGGGGATCGAGTTCGCAATGGTTATACTTCCACGCGCCCCGGCGCAGGGAAACGAGCGGCGCGTAGCTGGCCTCGGCGGCGTATTCCACGGCGACAGACGCCTCGCGCGGGGTACCGTTCATGGTCGGGACGAGGCTTTCGCCATCGGTCCAGGGCATCACCTCGCCCATATCGACGCCGACGAGATCAGCCAGCGTTGGTGTTACATCGAGCAGCGAGACGGGTGCGGTAATCGCGCCCCCTGCCCCGCCGGGTGTGCGGATCATCAGCGGCACACGGGAGGAGCCTTCGTAAAGGCTCATCTTGAACCATAAGCCGCGCTCGCCCAGCATATCGCCGTGGTCGGAGCAGAAGACAACGATGGTGTTGTCATCCATCCGGCAATCTTTGAGCACGCCCATGATCTCGCCGATTTTCTCGTCGAGATAGGAGATGTTGGCGAAATAGGCGCGGCGGGAGCGGCGGATATCGTCTTCGGTGATGTCAAAGCTGCGCCAGTCGTTGGCGTCGAAAATGCGCTTTGAATGGGGGTCGTGGTCCTCGTAGTCCATCGCCGGAATGGTTGGCATGGGCGGGTCGGGGTACATGTCCCAGAATTTCTTGCGGGCGACGTAGGGGTCGTGCGGGTGCGTGAAGCTGACGGTCAGGCAGAAGGGGCGTTTGTCAGCACCGCGTGCGAGGTCATAGAGCTTGGCTTTCGCATTATAGGCAACCTCGTCGTCATATTCGAGCTGGTTGGAAATCTCGGCACAGCCCGCGCCCGTGACGCTGCCCATGTTATGATACCACCAGTCAATCCGCTCGCCGGGTTTGCGGTAATCGGGGGTCCAGCCGAAATCGGCGGGGTAGACATCGGTGGTCAGGCGTTGCTCGAACCCGTGCAGCTGATCGGGGCCGACCATGTGCATCTTGCCGCTGAGAGCCGTGAAATATCCGGCGCGGCGCAGGTGGTGGGCGTAGGTGGGGATGGCGGAGGGGAATTCTGCCGCATTGTCATAGACCCGTGTGCGGCTGGCCAATTGGCCGGACATGAACGCGGCGCGGGAGGGTGCGCATAGAGGCGAGGCGCAGTAAGCATTTTGAAAGCGCGTTGACTGTGCCGCAAGAGCATCAAGATGGGGCGTATGGAGGAAAGGCGCTGGCCCGTCCGGGAACAGCGTGCCGTTCAACTGATCGACCATGATGATGAGAATATTCGGGCGGCTCATCTATGCCTCCTATAATGACCTGCGCAACAATACCGATGGATTGCACAGCATATACCGGACGCCGCGACTGGCAACGACATAACGGGGCCGATATACGCGCAATCAACCGCCATGCGTGAAAGATATGCTGATGCAAGGGATGACACTTGCGCGAATGGTTGTGGTGTATTGCTATAAATCAACAAAGGGGGCGAACCTTGTGAGCGAGAATTACGATGACTGTCATTCGTGGAACAACCGGCATCATTTTGTTTTTTAAAATTTCAGCTCACGCGAGACCCAGTGGCTGAGGAGTTCGTTTTCAAACTTCAGCGCGGAGCGTAACCAGCGGCGGGCGCCGCGTGGGGTGGATTCGTCATAGGGACGGAAACTGGCGTCTGTTGCGGCGCGGAAATCGTCCTCGACATTCATCAGCACGAAAATCGCTTTGCGGCCATCCACTTCGAGAAATCCGGCCAAGCTGCGCACGAAATGCATGGTTCCGGTCTTTGACCAAAAGCTGTGTTGCGGCAGGGTTGTGCCGCGCGGGATTTTCAGATCGCCTTTGCTGTGCAGGTTTATGAAACCGCTGCCATACCGCTCATGCGCAACGCGCAGCACGTTGGCCAGTTGCATCGGCGTCATACGCGAACGGATGCTGAGGCCGGAATGGTTCTCCATCACAAACCCCGTGTCCTTGACCGGATCAAGCGCATTGCCGTCACCGCGCAGCCAATCGGCGGAGAGCGCGCCCGCGTCGGTCAGGCTATCCGGTTCGCGCATCAGGCGCCGGGCGGAAGCCATGCCCAATGTCTCGGCAGTGAGATTGTTGGAGTATTTCATCATCTTCATCAGCAGGCCGAACGCGACATCGGAGCGGTGGATGGCGATTTCATCTCCGGCGGGTGTCTCTGCCGTCGCCTGGCCGGCGGGGAGCGTGATACCGGATTCAATGCAGAGCGAGCGGAACACCTCCGCCGCGTAAGCCGCCGGACGGCGGACGGGGAACCAGCGCTGTCCGGCTTTGCGCAAGCTGCGGCTGGGGATGGTCCACAGCTCGCGCTGACCCAAGATGCCGTGTTCGTAAATTTGCGCCGCCGAACTGCGGAAAGTGACAGATTTGGCGGGGACGGAACGGCTATCCGCAAAGGCGGTGCTGGCAAGCGCGAGGCGGCCATTGTGCTGCCGCCACTTCATTAACACGCGGTTGAAGTTGAGGTTGAGACCGCTGATACCGGGGTTGTAACCCGCTTGCATCGGTTGGCGCTCGTTGAGGCTGGCCACCTCCGGCAAAGCGCTGCCATTGTAGAAAAAACGGCCCGTGATGCGGCGCACGCCTTTGGCTTTCAGCTTTGCGGCCAGATCGGCGAGGTCAGCGGTGTCGAGTGCCGGGTCACCCCCGCCGATGAGGTGCAGGTCACCTTTGATCGTGCCGTTCTCAATCGGTCCGGTGGCGAAAAGCTGCGTCACGAAGCGCGCTTCCGGGCGGAAGGCGGAGAGGGTGAGGAAGCTGGTGACGGATTTCGTCACGGAGGCGGGGATAAACGGCTGGTCATCATTATGCGCGTCAAGCACCTCTCCGGTGAGCGCATCCATCAGCACCCAACCGCTGCGCCCGCGCGGGGGAGCGACGTTGAGCGAGAAGGCGGAGGAGCGGGCCGGCCTTGCACGCGGGATGGGGGATTGCGCGGCAAAAGCGCTTTGCCCCGTCAGCGCCCCCTGCCCCGTCAGAGCCAAAGCGCCGCCGATGAATCTGCGCCGCGCGATCACCATGCACCGGATTTTCTAATCAGGGTTGAGGAAAGCGGGGACATCGGGTGGCTGAGCATGGTCCAACACGGTGCCTCTTGCAGCGACAGAACCGGAGCGGCATCCGGTGGCATCCTATAGGTGTCAAAGCGGCGCGCGGCTGGCGATAATCCGGCGCGTATTTGTTGCCCGGGACGCGCCAATACAGCTATGGGAACGCGATTCATGATCTGCTGCCACCTGTTCCAGCGATGAAACTGGGCGAGATTATCCGCACCCATCAGCCACACAAAGCGCACTTTAGGGTAAATTTCCGTTAACGCGCAAATCGTGTCCAACGTAAAGCGGGTGCCAAGGCGGGTTTCAATGTCTGTGGCGATAATGCGGGGGTGATCGATCACCGCACACGCCGCCTCAATACGCTTTGGCATCGGCGCGGGAGGGTTGGGTTTCAGCGGGTTTCCGGGGGATAACAACCACCAGACACGATCCAGATTCAGCCGCCGCATTGCGGTTTTCGATATGTGCAAATGCCCCGCATGGGCCGGATTGAAAGAACCGCCCAACAAGCCGACGCGCAAACCCGATGACGCTGTTGGTCTTGCCTGAAACAAAAAACGCTCTCCCGCCAGTATGTTGCGGGAAAGCGTTATCATTCAGATCAGGGCAGGTCTAGCGACACCGCAAGATCACATCGCGCAAGCGTACTGACCGTTATCAGCGAGTTGAATAAGCGAGCCGCCGCGACTGACACAATCCATCAGTGCCTCATCAGCGATGTTCTCGGTGCCGTTATAGCCCGTGTCCACCCCTTGAGCGACAATGCTGGACGATCCGGTGGACGCCGAAGCGGTCGATTGGCCCGGTGCGGAAATTTCATAGTTACAGTAATGGTTGAAATCCTCAGACTGGCTGGCCATGCCGCCCGCTGCGTAGCAAGCGCGGAGTGTACCGTCAGCGCCGGTCATGTCGAGGGGCTGGCTTGGGTCAGGCGCGCCTACCGGCTGCGTGAATTCAACAGCAGCGACTGTTTGCGAACGAACTTCGTCAGCCTTTGGAATGCGAACAACCGTTTCAGTGGAACCGTAAATGGATGCTTCAACAGTTTCAGGTATCAAAATGCCGAGATCTTCTGCATGTGCAAAACTTGAGGCGAACGTCATTGCTACAGCAAGTGCTGCGAGAGATGATTTTACCACGATAGTCTCCTGCCAAGATTTTCAATTGTGCCTGAGAGCACTTTTGTGACTGCGGCTTTGGGCCGTCATCACGAATGTTTAAGTGAAAGAGCGCGAAGAAGTTAATAAAATAAATCTCAATATACGGATCAGCCGACCATAACAGATGTCATGACCCGGTTATCAGGCCTTGATTCTCAAGGAGTTCCATCCACAAAATGGACAAAATGTCGCACTCAAAAAATTATGCGATTTCGTGGCTGAGATGCACCACATTCCTGACACAATTGGACACAAATCGCGAATCAGACTGTTACGATAAGTTATCAGAGGCGATTTTTCGCCTCTGATTAAAGCGGATCAAAGGGCGAAACAGGCAATGCGGCCAGATGAAATTGGCAAGACAATTCCGTTGCTTGCTTCACAACGCTTAGTATCTGCATCAGTCCATGCGGCTTCGGGTTTTGCCTCGTTGTCTTCAACAACGTAAATTGAGACATCCTCACCCTGCACAGGGGTAGCCTCTTCAGAGATTACGCGCGCACCGAATATCGCAGCGACTTCCGCTTCTGACAAAACAGGCAAAGCATCCAAATCAAAATCACTCTGACCGTCTGCGAGCGATTGTGCAAAGGCGGGCGTTGCGGCGGCGATCATAGCGCACACAGCTAAAGGTTTCCAAAACTGCATAAGATTCTCCTCGTTAACTTCTTATTAGATAGGAATGCTGACGACGATACGCAAAGAGGAGCCTTATTGTTCCGCTATGTATAAGCACGATTTCGCGAGGTTGTGGCGGTTGAGACGCGCTAAACGGGTACAGCGTTTCAGCGCGCAACCTTGGTGGCGCGGACACGATTAATCGCCGCTTTCACACGGTGAGGCAAAGCGGGCAGATGGGTAATTTCCGCTCCCGTGGCGTGGCGGATGGCGTTCAGGATCGCGGGGGCAGTGGGGATGAGGACGTGTTCGCCCAACCCTTTTGCGCCAAACGGGCCTTCGGGGTCAGGCTTTTCGATAAGGATCGACTCAATATCCGGCACGTCGCCGATAGAAGGGATGAGATAATCGTGCAGGTTCTCGGTCCTGCCGGGGATATACTCCTCCATCAACGCAAGGCCGATGCCTTGGGCGATGCCGCCCTCAATCTGACCTTCGGCCAACACGGGATTGATCGCGCGCCCGACATCATGGGCAGCGATGATTTTGTGCAGATGGACCTTTCCCAGCGCGGTATCGACATTCAGCACCACAAGCTGTGCGCCGTACCCGTAGACGGCGTAAGGAATGCCCTGCCCGTTTTCGTCCAGCGTGGTCGTGGGCGGATCGTAAGTTTCCTCAGCCATGAAAGCGTAGCCGTTCGGATCAAGCGGCAGAGTCGCAAGGGGGATGTGGCGGATGTCACCGCCCTCCTCCACGTTGAGCGACGTGCCCTCCAGGCGGAGGGTCGCGTTTTCTCCGGCATTCGCGTGGCGCAGGATGGCGGCGCGCAGGGCGCGGCACGATTTCTCCGCCGCTTTGCCCGTGACGTAGGTCTGACGGGAGGCGGAGGTTTTGCCCGCATCAGGGGTCAGCGCCGTGTCCGGCCCGATCAGATCGAACGCGTTCAACGGCAAGCCCAACGCATCGGCGCAGATTTGGCTGATGACGGTGTTGGAGCCTTGGCCGATATCAGATGCGCCCTGATGCAGCACCACACGGCCCGCCGCGCTAATGCCAACGCGGATGGTGGAAGGGTTAGGCAGGGAGGTGTTGCCGCAGCCGTACCAGCAGGAGGCCACGCCGATGCCGCGTTTGATCGTGGTGTTCGCCGCGTTCCATGCCGCCGCATCCGCTTTGGCGGCGTCCCATGCGGTTTGCAGAGCCTCAAGGCATTCTATGATGCCGACGCCGCCTTTCAGGGTCTGGCCCGTGGCGGTCACGTCACCGTCGCGATAGGCGTTGCGCAGGCGGAAATCGAGACGGTCTATGCCGGTGCTGTCGGCCAATTTGTCGAACAACGTCTCTTGCATGATTGCCGCTTGAGGGACGCCGAAGCCTCTGAAAGCGCCCGAAACAGGGCCGTTGGTATGGATGGCGCGGCCCAAGGCGCGGTAATGGGGCACGCGGTATGGGCCGGAAGCGTGGACGGGAACGCGGTTGGCGACGGTCGGTCCCCAACTGGCATAGGCGCCCGTGTTGAAATCACCTTGGAAGTCCATGCCCACGACATTCCCCTCCGCATCCGCACCGATGCGGGCGGTCATGGTAGCGGGGTGGCGCTTTGTGGTTGATTGCATCGACTCTGTGCGGGTGTAAACCATCCGCGCCGGGCGGCCCGTCTTGAGTGCGACCAAGCCGACCAACGGGTGCAGCGAGACATCGAGTTTGGAGCCGAAGCCACCGCCCGTGGCGGTCGCGATGATGCGCACCCGCTCCGGCGGAAGAGCCATCATGGCGGCGGTGTCATCACGGTCCATAACAGGGGCTTGGGTACAAGTTTGGATCACCAGCGTATCACCGTCCATCCACGCCGCGCCCGCTTCAGGTTCGATATAGGCGTGTTCGACGTAGGAGGTGCGGATTGATCCTTCGATAATATGCGTGGCATTCGCGAGGGCCGCGTCGGCATCGCCGGATTTGACGAAGCCTTGGGTAAGAATATTACCTTCGCGCGTATCGTGCAGCACGGGGGCGTCGGCAGCTTGGCCCGCCGCTTCATCCAATGTATCGGGCAGCGGTTGCCATGAGACGGGGAAGGTATCGAGTGAGGTTTGGCCGTGTTCCGGCTCCAGCGCGACGAGGGCCACGGCCTCGCCCCGGAACCGCGCGCGGCTTCCGGCCAGCATCGGCTGATCGGCGAAGGGAGGAATGACGCCA
>CALFAK010000114.1 GCA_937948985.1 uncultured Neomegalonema sp. | reverse complement strand
TGAAGCCTTCCGCGATATCAGTCTGCGGAAGAAATATTACAGAGCGATTCCGGCGAAGGCTCTCTGCGCTACGATGCGGGGATAGGATGGCGGGGAAAATGAACAGAAATTTTCACGTAATTTTCAGCGTGCGCTTGACATATGTTCCTATATAGTTCTTATTGATGCGTAATTGGTAATGAAGAAGGACATATTTAGCACCGCATGGACTGGACCCTGGGCATAGATCGTCAGCGCGATGCGCTGCTGCGGATGGTAGCCGCGTTGCTCGTTATGGCGGGCGATGGCGGTGTCTTGCCGAGGCATGTCAGAACGGGGATTTGGCGGGTTTTAAGGCCCGCTGAGGCGGCGTTCCGGCGGCTGGTTGTTGTGGTGAAAGTGGTTCTGAAGATTGAGGTTGGCGTAAGCGTGCCGCGCGGGCCTGTGTCTGTGATTGTGAGCCGTTCTAAAGATACCGCCCGGATTCCGGCATTTGCGCTGTTTGATGCGCGCAAATCATTCAAGGCGCGCTCGTCTGTGAAGGGGCGCAAACCTGTGCCGCGCATCCGGTTCTTTGACGAAGTGCAGGTTTTTGAGCCTGTTGTCGTGATCTCGCCCGATGATGCGGTGAGTGCGGCGCACCTGATGCGACGGTTGAAGGCGTTGCATCTGGCGTTGGGCGATGTGCCGAAACAGGCGCGCAGGCTGGCGCGGTGGGAAGCGAAAAGGCTGTCGGCACGGGCTGAGACAGGCAAATACATCGCCCCGATGCGGCCCGGAAAACCGCCCGGTCACAGGGATCGCGGGCGGCATCCGGTGGATTTTGTGCTGAAGGATTGCCACGAGATGGCGCTTTATGCGCTGCATGATCCGCCGGATATGGTTGAGGAATCAGTATCTTAATGACCGCCGGACGGGTTTCGGCGGACGCGTTGCTATGCGTGCCGGCCGGAGAGAGTTGAAACCCGGAATGCTTCAACCGATGCTGTGCAGAAGCCGTGTAAACCTTGTATTAACCGCTCTCATTGATTTGGATTTATCGAAAAATGCTTCCTTATTTATGACTGTTGAACCCCTTTGATTCATTTTCCGCGTAAGGGGTTAGACGTGAGAGACTTGCCAATGACGACTTACTCGCTTGAGTCAATCACAGAACACGCCGTTGCAAGCAGCAACAACCGTGTCAATGCTACCCGCCAGTTGATCTCGCAAAGTCAGGCGATCAGGCTTGAGAGTCAGGCGCAGCGTGAGAAAAGTAAAGAATTCCGATACCGGGCGCGCTCCCTTGTAGAGCGGGATGAACGGTGACCGCGCGAAGCACTTTGTTGCGCTGACGCTGTAAATTCAGCCTCCGCACCACAAAAACCCATAATCCCCATTGGCCTGAGGCGCGCGTACCGTTAAGTTCCGCGCGATTCTGCTGTCTCCGGGGAAATATGAAATGACCGATACCGCGCTCGCCCAGATGCCGAACGCCATCCGCGCCCTTGCGCTTGATGCCGTGAAAGCTGCCAATTCCGGCCATAGCGGAATGCCGATGGGCATGGCCGACGCGGCCACGGCGCTGTTTACAAGCCATATCAAACTGGACCCGTCCGCCCCGGAATGGGCCGACCGCGACCGTTTTGTCCTGTCCGCCGGACATGGCTCTATGTTGCTTTACGCGCTGAACCACCTGATGGGTTACGCGGATATGCCGATCGGGCAGATCAAAGATTTCCGCCAACTGGGCGCGAAAACCGCCGGGCACCCTGAATTCGGCCATGCGGCGGGTATCGAGACGACAACCGGACCGCTGGGCCAAGGCATCGCCACCGCCGTGGGTATGGCGCTGGGCGAGCGGATGATGAACGCGCGGTTTGGCGATGATCTTGTCGATCACTACACGTACGTGATCGCGGGCGATGGTTGTTTGATGGAGGGCGTCAGTCACGAAGCCATTGATATGGCGGGACATCTTAAGCTGTCGAAGCTGATCGTGTTGTTCGATGATAACGGTATTACGATTGATGGCGGCACGTCTTTGTCCACGTCGATGGATCAACTCACCCGCTTTACCGCTGCGGGTTGGGAAGTGATGGAAGTTGACGGTCACGATATGGATGCGGTCGGTGCGGCGATTGAGACGGCGAAAGCCTCCGATAAGCCGTCGATGATCGCGTGTAAAACCGTGATCGGTTTCGGTGCGCCGACGCTGGCGGGCACATCCAAAGCGCATGGCGCGATTACGGGCGATGACGAAATTGCGGGCGTCCGCGAGGCGATCGGCTGGCCGCATGAGCCGTTTGTTATTCCTGAAGACGTGCTGTCCCTGTGGCGTTCGGCTGGTGAGCGCTCGATTGAAGCGCGCGAGGCGTGGGAAAAACGCCTTGCGGCGTCGGGCCAGCAGCCGGAGTTCGAGGCCGCAATGGCAGGCGCACTGCCCGCATCTTTGAGTGAGGCAATGGCGGCGTATAAGGCTAAACTGGTTGCCGATGCACCGAAAGTCGCCACGCGCAAAGCCTCCGAAATGGCGCTGGAAATTATCAACGCGGCCACCGCGCTGACGGCGGGTGGTTCGGCTGACCTGACCGGATCTAACAACACGCTGACCAAGGATATGGGCATTGTCGAACCGGGTGCTTACGATGGCCGGTATATCTATTTCGGCGTGCGTGAACATGGCATGGCGGCGGCGCTGAACGGGTTGGCGTTGCATGGCGGGTTTATCCCTTATGGCGGCACGTTCCTTGTATTCACCGACTATGCACGCGGCGCGATTCGCCTGTCGGCACTGATGGAGCAGCGGGTGATCTATGTGATGACTCACGATTCTATCGGGCTTGGCGAAGACGGGCCGACGCACCAGCCTGTCGAGCATGTCGCCAGTCTGCGCGCGATGCCGAATATGAACGTATTCCGCCCCTGCGATGCGGTGGAAACCGCTGAGTGTTGGGAAGTGGCGTTGGCATCGGAGAATACGCCGTCGGTTCTGGCATTGTCGCGGCAGGGCTTGCCGTGTCTGCGCAAGGATGCGGGCGAGAATATGTGCGCCAAGGGCGGCTATGTGCTCCGTGAGGCGGATGGCGAACGGGATGTGACGTTCCTTGCAACGGGGTCGGAGGTTTCGCTGGCGGTTGAGGCGGCGGAAATGCTGGCGGGTAAAGGCGTGAAGGCGGCAGTTGTTTCGATGCCGTGCTGGGAGGTCTTTGACGCTCAGGATGCCAGCTATCGCAGCGCCACACTCGGCACAGCGCCACGCATCGCCATCGAGGCGGGTGTTGAGATGGGGTGGAGCAAGTATACAGGCGATGCAAACGCGTTTGTCGGCATGAACAGCTTTGGCGCATCCGCACCCGCCGGCGAATTGTTCAAACATTTCGGCATAACCGCCGATGCCCTTGTCGAACGGGCGCTGGCTTAACTGTTTCAGTCGATCACAAGCGGCGGCGCGCTTGTGATTGGACCTTTTACGCATTCACTCTCTTATTATTTCAAATAAAATACAGGAGAGATGCGATGCGAAACGGATTACGGGCGATCGTGCTTGCGTTGGGCGGCTTATGGGCCGGGCTGGCGCAAGCCGCTGATATCGGGGCGCTTAGTCGGGCGTTGGTGTTCGGGCCGCCGGATCAGGCGCAAGTCGCTTTGCGGACGATGGTGTCAGAGAACCGCCGGGATATGTTGCCGTCCCTGATCTTGGGAATGCGGTATCAGCGCCGTGGGCAGATCGGGCGTGATTATCGAGAAACATTCCAGCGTATGACAGGCACCTCGATCAGTGACTGGTTCGATGCGATGTTGTGGCAGGAGGAAAATCCGCAGGTCAAACCGCACCCGAGCTATCGCGAAATCAAACTGAAAAGTTTCGAGCGCATTGACCCGAATTTCTTGCGCTTCCTTGGTGGTGAGCGCGGTAAAGCAGAGAATATGCGCATCCGCCTTGAAGAGGTTACTTGGGGCGGTGTTCGTGTTGACGGTATTCCCTCGCTGGATAATCCGGCGCTGATCACGGCCAATGAAGCAAGCTATATGGTCGATGACGATCTGGTTTTCGGAGTCGAGATCAATGGCGACGCCCGTGCATATCCGTTGCGGATCATGGGTTGGCACGAGATGTTTAACGACGTGATCGGCGGCAAACC
>CALFAK010000113.1 GCA_937948985.1 uncultured Neomegalonema sp. | reverse complement strand
GGAAACACCTCGTCTGGCGCTCGACGCCGGAAAGCATCGCGGCGGGGATGCCGTCGCTGTTCGCGATTCTGGAGATTCCGCTGGCGCTCGCCCTCTATTTCGGGGCCGCATATCTGTTCGGCTGGTGGACCCCCTTGCTGATCGCCGCCGTCGCCGCGCCACTGGTACTGCTCCGCTCGGATGCGAGCGTGGAGCGGGCGGTGGTGATGGCAGAGGGGTATTTCAGACGTGATTTTGATGCACGACCGGTAACGCGCGTTGAGAGGGCCGTGATAATTGGCGGGGCAGTGGTTTTGTCCGCCATCGCCAGCTGGCTGCTCGCGAAGAACTGGTTGATCGGTTACGAGGGTTGGCCGTTGTTCTGGCGGGGCGCTGTAATCGGTATAATCGCTACAAATATCGGATTCGCGGTAGCGGTAGCGGTAGCGGGAACGGTAGCGGTAGCGGAAGCGGTAGCGGTAGCGGTAGCGGGAGCGATAGCGGCAGCGGGAGTGGGAGTGGGAGCGGTAGCGGTAGCGATACTGCTTGGTCTGGGATTCGCCGCGGGTATATTTTTCCGTTGTGTGTTGATCCGGCTTATCAGTGTGCTTGGGGCGCTGCCCGAAGGCTTTTCCGGACTGCCCGCGAACTGGCGGCGGGTGATGTTGTGCGAGGACAGCGTTCACACCCCGGAACTGATCCCCGGCGCAAAGGGACGCGGGGGTGTTATTGAGTTCGGTGCAGTTTTTAACGGTATACTTAATCCGTCCGGAACCGGAGCTGTAGGTGTTTTTGATAGAATTTGGGCGACATCGCTGGTGGTGATTTTGTTCGTCCCCGCCATTCTCTGGCGTTTTGCGTTGAAATCGACTTTCTGGCTTTACGGGCCGCTGCTGTTCATCGCCCATCCGCAAGCGATGGGCGGTGAAAAGGAGCGCCGCTCATGGCTGTCGCGACGCGAAGACCTTTGGGAGCGGCATCAGCGATGGTTGACAACGGGCGCGGCGGTTGTTGCGATTGTGATGCTGACCGATTTGGGCGGGTTGATCGCCAATCTTTACGAAACCTGCGGCAAGGGCATCCCCTTCATACTTACATGGGCGCTGTCGCTTGATCTCGGCACATTCTTCGCCCAGCCTTGGCGCTGGTTCTCGCTGGCCAATTTGGTGATGGCGATGGTGATTTTTTATTGGCGGGACCGGCTGCGGGCGCGGGTTCAGAACGGGGAGGAATTCGCCATGACGGGCTGGCCTGTCGGTTGGCTGGTGCGCCTCGCGCGGGCGCAGGTGGTGGTGTTTGTTCTCTATTGGCTGGTGAGCCTGTTTTATCTGGCAAAGTTTGCGGGGGCGACCGGAAAGCTGCCTGACTGGCTGTCCGGTTGGCTCGCATGAACCGTCTCGCGCTCCCCCTGATCGTCACCATCGCCTCCGCCGCCTCGATGGCGTTGGAGATTGTGGCGGGGCGGATGATTGCGCCTTATGTGGGCATGTCGCTGTATACGTGGACCGCTGTGATTGCGGTGGTGCTGGCGGGGTTGGCGGTCGGGCATTGGCTGGGCGGCGTGCTGGCGGATCGCGGGGCGGCGCGGGCGTGGTTGCTGCGCGTTTTAATCGCCGGAGCGGTAACGGCATTTGCGAGCCAATTCTTGCTGCGCTGGCTCTCCGCGCCCGGTTTAGAGGCATTTGCGCCCGTGATGGCTGTGCTGGTCCTGACGGGGGTCGCGTTTTTCCTGCCATCGTTGTTCGCCGGGGCGGTCAGTCCGCTGGCGACGTTTCTGGCGCTGGAGGCGGCGGGACCGGACGCGCAGGGCAGGGTGCTGGGGCGGATGTTCGCACTGGGCGCGGCGGGCGCGATTGGCGGGGTGCTGCTGGGCGGGCTGGTGCTGATCCCGTGGCTCGGCTCGGCGTTGAGCGTGGCCGTGATCGCGGCGGCGTATCTGCTGGCTGCGGCGCTGATGGTGGCGGGGGCGATGCGGGCGGCTCTGCTGGTGCTCTCCGCGCTGGTCGGGTTCTCGGGTGTGGCCTTCGGAGCTTCTTGGAGCGTGTGCGAACGCGAGAGCGCCTATTTCTGCATCCGCACCGATACGCTTGCGCCGGGGGTGCGGGTGTTGGCACTGGATCATCTGGCGCACGGGATCAATGATCGGGATGACCCGCTGCGGCTGCACTCGCCCTATATCGCGCTGATTGACGAAGTTGCGCGTCGGCGCTTCGGGGAGGCGGGGCCGCGTGCGGCGTTTTTCATCGGCGGCGGCGCGTATACTTTGCCACGCGCGTGGGCCACCCGCTGGCCTGACAGCGCGTTGACGGTGGCAGAGATTGATCCGGCGGTGACGGCGGTGGCCGGCGATGCGTTGTGGGTTGATGCGGCGCAATTCACTGTGCGCCATGCCGATGCGCGATCGGCTTTACGCGGCGAGGCGGGGCCGTTTGATGTGGTTGTCGGGGATGCGTTTGCCGATGTCTCGATCCCGCCGCATCTGGTCACGGCGGAGTTTTATGAAGAGATCGCCGCGCGTTTGTCGCCGGACGGGCTGTACGCGATGAACGTGGTCGATCTGCTGCGGCATCCGCGTTTTGTCACCTCGCTGGCGATGACGCTGCGGCAAGAATTTGACTCGGTCGAGCTGTGGCTGGACGAGAGTGAGGTTTCGGCGGATGAGAAGCGGGTGACGTGGATCGTGCTGGCGGCGGCGCAGGGGTCTGCGGTGGGAGTGATTGAGGCGGATGATATCGGTGGACGCCGCTGGGTGCGGGTTGATTTGGACGGGATGTTGCGCGTTGTGGCCGCGTCAGAGCGCATGGTGCTTACCGACGATCACGCCCCGGTTGCCCGACTGCTGGGGCCGCTGCTGCTGGAGCAGCGGTTTGCGGAGTAAGGGCCGCTCCCAGCTTCACCTCAGCACGTTTTGCACGGCGCGAGCGGGGCGGTCATCCTGCATCCCAACCGCTCGACCATCCCGCCGACGCGGATTACGCCCCGGCCTAACCACGCCCGCACCGCCAACCACCGCGCGCGCCGTTCATAGGCGGCATGGGCGCGCAGGATGGCGTGATTGCGCGCAACCCGCTCCCCATCCCGCGCGTGAAGGATCGCAATCCGCCGCGCCTCAATCGTATTACCGTCAAACAGCGTATCAATCCGCGACGCCGTCATGTAACTATCTGCAAGTGGTCTCAACATCGTCATTCTCCTGATATGCGTTTCGATGTACGTATTTGTGCAGATTTCAGCACGGCTTGCGAGTCAGCGATAATTTCAATATGTAAGCTGAAATGACAGATGAGCCTCTTCCACCGCTTTCCGCCCTGCGCGCGTTCGAGGCCGCCGCCCGGCACGGCTCCCTGAGTGCCGCCGCGCGGGAGTTGAACGTCACCCACCCCGCCATCGCACAGCAGGTGCGGCGGTTGGAGGCATGGTTCGGCGTTTCCCTCCTCACCCGATCCGGTCGCGGTGTCGCTCCGACTGCGAAGGGCAGCGTGCTGGCGGCGGGGCTGGGCGAGGGCTTCGCAACCATCCACCGCAGCGTGGCGAAACTGACCGAAGACGAGGCTGACCGCCCGCTGAAAATCACGCTCACTCCGACCCTTGCTGTCCACTGGATGATGCCCCGCATCGGTGCCTTTCGCGCCGCGCATCCTGATATCGAATTAATGCTCAACCCCACGGTGGAGGTGATCGACCTGATCCGCGATGATTACGATGTGGGTTTCCGATTCGGCCACGGGACATGGCCCGGCCTTACCGCCGAGCGTCTGATGCAAAGCGATATCGTCGTCGCCGCCGCGCCGGAATTGCTGGCGGGGCATGACATCAACAAGCCCGCTGACTTGCTTGCGCTGCCGTGGGTGCAAGACCTCGGCACGGATGAGCTGCGTGTCTGGATGGCCTCAAACGGGGTTGATAATGTGAAAATCCGCAACATCGCGCATATGCCGGGTAACCTGATGATCGATGCGATCCGAAGGGGCGAGGGTGTTGGTATTACCGGACGCGCATGGCTGGCGGATGATATCGACGCGGGCCGTATCGTGACCCTGTTCGACCGTGAGCAGTCCCCAGACCTGGGCTACTACATGGCCTACCGCCCCGGCGTGCCCCGCCCGGCGCTCAAGGCGTTCTTGCGGTGGGTTAAAAGCGAGGTGTGCTGATATCATACGCTATCAAAGTGGCTTAGACACTAATTCACCACCTCCGGCAATTCATCCAGCATTTCGCCCAGCAATCCCCAGAAGAAATCCTCACCGGGATAGCCGTCGATGCGGCCATATTCCTTGCCGTCCTCTATCAGCACAAAGACGGGGGTGTAGCGGATGTTTTGGATGAATTTCAGATCATCGGGCCGCTTCATCATGTTATCGACCCGCCGCAAAGGGGCGCGTTTGCCTTCGGGGGTTTTGGGATAAACGGCCGCCAATTCGCGGTCCCACAGCTCGCACCACGGACAAATCTCGCTCTCAAACATCACCAACTCCGCCGCTTGTGCGGTTGGGGCGGTGAGCAGGGCGCTGAGAAAAAGGGCAGAAAAGCGGGTCATGGCGGCCTCCGTCAGTCGCGATTGATATCAAAAATATAGCACGCGGCGTTTATTTCATTCAAGGGCTTGAATTTGAATCGGTTCTGTTGAACGATATCGCATAACAGGAATGTGAAATAAGCTCTGGGAGGGCACATGGGAGTTCAGCGTATTTTCGCGCTCGTTGGTTTGTGCGCATTGGCCGGCACCTCGCTGGCCTCATTCGCATCCGCCGGTGAGATTGCGCCCGGTGATGTTAAAATTGTGGATGGCGCGCTGGAGACGCCGCTCACGGACAAGGCCGGCGACCCGGCGAATGGCAAGCAAGCCTTCACGGATCGCAAGGCCGGAAACTGCCTTGCGTGTCATGTCGTTACCGAATTGCAGGACAGCTATCTCTTCCACGGCGAGGTTGGCCCCCCGCTTGATGGTGTGGCCGATGTTTACAGCGCCGCCGAGTTGCGGGCGCGGATTGTGAATCCGAAAACCGACCTGCCAGATACGATCATGCCCGCGTTTTACCGCACAACCGGATACAACCGCTCCGCTGGGAAATTTGACGGCAAAACGATCCTGACCGCGCAGCAGGTCGAGGACGTGGTCGCCTATCTTTTGACCCTCAAGGAATGATCGAAAGGAAAGAATGATGAAGAAGTTTATTTCGATCACCTCCATTGTCGCGCTGCTCTGCGCGGGGGGATATGCGGCGGCTGAATTGGCCGACGGGTATACGAAAGTCGACCCGCCGAACGCCGAGCATCCGCTGGACGAGCTGATCTCCGGCTATCAGTTTCGCAAAGAAGGCACACAAGCCACGCAAGACGATGATTTCGAGAATCCGGGGATGTTGCTGCTGGACCAAGCGATGGATCAATGGTCCGTGGCCGAGGGCAGTGAAGGCAAGGCCTGTTCGGATTGCCACAGCGATGACCCGCTGGAATCGATGCAAGGGGTTGGTTCGACTTACCCTAAATTCACGGAAGAGGGCGACCATCGCGCATTCCGTAACATCGAGAACCAGATCAACCACTGCCGCACCGAACGGATGGGCGCCAAGCCTTGGAAATACGACAAACCGGATATGCTGGGCATGACAATCCTCGTGCGCCATGCGGATCGGGGCGAACCTGTGAACGTCGCTATCGACGGTGACGCGGAGTCGTATTTTGAGCGTGGTAAGGAAATGTACTACACACGGTACGGTCAGCTCGATATGGCGTGTTCGCATTGCCATGAGGACAATTACGGCAATTACATCCGCGCCGACCACCTGAGCCAGGGCCAGACGAACGGGTTTCCGACCTATCGCCTGAAATGGCAGGGCGTCGGCTCGGTACATCGCCGCTTCAAAGGCTGCATGAAGAACATTCGTGCAGAGCCGTATAAAGTGGGCGAGGAAGATTTTCTGTCGCTGGAACTCTATACGTCATGGCGCGGGCAGGGTCTGCCGATTGAAACGCCGGCTGTGCGGAACTGATCGGGCGCGCCCCCAAGTGGGGCGCACCACATTATTTATCTTTAATTTGTCACCTTCGGACTTGTTCCGAAGGCCCGGTCCCGGCGGAAATGCCGCTCTGGATTGTCGGGACAATCCCCACAATGACAGCTACAAAGATGCTTGAAACAACTCACGCCGGAACTTATCGATGCGCGCCTATTTCACATCAATTTTCTGTAATGTCGGTCTGGTTGCCGCCCTGGCAACGGGTGCGGCGAAGGCGGAGGAGGTTTCGATGCCGTTCGGGCATGTGAATCTGCTCGCCGACTTTGTTGAGGCGGAGGATGCCGCCGATACGGTCGCGCTGATCACGCACGGGACGTTGGCGCATAAAGATATGGAACTGGTCGACGCGTTGCAGGAGGCGCTGGCCGAGCGCGGTGTCAGTTCGCTGGCGCATACGCTGTCGCTGGGCGTTGATGAGCGGCGCGGCCTCTATGACTGTGCCGTCGATCATGCGCATAAGGACAGCGACGCGGATGCGGAGATCGCCGCTTGGATCGGCTGGCTGCGCGCGGCGGGGCATGAGGATGTTGCGCTGATCGGGCATAGCCGGGGCGGCAGGCAGGTGGCACGGGTGGCCGCCGGACGGCGCGATCTCGCGGGCGTGGTGCTGATGGCACCCGCGACGGCGGATTCGGTGCGGCGCGGGATTGAGGGGTATGACGCTGCGGTTCTGGAGAAGGCCGCCGGTACGCCTGATGCGGTCTCGCTGGATGTGCCGCGTTTTCTGTATTGCGGGCAATCGCGGGTGCGCGCGGAAACGCTGACCTCCTATTATAGCGACGCACGCGGGGCGGAGGATTTTGCGGCCAAGATAAAAGCGCGGACACTGGTGATTGCGGCGGGTGCGGATACGGTTGTTCCCGGCGTTGCAAAGGCGTTTTTCGATTTGCGCAGTGAGCAGTTTACACTGACACTGGTCGAAGATGCGGACCACCTGTTCCTCGATTTCTATGTCGAGGATGCCGCCGACGTGATTGCGCCTTTTCTGAAAGGCGAGGATACACATGAGGTGGACGTCGATTTCGCCGCCGCCGATCTGGAATACGGCGAATACCTTGGGCAAGAGTGTCTTGCTTGCCATCAGCCGGGCGGGGGCGAAGGCGTGCCGGGGATCGCCGGATCGGATGCTGCGCATCTATACGAGGCGCTGGCCGAGTATGCGAATGGCACGCGCGACCACGCGGCGATGCGGTTGGTGGCACGCTCGCTGGATATTGAACAACGAACGGCGGTTGCCGCGCATTTCGCTGCGCAGGAACCGGAATAAACTCACAGGGAGAGAAACGATGCAAACGACACGCAGAGATCTTGGAAAACTGGCTGTTGCGGCGGGTGCGGCGACCTTGCTGACACCGAATATCGCCCGTGCGGCGACGCCGAAACTGGTGGTTGTCGGTGGGGGTCCCGGCGGTGCGACCGTGGCGAAATATGTGGCACGCGACTCTAAAGGCGCTGTGGATGTGACACTTGTCGAGCAGAACCCGCTGCATACGACGTGCTTTTTCTCGAATGTCTATCTGGGTGATGAGTTTGCTTTTGATGACCTGAGCCACGGCTTTGACAATCTGCAAAACAAATACGGTGTGAACATGGTTTACGCCCGTGCCAGCAAGGTTGAGACGGGCAAAGTCACGCTGGCCGATGGCACGGAATTGCAAGCGGATGCGGTGGTCGTCGCACCGGGGATCGACTTTAAATTTGATCTTTATGACGGCTATGATGAAGGCGTGGCGGCGACCCGTATTCCGCACGCATACAAGGCCGGACCGCAGACGCAGCTGCTAAAAAAGCAGATCATGGCGATGGAGGATGGCGGTACGGTCATTATCTGCCCGCCCCCGAACCCGTTCCGCTGTCCTCCCGGACCGTATGAACGCGCGTCGATGATCGCGAAAATCCTCAAGCGGGATAAGCCGAAGTCGAAAATCCTGATCCTTGACGCCAAGGATAAGCACTCGAAACAGGCGCTGTTTCAGGAGGCTTGGGAACGATTCTATCCGGGGATGATCGAATGGGTGCCCGGCGAGTTTACGGGCAACGGCATCGCCTCGGTTGATGCGAAGAATATGTCTGTGACCACGAATGAGGGCGAGGAATTCGAGGGCAATGTCATCAACATGATCCCGGCTCAGACGGCGGGGCGGATTGCGGTTGATTCCGGCCTGACGGGCGATGGTGACTGGGCCGCGATTGATCCGGTGACTTTTGAGTCGAAGTTGGTGAAGGGCGTTCATGTGCTGGGCGATGCCTGTGCGAACGGGGCGATGCCGAAATCGGGCTTTTCGGCCAACTCGCAAGCCAAGGTGGTGGCCAATGCGGCGCGCGCCGCGCTGACCGGATCAAAGGCGTTCCCGCCTCGCTTCCGCAACACGTGCTGGAGCCTTGTGGCCGAGGAACATGGCGTCAAGGTCGGGGCCGATTACAAGGCCGGGGCCGAAAAGGTGGAGGCGACGGAGAAGTTTATCTCCAAAACCGAAGAGGATGACGCCACCCGCGCGGCGACCGCTTCTGAAGGTTTCGGCTGGTATGATGCGATTACGAAAGATATTTGGGGTTAACCATAAACACCGCAAGTGATTGATCCTTGTTCCGCTCCGACCTATGGTCATGGCAGAACAAGGAAATCACTATGCCCGTGCCTAATCTTAACGAAATCGAGCCGGATGAGCTTGACGATATGATCGGGCATATCCGCGATGCGACCGGCTTTCTTAAAGCGCTGGCGCATGAGGGGCGGTTGATGATGCTGTGCCACCTCGCCACGGGTGAGAAAACCGTCACGGAATTCGAGGTTTTGCTGTCGATGCGTCAGCCTGCGGTATCGCAACAGCTGATGCGGTTGCGCAGTGACGGGCTGGTCACAACGCGGCGGGATGGCAAGTCGATCTACTACGCCATTGCCGATCCACGGATCGCGACGATGGTGAATGCTCTGCACGATATGTTCTGCGGCGATGATAAAAGGCCGATCACCGAAAGCGATTAAAGATGGCGTTTGAAGATTGGATTGTACCGTTCTCAGGATTTCTTGGCGGTGTCATTCTCGGTCTGGCGGCGCGCTTGGGACGGTTTTGCACGCTCACCGCTTTTGAAGATGCGATATTCGGCGGGGGTACGCGCCGTTTGCGGATGTGGGCGTTGGCCATCGGGGTTTCGATCTTGGGCGTATTGGCGCTGCAAGCGGGCGGGTGGTTTTCGCCGGCGGACAGCTTTTACCTCACCGCCCCGGTCCCTGTTATCTCGACAATTGGCGGCGGTTTTGTGTTCGGGCTGGGCATGGCGTTGGTCGGGACATGTGGTTATGGCTCGCTCGCGCGGTTCGGGGGTGGTGATCTGAGCGGGTTGGTGACGATCCTTGTTATCGCGATCACCGGATATTTTGCCAGCACCGGCGCGCTGGGGATGCTGCGCAACGCGTATCTGCCGCCCGAAAGCGCAAGTGCGGCGGAGGCGGGGGTGTCTCACATGGCGGCGAATGCGCTTGGTCTTGCGCCTTGGGCCGTATCGTTGATGATTTCCGGTGTGCTGATCGCTTTTGCTTTGGGCCGCCGCAATGTTGAGTGGCCCTCGATGATCTGGGCCGCGATTGTGGGGATGGTGATCGCCGCGGGGTGGGCGGTGACGGCTTGGCATTTTCAGGTCAGCTTCGGCGAAGCGGCTATGCGCAGTTTCAGCTATGTGCGGCCAATGGGCGACGCGGTGATCTATACCATGACCTCCAGCGGCACCAAATTCGGCTTTGGCGCGGCCAGTGTGTTCGGCGTGATCATCGGCGCCTTTATCGGGGCGTTGATCCGGCGGGAATTCCGGTGGGAGGCCTGCGATGACGCGCGCACCCTCAAACGTCAGATCCTCGGCGCGGTTTGTATGGGGGCGGGCGGTATTTTCGCGCTGGGCTGCACGGTCGGGCAAGGCTTGAGCGCGGCATCGGTTCTCGCGCTCAGCGCCCCCATTGCCATCGCCGCGATGTTTTGCGGCGCATGGTGCGGGTTGCAATGGTTGGTCCGTGGCAGTGTGATCGGGCCGCTGCTGGAGGTGCTGCGGCTCCGTTGAGTTACTCCAGCACCGTAGTCTGCCAGTAATCGAGAACAACATCGCCGTTGCGGATGATCTGATACCGGCCGCGATATTCGCCGGCGGGCAGTGGTTCGTCCTTCGCCGGGCGGCCCACAAACCGCATGGCTTGCGCTTTGTCGCTTTCCAGCGGTTTCGCTTCCATGCCCACAGGTTGGAAACCTTCCGGCCCGGTCAGGTCGATTTTCTGCACATCGCCTGTTTCGAGCGCGACACCGCGTGCGTAGAAAACAATCGCTTTTGACGCGCGGGTCGGCAGGGCAGGAGAGCGTTCGATGCTGGCCAGTGAGACAGGTTCAGCGGCGAAACCCATCTTGAACATGAAGGGTCCGGCGCCCGGCTGCCAATGCGGGGGCACGTTGCCCGCCCAGAGCGAACCTTTCGCATCGCCGCATCCCTCGCCGATGGCACGGCCCGAAAACGGATCAAGCTTTTTACCTTCTTTCGTGATCGTCATGTGCACATGCGGGAACTCGGCCCGCCCGGACATGCCCACATCCGCAAGCGGTGTTCCGGCCTCGACACGCTGTCCTTCGGTGACTTTCATCGACCCGCGCCGCAAGTGGCAATACAGCGTCTCGTAACCGTCATCATGTTGGATCGCGACGCCATTGCCGCAATCACGGTCGCCGATCTGTTCACGGCCCTGCGCCAGCCATGCGCCATCATATTCACCATCACGCACCCGAACGACCTCGCCCGCCGCAGAAGCGACAACCGGCACACCGCGCAGCATTGTCGGCAGATCAAGGATGCGGAAATCAACGCCCTGGTGATCATCATAGGTGCGATTGCCGCATGACGGGTCGCTGATGCCTTCGCCCAAGGCGAGGTCCACGTGATTCTGGACGATGCAGTTTCGAGGATCATCACAGGCAATTGGCGCGATAAAGCGCACGCCCTCATCCACGACCGGTACGGCAGCGAAGCTTTCACGCTTATCCGATGTAAAGAACCACAGCACCCCGAATGTGAGGGGGAAGATGATCAAGATGGGCAATATCAGCTTTTTCATGGTGAACCTCTTTGGCAGAACCAGATCAGGCGTAACCTCAAACCCTGAAAAAGGACTGAACATCATGCGTGTGGCAAAAATCGGGGCGGGTTTGCCCGATTGATGATCGGTTGAGGCAAAGCCGCCGTTTGAAGTGTGCGAATGTCATTCGCGATTGAATGGTACGGATGGCCCTGAAGAGCTGACCGTTACAATTTTTACGCTTCTGTGCAGTTGCCGCGTGGCGGGGAATATTTTTAAGAGTCGGAATGCCCGCCAAGATTTGGCGCCGGTTGAGAGGAAGCGGGTGGAAAATTTTTCGCGCATCTTCCGGTTATTTTCAGCGCCCGCTTGACATTTGTTTCTATAATGTTCTATATGGTGCGTAATTGGTAACGCAAAAGGATATTTTCAGCACCGCATGGACTGGACACTGGGCATAGATCGTCAACGGGAGGCGTTGCTGCGGATGGTTGCCGCGTTGCTCGTTATGGCGGGTGATGGTGGTGTGCTGCCGAGGCACGTGCGGACGGAGATTTGGCGGGTTTTGCGACCCGCCGAGGCGGCGTTCCGGCGGTTGGTTGTTGTGGTGAAGGTTGTTCTGAAGATTGAGGCGGGGGTTCGTGTTTCGCGCGCTGTGCCTTTGATCATGAGCGGTTCTCACGGTGCCGCGCGGGTTCCGGCATTCGCGCTGTTCGATGCGCGAAAGTCTTTCAAGCCGCGATCCTCCGTGCGGGGCCATAAACCTGTGCCGCGTATCCGGTTTTTCGATGAGGTGCAGGTTTTTGAGCCTGTTGTCGTGATCTCGCCCGATGATGCGGTCAGCGCGGCTCATTTGATGCGGCGATTGCGGGCTTTGCATGTGGCGCTGGGCGATGTGCCGAAACAGGCGCGGCGGCTGGCGCGCTGGGAAGCCAAGCGTCAGGCGGTCAGGGCTGAAACGGGTCGTTACATCGCGCCGATGCGGCCCGGAAAACCGCCCGGTCACAGGGATCGCGGGCGGCATCCGGTGGATTTCGCGTTGAAAGAGTGTCACGAAATGGCGCTGTATGCGCTGCACGATCCACCGGTTACGGGCGGAAAATCAGGTGTTTAGCGACTGCCGGACGGGTTCCGGCAGGCCTTTTTCTGTGGGGATTGGTGGAGGTGCGATTCACCGGAAACAGAATTCACGCCAACGCCGTCAGCTTTCTTTCAATCTGTGCGAAAATCATGCACGCTCTTTTGACATGGACAGCGCCGCGCATTTGTAACGCGGCGCTGTCCACGAAAACCGAAGCCCCATCAAAAGGAGCGCAGTATATGCGTGTGGCAATAATCGGGGCGGGGCTGGCCGGATTGGCTTGCGCGAGAGCTTTCGCCGGACGCGATACGTCCGTCACCCTGTTTGAAAAGAGCCGGGGCTATGGCGGGCGGATGGCCACGCGGCGGGGGGATGGCGGCAGCTTTGACCACGGTTTGCCGGGGTTTGATCCGTTGGCATATGAGACGGTTGATATCTTGCGCGACCTGCCCGAATGGGGGCCGGATTGGCGCAAAGTCGGCATCCCGACCATGAACGCGCTGCCCCGTGTGCTGGGCGGGGAATATGACAGCCATCTGGAAACACGCATCGCTGCTGTCGAGGAAGGCAGGACTTTCTCGCTGATCGACACATCCGGTAATCGTTTTGAGGGGTTTGACCGTGTGGCGCTGGCCATTCCAGCACCGCAAGCAAAGGATTTGCTGACCCCGCACGGGGCGCGGTTTGAGGCGGTGAAGGGGGTGACCTACGCGCCGGGATGGGCGTTGATGCTGTCCGGGTTCGAGGGCTTGCCCCCCGCCTGGGATGCCTGCACGCCGACATCGGGGCCGATTGCGCTGGTTATCCGGGAGGCCGGAAAACCGGATCGTGCCATTGCGCCGGAACGGTGGACGGTTCATGCGACACGGCAATGGTCCGGCGACAATCTCGAACGCGATGCTGAAGATGTGATCGCGGCGCTGTGTCCCTCTTTTGAAGCGCTGACGGGGCTGAGCGCGACTGATACCACGCATAAAAGCGCGCATCGCTGGCGGTTTTCACAACCGGAAAACCCGATTGATGTACCCTTCCTGTTGAGTGCGGATCGGCGGTTGGGCGCGTGTGGAGACTGGTGCGGCAGCGTGCGTGAGGGCGGTGATGCCCGTGCAGCCTGGGCCAGTGGTGCGGCGCTGGCGGAGGCAATGATGTGATTATCGCGATCCGTTGATTGCGGGTCATTCGATTTGGCGCTTGACCTGCGACGCGATCTCAATTTCTGTGGCGGGGAGAAAAGATGCGACCCGTGCCGCCGGATTGTCGCGGTTCGATGTGTTGTGTCACGGGATATTGCCATGCGTGGGTCTGACGGCGCAGTGCCGATACATTACTCGTTTTTGTTGCTCGATAATTTTTCGATGATCGCTTTCGCATCGGCTGTTGAACCTTTGCGACTGGCCAACCGGACGACCGGAGCGCAGCTTTATACATGGTCGCTGGTGTCAGAAACCGGCGGGCCTGTGAAGTGCTCCGGTGAATTGGAAATCTCCGTTGCGGGCGGGTTGGATGATGTTCCGCGTGGAGCACGGATTGTGGTTTGCACAGGTGTTGATGCCCATCGTGCGGCGACGAAGCCCGTTCTGACATGGCTGCGCAAGCAATCACGCCTTGGTTCGCCCATCGGGGCATTGTGCACTGGGGCGTTGGTGCTGGCGAAAGCGGGATTGCTGGACGGTCGGCGTTGCACGATTCACTGGGAGAATCAGGCGGCGTTCTCGGAGGAATTTCTCGAAATCGAGATGACCAACCGCTTGTTTGAGATTCAGGGCGACCGCTTTACCTGCGCGGGGGGGATTGCGGCGACGGATATGATGTTGACCCTGATTGCGCGCGATGTTGACCCGTCAGTGATCAGCACGATCACCGATCAGATCATTCACACTCCGTTGCGCGGTGAGCGTGAAGAGCAGCGTTTGTCCGTTCCGGCCCGCATCGGCGTGCGTCATCCGAAGCTGATCGCGATTATCCAGATGATGGAAAACAATCTCGAAGAACCGATCAGTCCGTCGATCCTCGCCCAGCACGCGCAGATGTCGACGCGGCAGTTAGAGCGGCTATTCCGGCGCTATCTCGACCGCTCACCGAAGCGATATTATATGGAGCTGCGGCTGCAAAAAGCGCGGAACCTGCTGCTGCAAACTGAGATGTCGGTGATAAATGTGGCACTGGCGAGCGGGTTTACATCGCCGTCGCATTTCTCGAAATGCTATCGCGCGTATTTTAACCGGACCCCTTACCGTGAACGCGGCGCGCCGCCTGTTTCGGTGGAAAGCCTTGAGCCGCAGGGTGATACGCAGGCGGCTGTCTGACGGGGGTATCCGAGCAAAAAAATACCGCGTTTAAAGCGATCTGAGATCGTTTTAAACGCGGTATTGGTCGGAGAGGCAGGATTCGAACCTACGACCCCCTGTACCCAAATCGGATTTCGAGCAGAACATAGGTTCTCATCTCTTCGCATTAGTCATTGAAATAAAATAGCTATTGAATTTCAGGTGAGCATAGGTGATCATCGAATAACCCTATAGCGCAGCATCTTTTGTGACTTATTAGTGACTTGAGCAGACAAACCGTACACCTCACTGACGCCTACATCCGATCGCTGAAGTTCGCAGGAACGCAGCGTCGAGTCTTTGATACTGGTGTGCCAAATTTCGGTATCCGACAAAACAAGACCGGGGTGGCATTCATTGCCATTGTTGGTCCGTCTCGGCGAATGCGTACGCTTGGGCGCTATCCGAAAATGTCACTCAAACAGGCGCGACAAGCGGCTCTGGTTGCCTTTGATGAAGAAGAGACGGCGACCACCTCGGATGTCGAAGTTGCCGATGCAATCGACCAGTTTGTGATTCACAAAGCGCGTACGCTTCGAGAAAAAACATTGGTCGAATACGAACGCCACCTGAGAAAACAATTTCCGCGCATTCGCCTGCGCGATGCCTCACGCGCCAAACTGCTGGCGGCATTAGACAAACTTGCTGATCGCCCCAGTGAGCAACATCACGCTCACACCGCCTTCAGCGTATTTCTGAACTGGTGTGTTGAGCGCGGGTTGCTCGAAGCGAGCCCGATCGCCGGTCTAAAAAAGCAGGGCCACAATAACAAACGTGATCGTATCCTGAGTGATGAAGAGCTTGCCATAGTCTGGCATCGGGCTGGAGAGGTGCCTCATCCATTCGGCACGATTGTGCGCCTTCTGATCTTGACCGGACAACGGCGTGGTGAGATCGCTAGCTTGCAACCGGAGTGGATCGAGGACGGCTGGATTACGTTGCCAGCCGCTCATACGAA
>CALFAK010000112.1 GCA_937948985.1 uncultured Neomegalonema sp. | reverse complement strand
TGGTTTTCCGTTGTCCCTACGCAGATTTCCTACCTGCTGCACGATGAAACACCGTTCGAGGCGATTGACGGTTTGCGCTTTGGCCGCTCCGCCTCCGCGCCGCTGTCGCCGGATGTGCAAACCGCGTTTGAGGAGCGGTTTGATGTGCCGATTATCGAGACGATGGGCCTGACCGAAACCGCCGCGCAAATCCTGTCCAATCCGCTGCCGCCCGGTGTGCGCAAGATCGGCTCGCCGGGCGTTGCGGTCGGCAATGAGGTGCTGATCGGGGACAAGCAGCAAGGTGAGATGCCGCGAGGTGAAGAGGGCGAAGTGTTGGTGCGCGGGCCGAATGTAATGCGGGTGTATCTCAAAAACGAGGACGCAACGCGCGATGCGCTGACCGCTGAGGGCTGGTTGCGGACGGGTGATCTGGGGCGGATGGATGCGGATGGTTATGTGACCATCACCGGACGCCTCAAGGAGTTGATTATCAAGGGCGGCGAGAACATCGCCCCGCGTGAAGTGGACGAGGCGCTGTATAATCATCCTGATGTGATCGAAGCCGCCGCCTTTGCCTGCGAGTGCGTCAATTACGGCCAACGGATCGAGGCCGGCGTGGTGACGCGCGATGGCTCGGATGCGGATGAGGCGGTGCTGATCGCGCTCTGCTGCGAGCGGATCGGCAAATTCAAAGCGCCAGACCGGATTCACTTTTTCGACGAATTGCCGAAAGGGCCGTCAGGGAAAATCCAGCGGATTAAATTGGGTGAGTTGGTCGCGCAGAAATAGGTGCCGGATGGAAGTCGCCCCGCGATTTGATCGCAGGGTCTGTCATTCAGCCTTTGCGGCATAATGGACACCGCGAACAAGTCGCGGTGTGACAATCAGGCCTTCAGCGCGGCGGCGAGGACTTCCGCGTCCACATCGGCTTCATACTGCTTGAAGTTTTCAGCGAACATACCGACCAGCTTTTGCGCTTGCGCGTCATAGGCGTCGCGGTCTTCCCATGTCTGGCGCGGGTTGAGAATCGGACTGGAAACGCCCTCAACCGCGGTCGGCACTTCAAAACCGAAATTGTCGTCGATACGGAATTCAACGTTGTTCAGCGAACCATTGAGCGCCGCCGCCAACAGTTTGCGCGTTGCTTTGATCGGCATCCGGCTACCCGTGCCATACGCTCCGCCAGTCCAGCCCGTGTTAACCAACCAGCAGGTTGAACCGTTCTCAGCGATCTTCTTACGCAGCAAATCGCCGTATTCGGTCGGATTGCGCGGCATGAACGGTGCGCCGAAGCATGTGGAGAAGGTTGGCTCCGGCTCGGTCACGCCCTTCTCGGTACCCGCAACTTTTGCGGTGAAGCCGCTGAGGAAGTGGTACATCGCTTGTGCCGGGGTCAGGCGGGCGATGGGGGGCAGGACGCCGAAGCTGTCGCAAGTGAGCATCACAACGTTTTTCGGAACGCCCGCTACGGAGGTCGCCGAAGCGTTGGGGATCATCTCCAGCGGATAGCAAACGCGGGTGTTCGGGGTCAGCGAGCCGTCATCGAAATCCAGCTCGCGGGTTTCGGGGTCCATCACCACGTTTTCCAACACCGATCCGAACATTGCGGTGGTCGCGTAGATTTCCGGCTCCGCCTCCTTCGAGAGATTGATGGTTTTGGCGTAACAGCCGCCCTCGAAATTGAAGATGCCCTCGTCAGACCAGCCATGCTCATCATCGCCGATCAGGATGCGGTCAGGGTCAGCCGACAGTGTTGTTTTGCCTGTACCGGACAAGCCGAAGAAGACAGCCGCTTCGCTTGGGTCACCCACAGCATGGTTTGCCGAGCAGTGCATTGGCATGATGCCTTTTTCGGGCAGCACGTAATTCATAACGCCGAAGATCGATTTCTTGTTCTCGCCCGCATAAGACGTGCAGCCGATCAGTACGGTTTTCTTTGCGAAGGATACCGCAATGACAGTCTCCGAACGGCAGCCGTGACGGGCGGGGTCCGCGCGGAAGCTGGGGCAGTTGATGACGGTCCACTCATTGACGAAGCCAGCAACATCTTCGCGCGGCAGGCGGCGCATCATGTTGCGGATGAACAGCATGTGCCATGCCAGCTCATTCACGAAGCGGACTTTGATTTGGTGAGCCGGGTCCGCGCCGCAAGCCAAATCCTGGACATAGACCGTCTTGTCTTTCAAGTGCGCCAGCATGTCCTGGTGCAGCACATCGAAATGGGCCGGGTCCATACCTTTGTTATTGCCCCAATCGACGGTATTTTCAGTCGTGTCATCACGGACAGTAAACTTGTCTTTTGGTGAGCGGCCCGTATGCTGACCGGTCAGGGCGAGCAATGCACCGCCGGGTGCGAGTTTTGCCTCGTCATTGGCAATGGAGCGCTCAACCAGTGTCGGCTCAAGGTCGTTATAATATGCACAGGCGGCTGCGATCCCTTGATGTTCAAGTCCGTGATCGGGGTTTCTCAAACCATATTCCTGCACAGGTACGCCCTCCGGTAGTTTACTAAAAATATCTAAACGACACTGCATAAGCGGCATCTCTTGCGCGTGTCATTAACGGCAAGTGCCGCCACGTTCAACGCAATAATGTTACGTCACGATAAGTTAAAGCGACGGAAAAACACGAAAGGCCCGTTATACCTTCAATGATTGTTTCACACCGTGCGAACCCTTATGGTCGTGGCTGGCGTGACGTGGACTGGCTGGAGACTTAAATGCCTACGATTGCTCTTGTTGATGATGACCGTAACATCCTGACCTCGGTCTCTATCGCTCTGGAAGCCGATGGATTTGAAGTGCGCACGTATTCCGATGGTGCTGCCGCGTTGACCGCGTTGAGCCAGACACCACCCGACGTTGCCGTGCTGGACATTAAGATGCCGCGCATGGACGGGATGGAAGTGCTGCGCCGTTTGCGCCAGAAATCTGACCTGCCTGTTCTTTTCCTCACATCTAAAGATGAGGAAATTGACGAGGTTTTGGGTCTGCGCATGGGGGCGGATGACTACATCCGTAAGCCATTCTCGCAACGCCTGTTGATTGAGCGCATCCGCGCCGTTCTGCGCCGCCGCGATGCGCAGCTTGACGGTGGCGAGCGGGCCGAAAAAGACAAGATCATGGTGCGGGGCAGCCTGACACTGGATCCTATGCGTCATTCCTGTGTCTGGAAAGGGGATGGTGTCACGCTGACGGTGACCGAATTCCTGATCCTGCAATCGCTGGCCACGCGCCCGGGATTTGTTAAAAGCCGCGATGCCCTGATGGATGCCGCGTATGATGACCAAGTTTATGTCGATGATCGGACAATCGACAGCCACATTAAGCGCATACGCAAAAAATTCCGCGTCGTAGACGACGAGTTTTCCGCAATCGAGACATTATATGGCGTCGGCTACAGATACACCGAAAGCTGATAGCGCCCCGCCGCTGCTGTCCGCATCGGAGGACGATCATAATGCGCGCCCTCTCAGGGTTGCGCAAGATCTTGATACGCCTTTGCCGCAACGCGAAGGGGTGGCGGAAACATCCGTTTTTGAAGAATTCCGGCGTTTCATAACCAGCCCGATGCGGTCGCTGTCACGGCGGATCGTGGCGATTAATCTGGCCGGGCTGGTGATTCTGGTCACGACGGTGCTTTATCTGAACCAATTACGCTCTGAGCTCATCAACGTGCGCGTGGAGTCGCTGGAGACACAAGCGCAGATCATCGCGACGGCGATTGCCGAAATCGCGACATCCGGTCCTGACGAAGTGCAAATCGAAACCCGCGCGGCAAACAACGTGCTGCGCCAGCTGACACTGCAAACCGGACAACGCGCGCAGCTGTATATCAGTGGCCGTTTGCTGGGCGATACACGCAGCTTTGGCGCCGCACAAAGTGAAGTCGAGACCCGTCGCCTGCCCCCGCTGTTCGGAGCCAGCGGATTGCTGGGCTGGATTGAGGAGCTTTACAGCAAAGCCGCGCGTTATCTGCAAAAGCGCAATCTGCCCCTCTACATCGAAACGCCCAGCGCGGGCATCTCGACTGACGAGGAGATTTATAAGGCGCAACGGGGCAAGAATGCCTCCGCCTTGCGCGCCAACAGCGAGGGCGAACTGATTGTGTCCGTCGCTGTACCTTTGCGACGATTGAAAGTGGTGATGGGTGTCCTGGTCCTGTCAACAGAAGGCGGCGATATTGACCGTGTCATCCGGGCGGGCCGGATCGAGATATTGCGCGTGTTCATTCTGGCGGGGCTTGTCTCTATTATGTTGGCGTTCGTGCTGGCGAACGGCATTGCGCGGCCACTGCGGCGGCTTGCCAATGCCGCAGAAGCGGCACGTCTGAACGAGGCGCAATTGATGGTGGGTCAGCGGGTTGAGATACCGGACCTGACAAGCCGCTCAGACGAAATCGGCCACTTGTCCGGTGCGATGCGGCGAATGACTGACGCGCTGTACGCCCGGATTGATGCGATTGAGTCCTTTGCGGCGGATGTGGCGCATGAAATCAAGAACCCGCTCAGTTCGCTGCGCTCTGCCGTTGAGACTCTGGACTATGCGAAAACGCCGGAATCGCGCGATCGGCTGTTTGAGGTGATCCGCGAAGACGTGGATCGGCTGGATCGGCTTGTGACGGATATATCCAACGCGTCACGGCTGGACGCGGAATTGGTGCGCGAGGAGCGGCGGCCTTTCGACATAGGCAAGCTGATCGAGACGACGGTCGATATTTTGGCGATCAACGCTGAGGACCGCGATGTGAAGCTGGTCGCTGATACGCCCGCATCGCCGCTGGTGATACAAGGGCTTGAGAGCCGCGTGGCGCAGGTATTGAGCAACCTGATCGCGAACGGCATTTCCTTTAGCCCTGAGGGCGGCACGCTGCGTGTTGCCGCGACACGTGACGAAATGGGGGCGGCGGTTGTGACGGTCGAGGATCAGGGGCCGGGTGTGCCGCTCGACAATCTCGAAAATATCTTTGAGCGCTTCTACACCGAACGTCCCGAGTCAGAAGCATTCGGACGCCATTCGGGACTTGGTCTGTCGATATCGAAACAGATTGTGGAAGCGCATGGCGGATCAATATACGCTGAGAACATTGCTTCTAAAACAGATAAATCGGCGACAGATGGTGCGCGGTTTGTGGTGCGCCTACCCATCTGACATAGTTTTTCCGATCGCGCGTTATTGGTGCTGGCAACGGACACGGAATCGCACCACAGTGGCGATCTGATAGAAAATTGATCCTTCTGATTACGGCCTTGCAAAAAAAGATTATCCGCCCATTTTACAAGATCATAAGGGATATAGAAGCGATTGAGTGAAAGCGAGCGAGAGGTATGAGCGGCGTTTCAGGGGAAACCATGCGATTGGTACTAGTGACCGGGCTTTCCGGCGCGGGCAAAACGTCTGCGCTAGGAGCACTTGCCGATTGTGGATTTGAGACGGTCGATAATCCTCCGATCAAATTACTTGATGCGATAATGGATGATTTTGCCGCATCAAGTCATCGGGATGTGCGTGTGGCCATTGGAGTTGATGAGCGTACAAACGGGTTTACGACCGAGCGCTTGGCCAACACTATTTCGGCACTGCGACAACGTCAGGATGTCACTCTAACATTGCTATATCTTGACTGTTCCAACGAGACGTTGTTGCGTCGGTTTACCGAAACCAGACGCAGGCATCCGATGGCTGGCGGTGAAACGGTAGAGGCGGCACTTGCGCTGGAACGTTCAGTGATTGTGCCGTTGAAAGAACAAGCCGACATTACTGTAGATACCAGCGATTTGTCATTGACGGAATTGCGCCGCGAAATGCAGGAACGCTTTTCGGAAGAACCGGGTGATAGCCTGTCAATATCGGTGGTTTCATTCGGCTTTAAACGCGGGGCACCGCGAGAAGCGGATATTCTATTCGATGTGCGATTTCTTACGAACCCTTATTGGAATCCTGATTTACGCAGTTCAACAGGGTTGGATGCGGAAGTGGACACTTTTGTCAGCAAAAGCGAAGGCTTTACCGAAGTATTTAACAGCCTGTGTACTTTGGTCAGGCAAGTGACACCACTATACGCAAAAGAAGGGAAAAGCTATCTCACCATCGCCATTGGCTGCACGGGCGGAAAACACCGCTCTGTAGCAGTATCGGAGCGCTTAGGCGCCTTCTTGCGCGGATTAGGGTATAAACCGGCAGTACGGCATCGCGATTTGCGTAAAGCGTTGTCCACAATCTCAAAACCTGCGGTTTTGGCTGAGGCTTCGTAATGATCGGGCTGGTTTTGGTGACGCACGGGAATATAGGTAAAGAATTATGCGCCGCGCTAGTTCATGTTCTTGGTCATCAAGATCAATTAATCGCCATTTCAGTTAATGCCAGCGACTCTATCGATGTAAAGCGTGAAGAAATCGACACGACGATTGAACGCATGACAAAAGCAACTAATGGCGTGTTGATTTTGACCGATATGATCGGCGGCACACCCTCCAATTTAGCCGCGCACGCCATACGGGCAAACGATGTACGCGCGCTGTCTGGCGTTAATTTGCCGATGCTTGTCACGATAGCTAAAGCGCGGGAACGCAGCAGCTTGGCACATGTAGCCAAAAAAGGCTTGGAATGCGGGCGTAAGTTTGTCGTTGAACTGTCCCCTCAAGATACGTCAAGTAAAGGGGGTACCTGATGGCCGACAGCCAGACCCGTAATATTGAAATTATCAATGATCTGGGCCTTCACGCGCGGGCCTCTGCTAAAGTCGTCGAGTTGTCTGAGCGCTTTAGTGCCGAGGCGGAAATCCGGTTTAACGGCGAGTGGGCCGATCCGCGTTCTCTGATGGATTTACTTGGTCTCGTCGCTGCAAAAGGGTCGTTGGTGACGGTGACCGCAGAAGGTGATGATGCAACCGAGTATTTAGATGCGTTAGAAGCCTTAATCGGCAACCGCTTTGGCGAGAAGTCCTAAGTGCGGGCGCTTTTGTTCAATCTGACATTCTACACCACGACTCTGTTTATGGCGGCGCTGTCGGTTCCCGTGAGTGCGCTGGGCGGGACACGGGCGATCCGGTGGCTATTCCACAAATGGTCAAGCGCAACCGTGTGGCTGGTGCGGCATGTTCTGGGCGCGCGTGTAGAGCTGCGCGGGCTTGAGCATGTGACGGGCGAAAACCGCCCTGCCCTGTTGATCAGCAAGCACCAGAGCGAATTGGACATCGCATTGATGGGGTCAATCTTCCCCGATTACGGCGCTATCGCCATGCGCGAATTGGATAATTATCCGCTGGTTGGGGGTATCGTTCGCAAGCTGGGCCATATCAAAGTTTCCGTTGAGGACAAGGCGCGCAATCAACTGCCCGAAGTGCTGGAAGGCTCGCGTCGGGTTCACGCGGAAGGGCGGCCGATCTTGATCTACCCCGAAGGGACATTGATGCTGCCGGGGCGGAAACTGCGGTATCGGGGCGGGGCCTGGCACATTTATAACGAACTGAATATCCCCGCGACCCCGGTTGCCTTGAGTCTTGGACTGGCCTGGCCGCGCCGGGATTGGAAGAAATATCCGGCAACCTGTGCGATGGCTTTCCTTGAACCAATTCCGCCGGGCCTTGCGAAAGCCGAGTTTATGGCCCTGCTGGAAGAGCGGATCGAAACGGCCTCCAACGCGATGATTAAAGAACATGCTGACCCGGAACGCCTATCAAAGCTGACCTTTGACTACGAAGAGAAAGGCAGTGCTTGGAACGTGTCCCCGTAATGGCTATTGGTTTGCGAGATGAATGATTAGGAGAGCGATATGCGGGATTTTCAATTACCAGGGCGCTCGACAGTACATGCGCGCAATGGGATGTGCGCAACCTCGCATCCGCTGGCGGCTGAATGTGCTATCCGTTGTCTTCGTGAAGGCGGGAACGCCGTTGATGCCGCTGTAACCGCCTCGCTTATGCTAGGCCTGCTTGAACCTGCTATGACGGGCATCGGCGGCGATGCGTTTGCGCTGGTCTGGAAAGATGGCGAGCAACGCCCCATCGGCTTGAACGGGTCGGGGCGCGCCCCGGCAGTGCTTGATGCCGCTATGTTACGCGCGGATGGGCTGAGTGCGATTCCGCAAGACAGTCATGCGGCGGTTAGTGTGCCTGGCGCGATTGATGCGTTTGATACGTTGCTTCGGGATCACGGCACGTTCGGATGGGACCGGGCGCTGGCACCAGCGATTGAGATTGCGCGGAACGGTCATCCGGTTGCTCCACGCGTCGCTTGGGACTGGGGCCAGAATGCGGACTCGCTTAAAGGCGACATGGCGAAGCACTTCCTGCTCGACGGCAATCGCGCGCCAAAAGCCGGAGATATGGTCGCATACCCCGCTCAAGCCCAAGCGATGGAAATTATAGCGCGGGAAGGCCGTGCCGGATTTTATAGCGGGCCTGTGGCTGAAGACATGGTCGAGTCGCTGCAAGCGATCGGCGGCAAGCATACGCTCGAAGATTTTTCAGCCACCTCGTGCACCTATGTCGCGCCGATTTCCGGCACCTATCGCGGCGTTGAATTGATTGAATTGCCACCAAACGGCCAAGGGGCAACAGCAATTTTGATGGCGAAGATCCTGGAAGGGTTTGATATTGGCGCACTCGATCCGTTCGGTCCCGAACGCGCGCATATTGAAGCGGAAGCAGCGCGTTTGGCCTATGATGCGCGGAACCGCTTGATCGCTGATGCGGATACGCCGGGTTCCGCTGAACGGCTTGCGCATATGCTCTCGGAAGAAACTGTCAACGCTCTGCGTGATCGGATTGATCCAATGGCGGCGCGATCTGACTTGCTGGATGGTGTCGCGGAACTTCACGCCTTGGGTCCGGCAATCGGCACGGGCGGCGCGCCGCATAAGGATACGATCTACATCACCGTCATAGATAAGGATCGGACAGTTGTTTCGCTGATCTACTCCATCTTCCATGCTTTCGGGAGCCTGCAAGCCTCATCGCGCTATGGCATCAACTTCCAATGCCGTGGTGCCGCGTTCTCGCTGGAAGAGGGGCATCCGAACGAGCTGAAAGGCGGGAAACGTCCAATGCACACGATTATCCCTGCGATCCTTGCCAAGGATGGAAAGCCTTGGGCGGGGCTTGGCGTGATGGGCGGTGCGTATCAGTCCAACGGTCACGCGCGCGTGCTAAGCAATCTGGTGGATTACGGCATGGACCCCCAAGAGGCGATGGACGGGGCGCGTACATTCTTTGACAAAGGCGTGCTGGATGTTGAGCGCGGGTATTCCCAGTCCACGCTCAATCGTCTCGGCATGCTGGGCCATGACGCACGTGTTCCAGAGGTCGCCATTGGGGGCGGGCAAATCATTATGATTGACCCGGCCACAGGGTGTCTGATCGGCGGCTCTGACCCCCGTAAAGACGGATGCGCCATCGGCTATTGATGCAAATTATGTCTGATCTCTGATGACTTTCAGGCATCAGACAAACGCGATATCATCCTCCAGTGCCGACAGGGAGATATTGTTCACCCGCAAGCTATCGCCATCGCCGAAGTCGAACATTACGCTCGCGCCAACTACTGAAGCGTAGGTTGTCATCATTTCAGAGACGGTCAGGCCGCCGCCCCAAAGCGTTTCGGAGAACTCAAGTGTGTCCTCGTCATCGGCAAAACCACCAACAATGTCAGCGCCATAGTTCTCACGGAAAACCAAGACATCCGCTCCTGCGCCGCCATTTAAGAAATCATCTCCAGCGCCGCCAATCACCCGGTCCGCACCCGCGTTGCCATAGACTTTATCGTTACCAGAGCTAGCAGACAGACGATCATCTCCCCCGCGACCGTGCAAAGTATTATCGCCACTTCCACCGATGATAATATTGTCGAGATTATCCCCCACACCTTCCAAATCGTCAGCTCCGGTGAGTTTCAGACGTTCAACATTGCTGTTCCGTAAGTCAAAATTCACTGTCGAAATCACAACATCGAAACCTATGCCGCCATCCGAGACCGTATCACCGACATTATCAACGATGTAGATATCATCACCAGCACCGCCCACCAAAACATCAGCACCCGCGCCACCATCAAGTGTATCATTACCTGCGGCACCATTCAGACTGTCATCACCAGCGCCGCCCGTCAGACGATCATCACCCACTCCGGCGATCAAAGTATCATCGCCCTCAGCACCACTGAGAACATCGTTACCCGTACCGCCATTCAAGTAATCATCGCCAATGCCACCTCGCAGAATGTCATCACCCTGATCACCAAGCAAACGGTCGTTCCCGGCTCCCCCCGACAAGGTATCTGAGCCAATCTGTCCGAACAGACTATCGTTGCCCGCGTTGCCATTCAGATCATCATGCCCACGGCCACCCCATATCCGATCATTACCTGCGTTACCGTCAAGATGGTTGGAGTAAAGGTTACCTGTTATGAAATCGGCACCACTGCCACCAAGAGCGTCCTCGATCCTGACCCCGTTTGCGATGGTAAAACCACCCTTGACGTTATTGGCACGTGACACGAAACCACCGCCGCCGATTTCAGAAATAAGCGTCGCTTCGCGCAGATCAATCGTCGTGCTGCGCACACCATTATAAACGATGGTATCGCGTCCGCCCGTATCCCAAATCGCCGAGTAAAACGTACCGGAACCAACGCCATCAGGCAGAACGTAAGTGGTATCAGTAGCGTTAGCTCTTGGCGCACCGTATTTTCCTTGCAGAACAGCGAGATCAATTGGTGAATATGTGCCTGTACTGCCGTAAGTGCTGGGCGTTGTACCGGCTTCGCTCGGATGGCCGTCATTGTAACTGAGATTGGTGAATATGCCTTGGTTCAAGTTGAAGTTGCCATAATCGCCGGTTGAGGAAGTAACACCGTCAAGCCGCGTGGAACTGCCGCCTTCGTCATGCGGATGCGCCAGACCCAGACCGTGTCCCAACTCATGCAAGATCAGCTGATATCCCGTGCCGCCTTGCTCAAGCCCGCCACCACTGGACAAATCCCAGCCTGGCGCAGCACGGTTGAAAACCCCAACACCTTCATTTCGTTCGCCCGGTGGGAACATGAGACCGGAAAATCCTGAAAACGCATTATCTTGAATAACGAGCTTAAATTCGGCATTGGCGGGCGAATTAACACGATTGAACGTGACACCGACAGATTTCTCAATTTCGTCCATCACCGCGAGAACTTGCCGGATTTCATAAGCAGTCCATTTCAGCGATGTATATCCGGCTTGGCTTTGACCTTCGGCGGCAAAATATACATCAATCTGGTTGGACGCGAGCTGTGTTCCCCAATCAATTGTTGGGAGCAATGATCCTGGCAAGGGCGGTGTGAATTCTTCTACCGAGAGCCGGTATTCGCCCGTCCGCGTCGAATAACCACCTGCCGAGAGGAAAAATGTGCCGGTTTGCGTCGCAGTGAATTCAATACGGGAATCGAGGCCGGAACCACCATCATCATCAAGCTCAATCAACGTGCCGTTGCGGTAGAGGCGCAGGTAAGGATCACTAAGCTCTCCGGCGTCGCCAGTGCCTTCGAGATCGAACCGATAGGAATTTCCAGCAACCAAGGAAACTTTAAACCAGTCACGGTCAAAAGCGGTTTCAATCTGGCTGGTAACCGAGCTGCCAACAGCGACACGCGCAGGCGTTGCGGTTGTTGCCGGTAAATCATTCGGGTATGTTGTCATTATATCGTTCCCACATGCAACTCGCCTTGTGGGCCATCAAACAACAAGCCGCGCACTAAAAGCGATAGTTCTCAATGCATTACAGCATACGCGTACTGAAATTATGCGTCGAAAACAAGGCACCATACCGGGAGCGGGTAACTATCGATTGTAGCCTACCGTTCTGCGCGCTGGGCCACACTAACTGAACGTGCAGCTTCGATGCGTTCGAGCGCCATTGTGTCTGCAACAGCGCCAGTGGGCGTGTTTTTGTCTTTCGCCTCTGCAAACACCGCACGGGCGGTCTCGGCAATGGCCCGAACGCGTATCATGACAGCATAGGCATCGTAGTCGCCTGCGGCCTCTGCGGCGACGTTGATGACACCACCCGCGTTTACAAGGTAATCCGGCGCGTAGAGTTTTCCGGCCTCCCAAAGCGCCATATCGACATCAGGGGTTGCCAGTTGGTTATTAGCCGCGCCGCATATGATTTTGACAGGCGCGGATTCCGCGAAATCACGCGTCAATGTTCCCCCAAGCGCACACGGGGCAAAAACGTCCAGCTCCTCAAACGGCAGCCGCATTGGATCGATAATCTTAGCATTAAAGTTTGCGGCGGCACGCACTGTTCGGGTGACGTTGATATCAGCGACAACCAGTGACGCCCCCGCCTCATTCAGCTTCTCGGCAAGTTTCCAACCAACCGCGCCAAGACCCAGCACGCCAACACGGGCACCTGTGAGATCATCCGATCCATTTTGCGCTTCAACGGCGGCTTTTATACCCAGAAAGACACCCTCAGCGGTGTAGGGAGAGGGATCGCCACTTGCGGCAGCACCCCAGCTTGTGCCCGCCACGTGGGGGGTGACATCTCGCATCATGTCGATATCGGCGACAGTCATACCGACATCCTCAGCGGCAACGTAGCGACCATCGAGGCGATCAATGGCACGGGCGAAAGCCTGAAGAGCGGCAGGGCTTTTCGAGATCGCCGGATCACCCAAAATAACCGATTTTCCGCCACCAAGCGGCAGTCCGACCAAGGCATTTTTGTAGGTCATCCCACGGGAGAGCCGTAACGCATCACGCACGGCGTCCATGCCATCCCGATATTGCCAACACCGGACCCCGCCCAAGCCGGGACCGAGTATTGTAGAGTGAATCGCAATAACAGCGCGCAAGCCGCTGTCAGGATCGCTGACTGTGACCACTTCTTCGTGGCTGTCATATTCTGGTGAGTCGAACATACTAATTCCCTAAACTCAGGGGAATGTTACGCATTTAGGTTAACAGGGTGCTAGTGGATTTGTATACGCAACAAAAAAGGGCCGATCCGGGGATCAGCCCTTTCTGATTTTTTTGCAAAAGAAGTTAGTGGAACTTCTTGATTTCCCCTGATTTCAAGCGGGCTTGGTAGCTTTGCAATTCACGCTTCACAATCGGCATCAGAACGTAGAGACCGATAATGTTGACGATCGCCATCGCAAAGATCGCGGCATCCGAGAAGTCGATCACAGGACCAAGGTTGGCGGCGGCACCGATGACGACAAAGACACAGAAGATGATCTTGAAGATCAGCTCCTTCACTTTGCCCTCACCCACCAGATACGTCCACGCTTTCAGGCCGTAGTACGACCATGAGATCATCGTCGAGAACGCGAACAGGATCACGGCGATGGCGAGGATGTATTTGAACCAGCCAAAGCCGGCCGAAAAGGCCGCCGATGTCAGAGCAACACCTGAGTTACCGTCAACCGTGGCAATCGCAGTCTGCGCTTCGTTCAGGACATAGAGGCCGGTCTCAGGATCAGAGATCAGTTGGCCCGTTATGATTATGACCAGCGCGGTCATGGTGCAGATCACAACCGTGTCGATAAACGGCTCCAGCAGGGAAACAAAGCCTTCCGTGATTGGCTCTTTGGTGCGGACAGCAGAGTGCGCGATTGCGGCAGAACCAACCCCCGCCTCGTTAGAGAAAGCGGCTCTTTTGAAACCCTGGATCAGCGCGCCGACAAAGCCGCCCGCAACACCGAGGCCCGTGAATGCCCCGGTCCAGATTTGACCGAATGCCCAACCGATTTTATCCGCATTCATCAAAATGATGACCAGCGCGGTCAGCACGTAGAGAATGCCCATAATCGGCACAACTTTCTCGGTAACTCTGGCAATTGATTTGAGTCCGCCGACGATAACCGCAAACACAACACCCGCGAAGATTACCCCAGTGATCCAACCCGGATAATCGCCAACGACATTCGTGATTTGCGCGTGGGCCTGGTTGGCTTGGAACATATTACCGCCGCCAAGCGCGCCGAGAATACAAAAGATCGAGAACAAGAAGGCAAGGATACCACCGCCCGCAACACCGCGTTCCGCGAAACCTTTGGTCAGGTAGTACATCGGGCCGCCGGAAACGGTCCCGTCGGGATATTCGTTCCGGTACTTCACGCCCAGCGTACACTCGGTGAATTTGGAAGCCATGCCGAACAGGCCGCACATGATCATCCAGAATGTCGCCCCCGGTCCACCGATGCCGATGGCAACGGCAACACCCGCGATGTTACCAAGGCCAACCGTACCGGACAGCGCGGTTGCAAGCGCCTGAAAGTGGCTGACCTCACCCGCATCATTGGGATCGGAATAATCGCCTTTCACTAGTGCAATCGAATGCGGAAAGGCGCGTACCTGAATAAAGCCGAAATAGATTGTGAAAATCGTGGCCGCAACAACCAACCATCCCACGATCCACGGGAAGTTGGTTCCGGGAAACGAACTGAAGATCAGGCTGACAAACCACCCTGTAGAATTCGCGAAGACTTCATTCACGCGCTCGTCAATCGATTGCTCTTGGGCCAGCGCCGCAGTACTGAACATCGCCATCATTGAAGCGAGGGCAAGTGTGTTTAGTCTTTTCATCATATCACCATGCTCTCACTAATTACGGGACGATTGTGCAGGGAACGGGTGCTGTCTGCACCAGCGATCCCGCAACGGAGCCGAATACGCGCGAGGCGATGCCGCCATGACCGTTACGGCCAATGAACACCTGATTTGCGCCTTTTTCCTTTGCGATGTCACAGATCGTATCGGCGATATGGCCGTATTTGATCGCTGTATCGACCTCGATACCCTTGGCTGAGAGAGCCTCAACAACAGGGTTCATCAAAGCGGTTTCCGCACGTTTCAGCTCTTCCTTGCGCCGCACATGGCGTTCTTCAATCTCTTGTGGTGTTAAAAACGAATAGGGCGACCACTCAAGAACATGGGCTACGATGACTGAGCCACCCTGATGCTGAGCACGATCGACCGCGAAGTCGAGCGCCCGGCGAGAGGCCGCACTGCCGTCATAGCCGACAAGAAATTTATGTGACATTTTTTCTCCCACTGGCTTCTTTCAATCACATTGATACACGCACACATTGTGACCGATTCGTACCGAAATGGGAGGATTTCTTTTCAGGTTAATCTCAATTATTGAAAAAGCGCTTCCAATTACGACAACCAATTGAAAAAGTGGATTAATTTTCTCGCAAAGCAATAAAAACCCCGCTTCCAAAGTGAAGCGGGGTAAGAATTTTGAATCAGAATGTCTCAATAATGGAAAATATTTATCCGGCGGCCTTATCGGCCACAAATTTCAGCGCGATGCCGTTGAGGCAATGGCGTTTCCCTGTAGGTTTAGGGCCATCATCGAAGATATGCCCAAGATGACCACCACAGCGCCCGCAATGAACTTCTGTGCGCGGGTAGATCAGCTTGTAATCAACGCTTGTGCCAACACTGCCATCGATGTTGTCCCAAAAACTTGGCCAGCCCGTTTTGGAGTCATATTTGGTTTCAGAACGATATATCGCCTGATCACAGCCGGCACAATGATAGGTACCGACTTCTTTGTTGTCGTTGAGCGGACTGGTAAACGGACGCTCGGTCCCCTCTTTACGCAGGATGTAAAACTGTTCAGCCGTTAACTTTTCTTTCCACTCTTCGGGCGTCATAGATACTTCAAATTCTTTGGCACGGCTTTGCGCCTGCCCACCCATAAGGCCGCTTGCAGCAACACCCAAACCAGCAACTCCTGAGAGTAAGACTGTACGACGATCCATGTTAATCTCCTGATTTATTGAAAAATCGTTGAGGGGAAAGATGGTACTTTAGTGCCGGGAACACAAGTACCGAGCAGTCAATTCACTCAAACGGGATCGTCCGTGATACCACTCATACAACCTTAAGGTTTGTAAAAAGATAGAATTCGCATTCAAAAAACACAAACCTTATAGTAAAAATTAAAAAATAGCCTTCGGGATAAAATCATGCTAGAGTAAAAATGTAATGAAATTCTCGCCTTGCGCGTCTTCCATTACAATACACGAATGCAAGTAGAGTAAAATATCAAATGGGAGTTTAGCATGCTGGGATTGATTATAAGCCTTATTTCAGGCGCAGTGGGTGGTAACGTTGCAGGGGGTCTCCTCAAAGGAAAAAGCCTCGGCACTCTGGGTAATTCGATTGCGGGGATTGCCGGAGGTGGTGTTCTTGGTTCAATCTTACCAATGTTGGGCATGGGCGGCGGCGGTGAAGCCGTGGATATCATGTCGATTATACAAAGCGGCGCATCCGGCCTTGTTGGCGGTGGCGGCCTGATGGCCATCATCGGCGCATTGCGCGGCAACCGCTAGTCTATGCGATGTGCGGGCAAGCCCCGCACATCTTTTACATCAAGCGCGGAAACGGGTTTGCGTTTCTTTTGACCAACCCACCGTAAAAACGCCATCCGCATGAATGAGAGGCCGCTTTATAAGCGTTGGATGGGCGTCCATGAGCGAAATGGCTTTTGCAGCGCTCATATCTGTTTTTTCGGCGTCCACCAAATCGCGCCAAGTCGTCGAGCGGGTGTTCAAAACGCTCTCCCAGCCCAAAACATCGACCGCAGCAGTCAGAACAGCCTCCGGCACACCATCGGCGCGTACATCTATCAGCGTCAGGCTATGCCCTGCCGCTTCCAAGGCCTTGATCGCTTTACGGCAGGTATCGCAGGTTTTGAGATGATAGACGGTTAGTGTCATGCCGCGATACCAAGGCCGCGAACGACGCCCTTTTGCATGATGCCCTCGTCATAGGCTTTGCGGGCAAAGACTGTCCGGACCTCGTCCTCAAAGCTCTCAAGCGGGTCCATCGGGTAATCGGGGTCAAAACTTGACTGGTCCCAACGTTCGCAGAAATCGACACAAGATTGATAGTAGGGGCTGTCCTTGTACTTCTCGCGCAATTCGCGATCCCAGCCGTAGTGATGGGCGTAATAGTACATCTGGAAAATACCGTGATGCTCGACGGTCCAGACGACTTCCTCGCGCATAAAAGGACGCATGATCTCGGCAGCAAACTTATCGTGATTCTGCGGGGCCAAGCCATCGCCGATATCGTGCAACAACGCGGCGACGATCCAATCAGTCTCCACACCGTCACGACGGGCGCGGGTGGCCGATTGCAGGCCGTGCTGGAGGCGCGTGATCTTATAGCCTGATATCGTCTCATCGCCTTGCGAGCGCAGTTCGCGCAGCAGACGATCAGCGGTTCCGGCAAGATAGATTTTCTCGCGCTCTTCAAGAAACTCGTAATCTTCACGCGTCCCGTCTTTCATGGCGGTGAAGGATACCGTGTCCGTCATTGTGCTATCCTCAATCATAAAGCGAGACCGCGCTTTCGGCACCGGCGGTCAGTGTCGCCGATTGTGCCGCCAGAACTTGATCATAATGGGCGAGTTGGGCTTTTGTGAAGGTGCCCGGCAACGGGTTAAGCGGCAAGCGTGGACCCGTATCACCGGAACCGCGCATCACCATCGCATAGTCGTTTTTCATCACGGATGGCGTGTCGGGACGGATGTAGCGCATGACAAGGCCGATCCGGCGCTCGTCAGTCGTATTCGGCCCGCTGGCATGGAACAACCGCCCGTGATGGAGCGACATCTCACCCGGTTGCAGCGCGGCGACAATCGCATCCGCCTCATCCACATCCACAGCGATCTCCTGCCCGCGACTGAGCAGGTTATCTTCGGAAAACGTATCAGTGTGAGGAACGATCTGCTGCTTGTGACTGCCGGGAACGAACTTCATGCACCCCGATGCCTCAGTGGCGGGGGAGAGCGCGACCCATGCCGTTACCTCATGATCGCTGCCATCCATGCCCCAATAGGTCAGATCCTGATGCCATGAGACGACCTTGTGCGTATGTGGTTCCTTGATGAAATACTCGCAACCCCACATCAAAATGTCAGGGCCAAGGATGCTTTCAATGCAATCGAGGATCATCGGGTTGGCGGCAACAGCCAACGGCACGTCAGAGATAAGGTGCGCGTTGACACGCAGGTATTGATTGCAGGGGCGCGGAATGGCATCGGCGGGCGTCGCCTCCAAAGCCTCCAACGCATCGCGTTGTTTGCGCGCTTCATCTTCCGCGAATACGCGCACGGGACAGAGATAACCGTTCTCACGATACGCGCTTAATTGAGAATTTGATAGAGAACCTGCCATCTTAACTCCTGTGACGTTACAAATTAATCCTTGGTCAGCCGGATCAGTTTGCGGTCAAAAACGCGTAATGCAAGTTTCAAATCATGGCCGCGCTTTAATATCCGGCCATCATTGCCGAAGATCGCAAATTGCCCCTGTTTCGCGCCGTTCTTGGGGCGTTTCTCGATCCGGTAGGCGGGTGTCTCGCCTGTGCGGCGGAAGATTGAGAAGACAGCGCAATCATGGGACATGTTCAGCGCATAATCCCGCCACTCCCCTGCCGCGACGAGTTGGCCGTACTTAGAGAGGATAAAGCCAAGCTCTTTTCGGTCGAACGAGACTATATCCGCCTCGTTACGCTTCTTGGCGTTTGGAAAAGGTAAGACGTTACTGTCACCGTTCATGGAAATATACTGAAACGCTGTTAAGGCTTTGGCAAGGGTTCCTGAGTCGAAAAAATGCGCAACATCAAAGTTTTTTTGCGATATTTGATGCTGAATACATCCTACTTGCAACCGGAGCGCTTATGATTGCCTCTCTTGACCACCTCGTGCTGACAGTCGCGGATATCGGCAAAAGCATTGATTTTTACACTGCTGTTCTGGGGATGCATGTTGAGACCTTTGGTGAGGGCCGAAAGGCGCTGTGCTTCGGGGCACAGAAGATCAATCTGCATCAGGCGGGGCAGGAATTTGAACCGAAATCAGCGAGGCCAACGCCCGGTTCCGGCGATCTGTGCTTCTTGCTCTCAATCCCGCTGACCACAGCGCAAGAGCGTTTGGAGGCTGCGGGTGTTGAAATTGAGCAAGGACCGATCACGCGGACGGGTGCAACGGGGCCGATATTGTCGCTTTATATCCGCGATCCCGACGCCAACCTTATCGAGCTTTCCGTTCCGTCCAACGCGTAAGCCAGACAGAGAAGGCGACACCAAGGCCAATCCCGGCACCGTTGGCGAGCGCATCCTGCCAACTGAATTGACGGTCCGGGGTAAGTGTTTGAGCCGCTTCAAGCCCGACGCCCAACAATGGCAGCGCGAGCAGGAATATCATCCGCCGTTGCGGCCAGCCGAGCGCACCGAGAATTGCCAGTGCGAAATATCCGGCGATATGGACGACTTTGTCATAACCTGAAACAGAAAATCCCAGTTGGCGCTCGCTCACAAGGCTGCCGAATAACAATGCAAGCAGCGCGATAGCGAACGCAAAGCGGGACAGTGTGCGCAAACTCATCAGAACATCAGCGCCCAGCCGATAAGCGGCAGTATCTCGACCACAACCACCGTCGCAATCAAAGCCCGGCCAAATGCGCCCGTGAACCGCCGCCATAAAAGTGCGGCCAGCGCGAAGCACAGGACGATCTCAATTGCACCGACCAGCTGTCCGTGATGGCCGGGATCCCAATAGCTGACGGGGCTTTCAAACTTCCACATCGTGAAGGGCCAAAAATGCGAGTGGCCGTCATCATGGTGCAGCGGCAAATCGCCCAGCACATGCAGCAACGCAGCCCCGCAGAAGATCCACAACAACTCGACACGCAGCCAAAGGCCCACCGCGATACCTGCGATGTAGAGCGGGATCGAGTTGGGGATCGCGAAGAAACGCTGCCAGAAGTCCGAGAAATACAGCTCGTCAAAAATGACCCGCGCCGTACGGCCATTGATGGCCCCCTCCCAAAACACCATCCAAAAGATCAGCGCGTCAGGGATCAGCGACCCCAGCACCAAGACGATATTACGCCTTGGCGCGTCCGGCTTTGCCAGTACAGCGGCGGCGACAAGGACGTGGGCAGGTGTATTCATGCGGCAACCTCAACCAACCGCATCAAGCGGTGCCCCATCCGCCGCCGCCCGGCGTTTGCATTGCGAACACATCGCCCGGCTTTAAGATTGCCTCGTCATTGCCTTTGAGCGCATCGACACTGCCATCAACCCGCTCAACCTGATCCACACCACACGCACCCGGCGCGCCGCCATCGACGCCATAGGGCGGGACTTGGCGGTGCGAGCACAGGACTGTGGCCGTCATCTCATCCAGGAAGCGCAAACGGCGGATAACGCCGTTTCCGCCCGTCCACTTACCCTCACCGCCCGAACCGTGCCGGATGGCGAATTGTTCGACCCGGACGGGGAAGCGTTGCTCCAGCACTTCAGGGTCAGTCATGCGCGTGTTGGTCATGTGCGATTGCACGGTGCTTGTGCCGTTAAAACCCGGTCCCGCGCCCGTGCCGCCGCAGATCGTCTCGTAGTTTTGATAAGTGTCGTTGCCCCAGATGAAGTTGTTCATCGTCGCTTGCGAGCAGGCGATGACTTTCAGCGCACCATACAGGCAGTTGCACATTGCCTGGCTGACCTCGGTATTGCCCGCGATGACCGCCGCCGGATACTGCGCGTTTATCATGCTGCCTTCGGGAGCAATAATCTTGATCGGCTTCAAACAGCCCTGATTAAGCGGGATGCTTACACCGACAAGCGTTCTGAAAACGTAGAGGACAACGGCGTGGCACACGGCCAAGGGCGCGTTGTAGTTGCCATCTTGCTGTGGCGACGTGCCCGTAAAATCGATCTCCGCCGAACGGGTTTCACGGTCCACACGAATCGCGACTTTGATTTGCGAGCCGATATCCATCGGATAGGTGTATTCCCCCTCGCCCAGCGCTTCGATCACACGGCGTACGGAGGCTTCAGCGTTATCCTGAACGTGGCGCATGTAGGCTTGCACCGTTTCAAGGCCGAATGTCTCAATCATCCGCCCGACTTCGCGCACGCCTGTGGCGTTAGAGGCGATTTGAGCTTCGAGGTCGGCCATATTCTGATCGACATTACGGCACGGGTATTTGCCCGATGCCAGCAAATCGCGGGTCGGTTGCTCGCGCAGGACGCCTTGCTCGACCAGCAGAAAATTGTCGATTACGACGCCTTCATCTTCGATATGCTTGCTGTCAGGCGGGCCGGACCCCGGCGTGCGGCCACCTATATCGGCGTGGTGACCGCGTGAGCCGACGAAGAACAGCACATTCTCGCCCGGCTCATCGAAGACAGGCGTTATCACCGTCACATCCGGCAAGTGCGTGCCACCGTTGAACGGAGCGTTGAGCATGTAGGCATCGCCCTTGCGCATCCCCGGATTCAACTCGATCACCTTGCGCACGCTTTCGGCCATAGAGCCGAGATGCACGGGGACATGAGGGGCATTTGCGACCAGATCACCCCTGGCATCGAAGAGAGCGCAGGAGAAGTCGAGGCGTTCTTTGATGTTCACCGAGTAGGCTGTGTTTTCCAGCGTCGCACCCATCTGTTCGGCGATGGACATGAAGAGGTTATTGAACACCTCCAACATGACCGGATCGGCATCCGTACCCACCGCCTCCATCCGTTCGAGCGGGACGACACGGTCGAGGATGAGATGACCGTAGACGTTAACCGTCGCGCGCCAGCCTGTCTCGACGACATTCGTACCCGTGCGCTCGGTGATAATGGCAGGGCCGTCAACGCTTTGGCCGGGGGCCATTTGGTCGCGATCATATAGGGCGGTATCGGCGCGGATGCCAGCCGAGCGGGCCGAGACGTGGGAGATCGGCTTTGCCGGCTCCGCATTTTCTTCACTGTGTGCATCGGAGATTTTGTCGGCTGTGCCGATAGCCTCAACGGTCAGCATTTCAACGGTCAGTGCGCGGCTTCCGGCGGTAAAGCCGTAACGCGCCTGATGGGCTTGCTCGAAACGGGCGATCATCTGCGCCTCTGATCCGGCGGCGACTTCGAGCGCCTGATGCGAGCCGTCATAGCGCAGATGCGCGCGGGCGACGACGATGATGGCTTTGCGGTCGATCCCTTGAGAAGCGACCTCGTCCAGCGCCTCCTGCCCCATATCTGCGATTGCTTTGTCGAGTGTCAGCGTGTCGCTGACGGGACGGTCGATCTGGCGTTCCCGTAAGGCGCGAATGTCGGCCAAGCCCATGCCGTAGGCCGACAGTACACCCGCGAACGGATGCAGGAACACACGCTCCATGCCCAACGCATCGGCAACGAGGCAGGCATGTTGCCCCCCTGCCCCGCCAAAGCAGTTGAGGGTGTATTTCGTGACATCGTAGCCGCGCTGGACGCTTATCTTTTTGATCGCGTTAGCCATATTCTCCACGGCGATGCGCAGGAAGCCTTCGGCGGTTTCCTCAGGACTGCGCGGGTCATCGCCGGATTGTTCGGCAATTTCAGCAGCCATGATAACGAATTTTTGTTTGACCACCTCCGCATCAAGAGGCTGATCCGCATCGGGGCCGAAGACAGCCGGGAAGAAATCCGGATTCAGTTTGCCGAGCATGACGTTGCAGTCAGTCACGGTCAGCGGACCACCGCGCCGATAGCAAGCAGGGCCGGGGTTGGCGCCCGCGCTTTCGGGACCGACCTGATAACGGCCATCGCGGTAGCTTAGAATAGAGCCACCACCCGCAGCGACAGTATGAATGTGCATCATGGGCGCGCGCATCCGCACGCCCGCGACTTCCGTCTCAAAGCTGCGCTCGTATTCGCCCGCGTAATGGCAGACATCGGTGGAGGTTCCACCCATGTCAAAGCCGATAATCTTGTCATACCCTGCCAGTGCCGCCGTCTTGACCATGCCGACGACACCACCCGCAGGACCGGACAGAATCGCATCTTTGCCTTGGAACAGCGAGGCGTCTGTCAAACCGCCATTTGACTGCATAAACATCAGCCGTGTTGCCGATTGTCCGCCCAACGCATCGCGCACCTGCTCAACATAGCGCCGCAGGATGGGGGTGAGGTAGGCGTCAACGACAGTAGTATCACCGCGCCCGACCAGCTTTATCAGCGGCGAAGTCTGGTGACTGGTGGAGATTTGCGTAAAGCCGATTTCACGAGCGATTTCCGCCACGCGCAGCTCATGCGCCGGGTTCAGATAGGCGTGCATGAATGCAATCGCGACGCCGCGCAGGCCGTCATCATAGGCCGATTGCAGGGCGGAGCGGGCGATGTCTTCGTTCAAGGCATCCAGAACGGCGCCTTGCGCATCAAGACGCTCGGAAACTTCAGCAACGCGCTCGTAAAGCAATTCAGGGAGCTTGATCTCCAGATCGAAAAGCTGAGGCCGCGCCTGATAGCCGATGCGCAGCAGATCGCCCAAACCTTGCGTAATCAGTAGCAAAGTGCGGTCGCCTTTACGCTCCAACAGCGCGTTGGTGGCGACGGTTGTGCCCATTTTGACAGCTTCGATCGCACCCTCAGGCAGTGGATCATCCGCGCCAAGGCCCAGAAGTTCACGAATACCCTGAACCGCCGCGTCTTTGTATTGTTCAGGGTTCTCGGACAGCAGTTTATGGGTTTTCAACTCCCCCTCCGGAGAGCGCGCCACCAAATCGGTGAAGGTGCCGCCGCGATCAACCCAAAACTGCCACATAATCATTCCTCTCAAGCAGGGCAGCGCGATTGGTAACGCCTCAAACCCCTCATCGTATTCCGGTATTGCAGTTGTGCAATTAGACGCGTCTTAAACCTTTTCAAACAACCACAGAGAGACCGTTAAGCCTTGATCACCTTTGTCTGCCGGGGCGGCGATCTCAACATAGTCTCTAGCGCGCAGACCAGCGTTTCCGGCCATACGTTCCATGTCCTGACGCGCAAAACCGAGACGCCTGTGCGCGTGTTGCTCACGCAGGAACTCAACCTCGTGCGGGGCGAAATCGACGACCAGCAACAACCCGCCCATTCGCATAACGCGCACCGCCTCGGCCAATGCCAAACTCGGATCAACGAGGAAGTGCAACACCTGATGCACGATTGCGGCATCGGCCACGCCGTCAAATTCAGTCGGCAATGCCAAAATATCACCCTGGCGTAACTCAGCGCCCTCAAGCCGCAGCGTATCCAAACGCGAACGTGCGAAGGTGAGCATGTCCTGGTTGATGTCAAAACCAACAGCCCTCTCGTAAGACCCGGCAAACACCTCCAGCATCCGCGCGGTGCCTGTGCCCAGATCAAGAAGATGCGAGAATTGCTTGCCCTTCGCAGGTTTCAGCAATCCCCGCGCTGCCGCCTCAACAGCATCCTCAGAAGCATGAAGGGCACGCAGACGGTCCCATTCGGAAGCGTTTTCGCGGAAATATTCCGCCGCCACCTCCGCCCGCCGCTCACGGACACGCTCCAAGCGCTGCACATCGCGGATTAAACCCGGATCACTTTCTGACAAGCCGTCCAGGGTAAATTGAACAAGCTGCGCGGGAAAGCCATTTTGCCTGAGCCGGAAAAAGGCCCAGCTTCCTTCGCGGCGGCGCTCGATCAAGCCGGAATCGACGAGCAATTTTAAATGGCGGGAAATACGGGGCTGGCTTTGACCAAGCACTTGGGTCAACTCACTGACGGTCAATTCGCCATAGCGGAGCACGAAAAGAATCCGCAGTCGAGTAACCTCGGCTGCCCCTTTTAACGCCTCAAGCGCCACCTCCATCCCGATGGCATCCGCACTTACTTTACTATTCATGGGTATCGGTATGCCGTCTCACTGAAACGTGCGCAAGGGATGGCAGCACAGCAACTTTCTGCAACAGCTTATTAATAGACGCAGAACAGACTTTGTTTATCGCCATAATGACCTAATGTAATGTACAACAGAAGTTTGGATTATGAAACATGGCATCGCTTAAAAACTCCCTGCGCACGACAACCGCACTTCTAGCAGGCGCGCTTTTCGGCCTTTCAGCGTGCAGCACCTCTTCAACTGTGGAGAACGGGTATGACCCGGCGGTTAAGGTGAATCGCGCTGTACACAGCTTTAACAAAGGTGTCGACACCGTGTTGTTGCGCCCCCTCTCAAAGGGATATGAGCTGGCCGTTCCGGAGACTTTCAAGCACATCATCAATAACGAAGTGCGGTTCCTGTCATTGCCGGGCACCTTTACGAACGCGTTGCTGCAAGGCAATCTTGAGCGTGCCGGAGATACCGCCGCGCGCTTCGCCGTGAATGCGACCTTGGGCGGACTGGGCGCGCTTGATCCGGCAACCGAGATGCGTATTCCTGAGCATGATGAAGATTTCGGCCAAACCCTTGCTGTCTGGGGCGCGGAATCGGGACCGTATTATGAGCTGCCCTTAATCGGCCCGAATACCGCACGCAGTGTAGTGGGGCTGGCAGGCGATTTCGCTTTGAATCCGCTCAGCTACTTCAGCGGCAATGCCGTCACCTATATCGGCGCGGGAAGACGAGCGGCAGGGATAATTGACACGCGATACCGGTTTGGCAGCGTGATTGATGGCGCGTTGTATGAAAGCCCTGACAGTTACATTACCGTTAGGGATTTGTACCTGCAGCGCCGCAAGAACGCCATACTCAATGGCGATATACGTGGCGACGCTCTGCCGGATATATACGAGTCCGAACAGTTTTAGGCTTGTTTCCAACAGGGGCTACGATGTCGTTAAGACCGTGCACTGATGTGCATGGCAGGAGAGAAATATGATTGAACGTCGCCAATTTTTGACCGCCACAACCGCTTTTTTCGGGGCCACCGCCCTTACCGCGCTGCCCGTACAAGCGAGCGAAGACGCGGCTGTTGCGCTTGTTAAAAGCGTTCAAGATCAGATCCTCGCGCTGATCCGTGCGCCCGGATCGGCCATGAGTAAAGAACCGCAATTCCGTCGGATCATGGATGAAAACGCGGATATGCGTCAGATTGCGGGCTTCGCGCTCGGACGGTACGCGCGTGTCATGTCGGATGCGCAAAAAGCCCGCTACATTGAGGCGTTTAAGAATTTTGTCACACACACCTATGTGAAGCGTTTCGATGAATATCAGGGCGAGAAGATGGACATCATCCGCACGCGTGATGGCGGGAGGAGCGGGTATCTGGTTGATACCGAAGTGAGACGCGGCTCGGAACCGGCATTGGTTGTGGGTTGGCTCATCAGTGACCGGTCAGGGCGTCCGCTGGTCGCTGATTTGGTGGTTGAGGGTGTGTCGATGAATACATCGCAGCGGTCTGAATTCACCTCAATGATTGACAGTATGGGCGGTGATTTGGATCGCTTTATCGCTGATCTTGAAGCCCGCGCGCGCTCCTGAGGTAATGTATCGGAAAATGGAGGGTTCGGGGTAATTCCCGGATCCTTTTTTTATGCCGGGAGCGAACAGAACGGCGCGCACCCTCGAAAATAAGCGGCGCGCGCCTATTTGTGTGGTTAACACTCATAATCAGGGAGCAAGGGACATGACCACCAATCGCGAACGCGCCGTGCTGGCGGGAGGGTGCTTCTGGGGCATGGAGGATTTGATCCGCAAGATGCCCGGCATTCTGGACACGACTGTCGGCTACACCGGCGGCGATGTGGAAAATGCGACCTACCGTAATCACGGCACCCATGCGGAGGGGATCGAGATTATCTTTGATCCCACCATCATCACCTATCGCGACCTGCTGGAGTTTTTCTTCCAAATCCACGATCCCACCACGCTGAACCGGCAAGGGAATGACCGGGGATTGGGCTACAGGTCGGCAATTTACTATGTCGATGATGCACAAAAAGAAGTCGCTGAGGAGACGATCAAGGACGTCGATGCCTCCGGCCTGTGGCCCGGTAAGGTTGTGACAGAAGTTGAACCCGTCGGCGCGTTTTGGGAGGCGGAGCCGGAACATCAGGACTATCTTGAGCGCATCCCGCACGGGTATACGTGTCACTTTGTGCGTCGCGGCTGGAAACTGCCGAAACGTGAAACCGTTCTGACCTGAGGCGATCCGATGACCCAAACTGCACCGCATTTCGCGTTCGACAACACCTATGCGGCGCAGTTGGAGGGGTTTTATACGCTGTGGCAAGCCGCTGAAGCGCCAGCGCCGAAGGTGATGCAAGTCAACGAGGCGTTGGCGGTGGAGTTGGGGCTTGATCCGATTGCGCTGGCTTCAGATGCGGGGCTGGCGGTTCTGGCGGGCAATGCTGTGCCGGAGGGCGCGACGCCGCTGGCACAAGCCTATGCGGGGCATCAGTTCGGCGGGTTTTCGCCGCAACTGGGCGACGGGCGGGCGTTGATGCTGGGCGAGGTGATCGACACGCATGGGCGGCGGCGTGACATTCAGCTCAAAGGATCGGGCCGCACGCCGTTCTCTCGCGGGGGCGACGGCAAGGCGGCTGTCGGGCCTGTGCTGCGCGAATATTTGGTCAGCGAAGCTATGTACGTGCTGGGTATCCCGACGACGCGGGCGCTGGCCGCTGTATCCACGGGCGAGCCTGTGCTGCGGGAAACAGCGCTGCCCGGTGCGATTCTGACGCGGGTTGCTGCCAGCCATATCCGCGTCGGCACGTTCCAGTTTTTTGCCTCGCGCGGTGAGAATGACAAGGTGCGGCAACTGGCCGATTATGCCATCACGCGGCATTATCCGGAAGCGGCGGCGGCGGCGAATCCGTATCTGGCGTTGCTGGAAGCGGTGAGTGCGGCGCAGGCGGCACTGATTGCGAAATGGATGAGTGTCGGCTTCATTCACGGCGTGATGAACACGGACAATATGACGGTCTCCGGCGAAACGATTGATTACGGCCCGTGCGCCTTCATCGACCGTTACGCCGCCGATACGGTGTTCAGCTCCATCGATCACACGGCGCGCTATGCCTATGCGAACCAGCCCGCGATTGCGCAATGGAACCTCGCGCGTTTGGCGGAGACTCTGATTACGCTGGTGGATGCGGATACCGACAAGGCGATTGAGATTTTGACGGAGAGCGTGAATGCGTTTCCGGGGATTTATGGCGCGAAATGGCTGGAGGCGATGCGCCCGAAACTGGGGTTGGCGACGGCGGAGGCCGGGGATTTCGATCTTGTCACCGGATTGCTGTCTCTGATGGAGGCGAAAGGGGCGGATTTCACGCTGACTTTCCGGCATCTTGCGGCGGCACAAAGCGGAAATGACGCTGCGTTTCAGGCGCAGGTTAGCGGCGAGGGCGCGGCATGGCTTGGCGCATGGCGGGAGCGTCTGGAGCGGGA
>CALFAK010000111.1 GCA_937948985.1 uncultured Neomegalonema sp. | reverse complement strand
GTCTTGTCTTACCGCGACTTGATCGCGGTATCCATTTGTCCACACGCCTTGCACGATGGACCCCGCGAACAAGTCGCGGGGTGACTTTCGGTTTGAAATTAATATTTTTCAGTAAATGTGAAGCGCTAGCTTCATATGAAGCATTTTCCGCTAATAGTGACCAAGCACCTAAAAAGTAAAAACCGCCGGACACTCGTGGAACAAGTCCGGCGATGACAATTTGCAATCTGTAAAACGACTTCTCAGCAGGTGATTTTAGCAGGTTGGCCTTTCAAACGATTGCCGTGCCCCATCGTGGCTGAATTTGCCTGATGACTCTGCTTTTGGTAGAGTTGTCGTGTCATGATTCAACTTAAATTGCCATCTGAGACTGTTCACTTACTCGGCATTCCGGAAACGACGGTGCAATATCCGGGCGCATCATCGTTGGACACGCCGAACGGGCGCGTTTGGGTCAAGACCAATGAAAACCCCAAGCGTGACATCTATCGCAAAGCCCTCGCCGCACTCGGATACTCCCTCCCCTTGCCTATCTTGCGTCCCTCGAAAGCGGGCAAGGGCGGTGACAGTTTGCTGCGACAGGCAGAGCAAATCGCCATTCTCGATGCCGCTGACTTACCTGTGCCGAAGGTGCGCTACTGCGACCGCGATTTTCTGATCCTGACCGATGCTGGCATCGCCCTTGACGCTGCGGTCAAAGACGAAACCACCCGCCGCCGCTTGGCTTTGACCGAGGAAGATCTGCACATCGCTCTCATGACAATGACCGATACGCTCGCAACCCTGCACGCGAAGGGGTTCGCTCATGGTCGTCCCAAAATCCGTGATTTCGGCTGGCGCGATGGCGTCGCGACCCTGCTCGACCTTGAAGAACGCCCGTGGGAAGTGATGCCGATGCCCGCCGCGCAAGCCCGCGATATTTTCTTGTGGATCATGGATCTGAGCGTCCACCCTGCCTCCCGAAGCATTGCGCCGCAAGCGATGGCACGCTTCAAAGTGACCATGAGTGAGGCCACCGCTGATGAACTGCAAACGCTCCTGCGCCTGCTCACCATCGCCGCCCCTGTTGCGCGGGTTGTGGACAAACTGCATCCTGACAAACGGGACATTGTCGGTGCGTTGGCGGGGTATGAAGTTATGAAGGCGGCGCTACGCCCCTAGAGGCATCCGCGATCAACATGAGTCAAACCACCGCGCCGGATCGCCATCAAACGCGTCCGGCCTGAAATACGCCACCGCCCGGAAACCTTCCCCCTCATCCCAAGGCGCAACCCCGTGCAGCGCCAGCGGATGCATCACATACGCCGCGCCCAACCCCGGCGCGATCCGCACCGCCTGGCATTCCTCAAAGCAACGCTTGCGCGCGGCGACATAGGCGTCGGTAACATCCACCTCACGCCAGCGCTCCGGCGCAATGCCCTCAAAAACCGCCTCAAACGCCGCCCGCATCACCTTATGAGACCCGCGCCAAACCACGAATGCGCCCTCATCGTCGCCCGTATCTCCGAGCGGTATGCCGAGCAAGAAGCTGTGCGTCTCTGACAATTTCCGCCGTCTGTCTGCCGACCGCTCAAGCCCGTCCACATGCGCGGCCATCCGGTTGCGGCGATAGCGGAAGCTGGCCCCGGTATCCTCTTCCCCGTGCTGTGGATAGCCCGGATAAACAACAGAAATCTGCGCCGCATCCCACGCAAAGCCCGCGAACCCGAGCTCCTCGCGCACAAAACCCACCGCCACGCCGGCCAGCGGCGGCACAGCATGAGCCACCACCGCACCGCCCGCATCATTGGGCAGCACATTAACCCCCGCAAACCATGTTCCCGCGCACCGATACCAATGCGCCAGCGCCGGATCCGCCATCAACCGCTCCGCAACAGGCGCACACGCCCGTGCCCAGGCCGTCATCGCCGCATCGGGCGCAAAAACCGTAAACCCGTCCTCACGATATTCCCGCAGCGCCTTATGCATAGACAGGGTGCCGCGCCATCTGCTGATAGGCATCGCGCAGGGTATGCGGCCCCGCGTCGGGCAAGTGCATATGCTCGGACAGATACCGCCGCCACGCCTTCGCCCCCGGCTTACCGTTGAACAGGCCCAGCATATGCCGCCCGACCGTCTTCACGGGCGCGCCGCGCGAGGCGGTATACTCAATCATCGCCTCGATCACATCGGCCTCGCCGCCCGCGCGCGGGGCATCACCGAACAACCGCTCATCCACCTGCGACAGCGTAGCCCACGGCTCGTGATAGGCCGCCCGCCCGATCATCACGCCCTCAAATCCACCATCCAGATGCGCCGCCGCCTCGTCCAATGTCCCGATCCCGCCGTTTAGCGAGATATGCAGCTGTGGTTTCTCGTCCCGCACAGCGGCCACCAGCGCATAATCCAGCGGCGGAATCGTCCGGTTTTCCTTCGGAGACAGCCCCTCCAGCCACGCCATCCGCGCGTGAACCGTAAACCGCCTCACCCCCGCACCCGACACCTGCGCCAGAAAGTCCCGCAGCGCCTGCGCAGGCACTTGGTCATCAACACCAATCCGGCATTTCACGGTAATTTCCACCCCGTCAGAGGCCGCAATCATCGCCTCTACACACCGCGCCACCAGTCCCGGATCGCGCATCAAACACGCGCCAAACGCCCCGCTCTGCACGCGGTCAGACGGACAGCCGACATTGAGATTGATCTCGTCATAGCCAAACCCGGCCCCGATCCGCGTCGCCTCGGCCAGCTGTACCGGATCGGACCCGCCCAACTGCAACGCCACTGGATGCTCCACATCGGAGAACCCCAGCAACCGCTCCTTATCGCCAAAGATCACCGCCGGCGCCGTCACCATCTCGGTATAAAGCAAAGCCCGCTTCGACAGCATCCGGTGGAAGACCCGACAGTGACGGTCAGTCCAATCCATCATCGGGGCCACGGAGAAGCGGGTTTTATCTGGTGTGAGTGTACGCATGGCGCAGCGGGTAGCAGAAACGGGCGGGGCGCTCAATCCCTGCGGGCTGAAGCGGCGATTCAGAATATCGAAATACGCTCCCGTTTTGCGCGCAGCTATGCCTGCATGGCGTCCATGAGGGAGATGCGGGCGGCGCTTAGATGGGCTTTCATGTGGTCGGCGGCATTTTCCGGCTCGCGGGCGCGGATGGCGGCGAGAATGGCGCGGTGCTCGGCGTTGTATTTTTTCATCGCCGCCTCATCGAGGGTCAACGCGCGCATTCTGGCCCATTGGGTGTGGCCCCGGACTTTGCAAACCTGCGTCATCATCCATTTGATCATCGCATTACCCGTGATGTCGGCGAGGAGCATGTGGAAATCCTCATCCCCTTCGGCATAAGCCTCGATATTGCCCTTACAGGTTTCCATGCGGCGAAGGACAAGCTCGGCGCGGTCAAGGTCACGGTCGGTGGCTTGCAGGACGGCGAGGCGGCAAATATGCGGCTCCAACGCGAAGCGGGCATCGACCAGATCAAGCGGGCGGGTGGTTTCGACGACGGAGCGCAGGCTCTCATCACCGACATAGATCACGTAAGTACCACTGCCCGCACGGCGCTCTACATAACCTTGGGCTTCAAGTTGTTTGAGCGCTTCACGCAAGGTGCCACGGGCGATGCCGAAGGTTTCAGCAAGTTCGCGTTCTGCAGGCAGGCGCTCGTTGGTGGTGAATTTGGCATCGGAAATATCGCGTTTCAGCGACGCCACAACGTCGGATGCGTTGAGTTTCTTTGTGCGATGCGGATTCTGTGGCGCGGGGGTCTCGCTGATCATCGGGTTTCCCGGTTGTGAGCGTGCATTTGTCGTGTATTAGCATAGGATAACAGAGTTAGAACCAGATTTGAACCAAAAATATACCGATAGCGGTTGATTGGTTTTGGAGGCTGTATGGAGAGCGGGGAGCTTGCGCTGCGGGAGAGTATTATCCGCCAGTGTTTATGGATGAATGAGTCCGGTCTCAACCAAGGCACGTCGGGCAATATTTCGGTGCGGTATAAAGACAGAATGCTGATTACGCCATCCGCAACACCGTATGCGCGGATGGAACCGGAGATGATTGCGTCGATGCCGCTTGAGGGTGATTACGGCACGTGGCAAGGACCGTTGAAACCCTCGACAGAATGGCGGTTTCACCTTGATATTCTGCGCGCGCGGCCCGAAGCGGGGGCGGTGGTGCATACGCATTCGGTTTACTGCACGACACTGGCTATTGCGCGAAAGGAAATCCCGGCGGCGCATTACATGGTGGCGGCGTTTGGCGGGGACTCTGTACGCTGTTCGGCCTATGCGACCTATGGCACGGCGGCGTTGTCCGGGGCGGCGCTGTCCGCGTTGGAGGGGCGCAATGCGTGTTTGCTGGCCAATCACGGGATGCTGACGGTCGGGGCGGGTCTGGATAAGGCGATGTGGCTGGCCGTTGAGCTGGAAACGCTGGCGCAGCAATATTATCAATCATTGTTGATTGGCGGGCCTGTGCTGCTGAACGAAGAAGAGATTGCGGATACCATGCGCGGCTTTGGCAGCTATGGTTTGCAAGATGAACCAAAAGAAGGAGCGCGCTGATGCCCGCCGGATACGTTATTGCCCAAATCACCGTTACCGATCCTGAAGCGTATAAGGATTATGTCGCCGCCGTCTCGCCGATTGTGGACAGCTATGGCGGTGAATATCTGGTGCGGGGCGGGCCGATGGAGGCGTTTGAGGCGGCACCGATTGGCGAGCGGGTGGTCGTAATCCGCTTTCCCACCATCGAGAAAGCGCGGGCGTGGTATCACAGCCCGGAATATCAGCCGGTACGTGCCATGCGCCAAGCGGCGTCGACCAGCTTGCAGATTCTTGTGGAAGGCAGTTGAAGGCGGATTATTGTTAAAAACTGTTTACACAGTTCCCTCACCTTGAATTTACCCCGATGCCTTAAAGTTGTCGCGTATATATTGTGAAGAACGCGAAAGAGGCAGTGCAGGATGATCTCCGCTTTGAATGAACTGCGCAAACATGCTAAGCGACTGGCTGATGCGCGTATTGATGCGCTTTTTGGTGGTTCAGGGCGTTTTGAGAATTACTCAGCCTCCGGTGCGGGTATCCTGCTGGATTATTCAAAAACGCTGATCGATGACGCGGTGCGGAGTGATTTGCTACATCTCGCGGAATTGCGGGGTGTTGAGGCGCTGCGCGATGCGATGTTCCGGGGATGTAAGGTCAATATCACGGAAAAGCGGGCTGTGTTGCATGTGGCGCTGCGGGCCGATGATGCGGCCACGTTGCCGTTGGAGGGGGAAGACATCATGCCGATGGTCCGTGCGGGCCGGGAGCGGATGTTTGAATTTGCCGAAGGCGTGCGCAGCGGTGCGATCAACGGTGTCGGGGGCACCTTCACGGATGTTGTGAATATCGGTATCGGCGGCTCTGACCTTGGTCCGGAGACGGTCGTTCATGCGCTGGAACCCTATTGCGACGGGCCGCGTGTGCATTTTGTGTCTAATGCCGACGGGGCGTCCGTTGGGGATGTGCTCAAACATCTCGACCCGTCGCGGACGCTTGTGCTGGTCGTGTCGAAGAGTTTTGGCACGGTTGAGACCGCGATCAATGCGGATACGGCGCGGGCGTGGCTGGTGGATGCGTTGGGTGAGCAGGCTGTCGGGGACCATTTTGCCGCGATTTCGGTCAATAAACCCGCCGTTGCCGCATTCGGGATCCGCCCTGACCGCCGGTTTGATATGTGGGACTGGGTCGGGGGGCGCTATTCTGTTTGGGGGGCGGTCGGGATGAGCGTTGCGCTGGCGATTGGCGCGGCGCGGTTCAATGAGTTTCTCGCAGGTGCACGGGCGATGGATGACCATTTCCGTGAAGCCGCGCCGCAACAGAACCTGCCGATATTGATGGGCCTTGTGGGCGTTTGGCACCGGACGATTCTGGGATACCCGACGCGGGCGGTTGCGCCCTATGATCATCGGTTGTCGCGGTTCCCTTCCTATCTGCAACAGTTGGATATGGAATCGAACGGTAAGTCTGTGCGGGCGGATGGAACCCGGATTGTCGGAGCGACGGGACCAATTGTTTGGGGGGCGACGGGGACAAACTCGCAGCACGCGTTCTTTCAGCTGTTGCATCAGGGGACGGATGTTATTCCGGTTGAGTTCCTGATTGCGGGGCGTGGCCATGAACCGGGTCTTGACTCGCATCATAAAGTGCTGATGGCTAACTGTCTGGCGCAGTCGCGGGCGTTGATGTGTGGCCGTTCCGGTGATGAGGCGCGCGCCGAGATGCTGGCGGCGGGGTCGGGTGAGGCGGAAGCGGACAGGCTGGCTCCGCATCGGCATTTCGAGGGCAATCGCCCTTCGGTGACGTTGGTTTATGAGAAGCTGACGCCGGAAACGCTGGGATCGCTGATCGCACTGTATGAGCATCGGGTGCTGGTGGAAGGCGCGCTTTGGGGGATCAACTCGTTCGACCAATGGGGCGTGGAGTTGGGCAAAGCGCTGGCCGAGGAGCTGTCCGGGGCATTTGATGATCCGGCTGTGCTGCCCGAAGGCGGGGATTGTTCGACAAGCGGGCTTGCGGCGGCGTTAAACGCGCATCGCGGCAAGGGATAGAGGCGGGGTCTGCCGGGCCTCGCATGAAGTGCGGGGCAGGTATGCGCCAGCGCCCGCTATTCGCTGCGAGCGAAGTCAGGGTCTTAACATCAGCTTGTCGCCCGCGAAGGTGAAGCTGCTGATGCGGTTGAGGAAGCTCATGCCCAGCAGGGCGGTATCGAGGTTGCCCTCTTGGGAGACGGAGGCGCGGACATTGGTTACGGTGATGCCGCCGATCTCCAGCGTGTCGATCACGATGGGTGCCGCGTAGGCGGTGCCGTTAGCGGTGCTGACGATTTGGCTGAAGGCGAGGCCGGAAGGGTTGAAACCCAACTTTTCAGCGTCGCGGTAGGGCAGCACCACATCGGATGCGCCCGTGTCGATCAGGAAGAAATTCGGCTCACCATTGACCATCGCGCGGGTCGAGAAATGGCCGTTGCTGCCTTTGGTGAGGATGACATCGCCGCTATCCGTTGTTTGCGGTACCGCCGGAAGCAGCTCGGATTGCAAGCGCCCGACCACACCGTCGGGGTTGGTGCGATAGCTGTAGGCCAGCATCAGGAAGATCAGCAAGCCGCCCCAGATGGCCGCGTATTTGAGCAGTTTTGCGATGGGCGTTGTGCCGCTGCGCCCGAACAGCAGAAACGCGAGCAGGAGCAGCATGTAGAATGCGCCCATCATCTTGTCGGTATCTTGGGTGATGCCGGAATCAACCGCGCCGCATCCGGTGAGGGTGGCGAGGGCGATCAGTGGGATGAGGCGTTTCATGCTGATACCAACCAATTTTATAAAATTCCGCTGCCCCGCACGTCGATGCGGTACCCCTGGGAGCAACTTACTCAGCTGAAAGAGACCCCGCATTGAATGCGGGAAAGGTGGTTCTTTGAGGCCGTAAATCACGTGTCCGTCCTCAAGTTAGAATTGCCGCGTCTTGTGTCTGGCGCGACTTCCGGGTCGGAAAGCCTGTCGGCTTCCCTCGAAATCGCTCTGGCTCTACCCCCTTTACGCTTCATCGGCGTTTTATCGACCTGGATGGCGCGGGCGGGGAGGTCGTTCATGATCGTGCGGCGTTGTTCGGGGGAGTAGCGCGACCATGCGGCGATTTCGGCTCCGGTACGGTAGCAGCCCATGCACAGGCGGGCGGCGGGGTGCATCAGGCACACTTTGATGCAAGGCGATTCGATCTCATCGCGGCGCCATATTTCGTCTGTTGGATTGCTGCTCATATCCGATATTTAAGCCTGTGCCGCGAGGACCGCAAGGCGGTCGATGGCCCCTTGCAGGATGAAGGCGGCGGCGTGGGCATCGATTCGGGCGGCGCGTTTGGCGCGGCTGAGATCGGCGTCGATCATCGCGCGCTCGACGGCGACGGTGGAGAGGCGCTCGTCCCAGTAGAGGGCAGGCAGGTCTATGATCTGCTCAAGATTGCGGGTGAAGGCGCGCACGGATTGCGCGCGGCGTCCGGCATCGCCCTCCATGTGGACGGGCATCCCGATAACGAATCCCGCCACCGTGCGGCCCTGCATCAGCGATTTGAGCCGCGCGGCATCTTGGGCGAATTTGAGGCGTTCGATGGTTTCCAAGGGGGATGCGAGGGAGCGTCGCTCATCGCTGACGGCGACGCCGATGGTTTTTGTACCCGGATCGAGACCGATGAGCGCGCCCGATTTGCCTATGGCACTCAGGAAATCTTCGGGTGTTTTATACAGCATCTAACGGGCGGCCTCTTGTATCTGTTGTAGCGCCACACTGTCATCTTTATGTGCCTCCATTGCGGCTTTTATGGCAGCGTCGCGCTCCTCAATGCGTCCCATAACGGTATAGGCGCGGATCAATTGCACCCATTCGGCGACTACGCCTGGGTCTTCTTCGAGGCGGGCGGCGAGGCCGTCGACCATGCCTTCGATCATGGACTGGCGGTCTTCAGGGGACATTCCGGAGGCGGCTTCGATCTGTTCGGCATCGGGGCCGCGAACGGTGGCAGGCGCGGATTTCGGGGGTTTTGGCGGAGCGATGCCCAGTTCCAGGGCCGCTTCTGCGGTGCGTTCGTAGACCATTGGCGCCCAGGGTGCGCCCGCCGGAGCGTCATCCAGCAGCGCAACCCAGCGGCTGTGCGCCTGTTCCAGCTCTCCGCGCTGGGCAAGGGCCATCGCCTTAAAATGGCGCAAACGCGCGTCTGCGGTGTCCCGCTGAAGCCCCAGATCAATGGCGGATTCCGCCTCCGGCGATATGTAGCCTTGCGTCGCCTGCATCATGCTTTCGGCCATTTCCGCAAATATTTCAGCAGGTTGGTCGGGATTTGTGGTGATCAGTTTTGCGTATTCGCGCCAGCTTTCCTCATGGCGTTCAACACGGCTGAGCGAGCGTGCGAGGAGGAGGCGTCCGCGTGTGTCATCCGGTGTTTCGGCGAGTTTTTCTTTAACTTTATCAATGAGTTCCGCGAAACGCTGCGCCTCCGCTGACAGGGATTGTGAGGGGGTATCTGCGCGTTCTTCGGCAATCACCGCCTCCGCCTGTTCCTGCGCGGGGCGTTGGGCCAGTTGGGCGGCGACCTCTGCGCGGTAGGCCAGCGGCTCATCCGGACGGCCCGGCTCGCCGATAAGTGCGTAGAGAAAAGCCGCAAACAGGGGTGTTCCGATAGCGGTGGCCAGTGTGATAGCGGTTTTGCCGCGCTGTGGCAGAGCGTCAGCGGCGGTTTCGGTTCCGGCGCGGTCGGCGGCGTTGAGCAGACGGCGGGAAACCTCGGTACGGGCGGCCTCCGCCTCGGTCTCGGTGAGGACGCTGCGTAATAAATCCTGTTCGATTTCAGTGAGTTGCGCACGGTATGCCTCAACATCATGCTCGGCACGCGTGGCGGCTTTCACATTGCTGCGCACAAAGGGCAGGATCAGAACCAGCGCCGTTAAGAGCGCGATGGCTCCGGCAAGGGCATAAAACACGGGCAGCCTCCATGACAATATGCGCGGAACGTAGCGGTTGGCGGGGCGTGCCACAAGGCGCGGCATCGCGACGCGAGCGCGCATGTCGGAAATTTGATATCGAGAGACGCTAACAAGATGCCATAAACGCGCTGCTGCGGTGCATACCGCGACAAGAAATGCGCAGCCTTTGGAGAGTGCCGTGAAAGCGAACCCGAAATCCCGCTATTCGATCTTCTCACTGGCGCGTAACGCGTTGACCGGACACCAGAATTGGGAACGGGCCTGGCGCTCGCCGGAGCCGAAGCCCGAATATGACGTGGTGATCGTTGGTGCGGGCGGGCACGGGTTGGCCACGGCGTATTATCTGGCCAAAAATCACGGCATCACGAATGTCGCGGTGGTTGAAAAAGGTTGGCTCGGCGGCGGGAATACGGGGCGTAACACGACGATTATCCGCTCTAACTACCTGCAGGAAAGCTCGGCTGCACTGTTTGAGCTGTCGCGGTCGTTGTATGAGACGATGTCACAGGAAGTAAACTACAACATCATGTTCAGCCCGCGCGGTGTGTTGATGCTGGCGCAGACCGAGCATGAGAAACGGGCGTGGCAGCGGACATTCCATGCGAACCGTGTGGCGGGAATCTACACGGAATGGGCGACGCCGGAGCGGGTTAAAGAGGTTTGCCCGATCATCAATATTGACCAGAACGCGCGCTATCCGGTGCTTGGCGGGCTGTGGCAGCCGCGCGGCGGAACGGCGCGGCATGATGCTGTGGCTTGGGGTTATGCCCGTGCGGCGGATGAAATGGGCGTTGATATCATTCAGAATTGCGAGGTTTTGGGCGTCGATACGGCGGGTGGTGCGGTGCAGTCAGTGCAGACCACGAAGGGCGAAATCCGCTGTAAGAAGCTGGCGATTGTCGTCTCCGGTAACTCGACACGGGTGGCGGATATGGCCGGATTCCGGCTTCCGATTGAGAGCGTGGCCTTGCAAGCGCTGGTCTCTGAGCCGATCAAGCCGTGCATGGATATCGTGGTGATGGCCAATACTGTTCATGGTTATATGAGCCAGTCCGATAAAGGTGAGATGGTTATTGGTGGCGGAACGGACGGATTTAACAATTATAATCAACGCGGTAGTTTTCATCACATTGAGGAAACGGTGACGGCGCTGGTTGAGACCTTCCCGATTATCTCAAGGCTGCGGATGCTGCGCCAATGGGGTGGGATCGTAGATATTACAGGGGATCGCTCGCCGATTATCTCGAAAACACCTGTTGAAAATGTGTTTATCAACTGTGGTTGGGGTACAGGCGGGTTCAAGGCAACGCCGGGATCAGGGCACTGCTTTGCCGCGACGGTGGCCAAGGGTGAGCCGGATGAGATTGCAGCGCCGTTCTCGCTGGACCGCTTCACAGAGGGGCGGATGATTGATGAGAGCGTGGCGGCGGCAGTGGCACACTAGAGTTTTTGAGGTGATATCCGGTTGGGGTGTGTGTTCGCGCCTCCACAAATCGCTCTGATCCGCTAATCAGCCTCGTAACCGTATTCATCCATATCGCCGTAATCGTCGATCGCGTAGCGGCATTGTGCAAGCGCATCACGTGTATGGGCGTGTGTTTTGTGCGCTGTGCGGAATCGCTCACGGACGTCTGTAAGTCTTTCAATTTGTTCAGTTTTGTCAGGCGACGACTGCCAGTAATCGCGCTCTCCATCGGCGGACTCGCGGGCATAGATGCTTTGTGCCTGACTGTGAAGCCATGCTGATGTCTCAACATTCTGTTCCAACGCAGCAGCTTCAGCGCGGTGCGAGAGTTTCCAATTGTGGCCGTTGTCGATGAACATTTTGCACTTCCATAAATCCCTATTTGTTCTAACGTAGCATGTTCCTTTCTTGCGAACAAGGGAAGAACGAACAAAAAGTGAAAAATATTTAAACTATTGTAATTTATATGTTATTTCCTCTTCATAGAGCATATTTTGCGAGTTTTTCATAATAAGGGAGGCTGCTCTCAGCGAGGGCGCGGAGGTGAACGGGGAGAGGACGCGGCGGGCCGGGCGGGGCGAATCCGGTTGAGCTTTCGACGGATTTGTACCAATGCACGGCCCATATCCCGTCGCTGTCACGCCGTCCGGCAGGCCAAGCGAGCATTGCGGCATCAAACTGTATTCCCAGCGCGGCGCAGAGGGATTTCAGCGAGGCTTCGGGGGCGGCAAGAACGGCATCAGAATCGATGACCGGCGGTGCATTGCCTTCTGTCTGACAGATATGATCGAAAAGCTCCGCTTGGCGCACGAACCCGATGTCTTCAGCAGTCGGATTTGCCCTGCGGTCATGGTAAGAGGCAAGGACGGCGGCGGGTTTGCGGATCAGGAAAGCGTTGCGGGCTTTTGAGATGAAATCCAAGGATATCGAAGGCAGCATGTGAACCGTCATATGCTTTTGATACCAAAGCGTTGGCGTGTTTTTATCACGGTTGACCGTCGGCGGTGCACCGCCACACCGTCCGGCGACCGTTTGCCAGTCTGCATCGCCTGCACCAATTATTTCATCGCGCATGGGATGCTCCAGTCCGGTTTCGGAAAGGTAATGAGCGTAGAATGGTTCGTCCCAGACCGCGCAATCAGGGCGATTCTCGAAGGCACGCATCATGGCCGTGGAGATGTTCCGGGGGCCGGACCACATGGCAATGCGGATTACGTCGGTCATAATTCTCGCTTTCGATCACGGCACGTAAAAACCAGTGTGTTAATTTATCGCGGAGGCGTGATTCGGTGTTGATGCAGTATTTCTGTATGTGTTGTGCGTGATGAGTATCGCCCGTTTTAAAGGATTTTAATTCATGTATTCTGTTTTGCGTAATTTAAAAAAGATCGTTCCGGCTTTGGTCTTGGCAACGGGTATTCACAGCACTTCAGCATCCGCCGAAAGCACTGTTGTCGTTGAGTTATTCACCAGTCAGGGCTGTAGTTCCTGCCCGCCTGCTGATCGGGTTTTGACTGAATTACAATCCGTGAAGGGTGTTTTACCGCTGTCGCTGAATGTCGATTATTGGGATTATCTGGGCTGGGAAGATGATCTGGCGTTACCCGGTAATGCAAAGCGTCAACGTTCCTACTCGCGCAAGCAACGGGCGCGGAATATCTATACGCCTCAGATTATGATCGAAGGTAAGATGGATGTTATCGGCAACCGTCGCAGCCAGGTTATGGCGGCGGTGAATGCGTATTTGGCGGAGCCGGACAGGGTTGCGGTTTCTATTGCGCCTTTTGATGCGTCATCAGTTCGTGTGTCGCTGCCCGCAAATGGCGGATTGCGTGAGCAAGCTGTGATCTGGCTCGTGGGATATGATCATGCGGTCACGAAGGATATTGGACGTGGTGAGAACGCCGGCGAATCAATCACTTATTCTAATGTGGTTCGGGATTGGCAGGAAGCGGCGCGCTGGGACGGAAGCCAGACTTTGAACTTGACGATGAACCGCCCCAAGGGTGATGGCGGCGCTGTTGTTATCGTTCAAATGGGTGAAGTTGGAGCGATTTTGGGCGCTGCAAAGCTCGAATACTGAGACGCACGTTATCGGAATTTTCCCCAGCGATTATGGAGCCAGAAATATTGCCGGGGATTCTGTCTAATCCATTGTTCTAGCAGCCGATTGATTTCGGTCATGGCGGCGACTGCGCCTTCTTCGCCCGGCGTCACTTCAAGTGGCGCGTCAAATGTAACGTCGAACATACTGCTTTGATCACGCCGGATGCCTCTGACGGGGATGAGAGGGGCGTTGTATTTCTGTGCAATTTCCGCTGCGGCAAGGGCGGTTTTGGCGGGGTGGCCAAAGAACGGGATTTCAGGCGCGCCCGTAAACCTTTGATCTGTCAGAATCATCGCAGCGCCGCCGTTCTTGACATGGCGCAGCAGTGCAAGGGTGCCGCGCTTGCCTTTTTGGAGGATCGGGGCATCGATAACGCTCATCAAACGGCGGCATTCGGCGTCGATAAAAGGGTTGTTGAAGGCGCGATAGATAAGGGCGGGCTTCCAATCGAGCCGTTCGCAAGCGAGGCGCACGGCTTCCCAATTTCCAAGATGCGCGCTGACGAGGATGGCCCCTTTTCCGGCGGTTTTCGCCTGTCGAAGGTGGGCTTCGCCCTGAACTGCGATACGGTCTGCTGTGTCGCCAATCTCGCGCAGATGTATGTATTCAATTGCGTTCCGGGCGAGGTGGTCGAACATGCCCTTGAGAATGATGGCGCGATCCTGCGCGTTTATCTCAGGCATCGCGAGTGCCAAATTGCGGTCCGCACGTTTGCGAAGCGGGGAGGCCATACCGATGACGCGGGCACCGGAAGCGGCCAGATTTGTACCCGATTCCAGAGACAGGCGGCTGAATAAGGCATGTGCGGCGGCAAACCCGGCGGCTTCGATTCGGTGTGAAGTCTTCGGGGTGCTGGTTTCGCTTGAAGCCATTGGATTAATTGTCACCTGACGGTTTTGCAAAAAAAAGCTCCGGCATTGCCGGAGCGTTAGAGCTTTTCATGGCGGTTCAGGCGCGCGGACTGACAACCATAACCATTTGGCGACCTTCAAGTTTCGGCATTGCGTCGACCTTGCCGATGTCTTCAACGTCATTCGAGACACGTTCAAGCAGTGCGCGGCCAAGATCCTGGTGCGCCATCTCGCGACCCCTGAAGCGGAGTGTGACTTTCAGTTTGTCACCATCCTCAAGAAAACGGCGCGCCATGCGCAGTTTAACATCGTAATCATGGGTATCGATGTTCGGCCTGAACTTGACCTCCTTGAGGTCAACGGTCTTTTGCGTTTTGCGCGCTTCTGCGGCCTTTTTCTGCAGCTCGTATTTATACTTGCCGTAGTCAAGGATTTTGCAAACAGGCACATCCACGTTCGGGGACACTTCGACGAGGTCGAGTCCGACCTGCAACGCCGCTTCATAGGCATCGCGCGGATTCATCACGCCAAGGTTGTTGCCTTCGTGGTCAATGACGCGCACTTTTGGGGCGCGGATGTTTTGGTTGATGCGCGGGCCAGTATCTCTGCTGGGCGGCGCCATATTTGGTCTACGAGCTATCGTCGTTCTCCGTCACTATTTACGATCCGGTATATGTGGGTACCGGGTTTGCCAATTGCTAGACATAACACGCAAACACTATACCGCGAAAATTGTTCCGCGTCGCGGGTTTTGAAGAGATTTATAAAAGAAATCTCTTGGTAAGCCTTTTAGCCTCATTATTCCGCCAATGTGTTAAGGTTTTTTGCGCGTTTATCGTTGCATCTACGATTTACGTAACATGACGCATGAAAGCGTCCTTTGCTGCGGAGCATCCATGACTAAGACAAGACGCATACGTAAAGCTGTATTCCCTGTTGCCGGATTGGGAACGCGTTTCCTGCCCGCCACGAAATCCATGCCCAAAGAGCTGTTACCTGTCGTTGATAAGCCGGTGATTCACTACGCGGTGGACGAGGCGCGAGAAGCGGGGATTGAGCAGTTTATCTTTGTCAGTTCGCGCGGCAAAAGCGCGATGGAGGATCACTTTGACCGTGCGCCTGAGCTGGAGGCGACGCTTGAAGCGCGGGGCAAGACCGAAGGGTTGGAACAACTGCGCCAATCCAATGTGAATGCCGGGGATATGGTGTTTGTGCGTCAGCAGGAACCGTTGGGCCTGGGACATGCGATATGGTGTGCGCGGCATATCGTGGGTGATGAGCCGTTTGCGGTGCTGCTGCCCGATGACATGGTGTTAGCGCAACCGTCATGCATCAGTCAGCTGATCAAGGCGCATGAGCAGGTTGGCGGCGGTAGTATGATCGCGGTTCAGGATGTGCCGGCGGAAGATACGCGCAAATACGGGATTTTGGACCTTGAGGCCGAAGTCACACCCGGTGTTTTTCGTGCGCGCGGCATTGTTGAAAAGCCTGAGCCGGATGTTGCCCCTTCGACCATCGCGGCCATCGGGCGGTACGTGCTGGAGCCGAGTATTTTTGAGTATCTGGATCGCAAGGTGCTGGGTGCCGGGAATGAGATTCAGCTGACGGATGCGATTGCGCAGACGATGGGTTCCGCGCCTTTGCATGGCTGCCGCTTTGACGGAATGCGGTATGATTGCGGGGATAAGTTGGGTTTCCTGAAGGCCAATATCGCTTCCGCGCTGTTGCGGCCTGATCTGGCGGACGGGTTGAGTGAATTCATGCGTGAAGTCCTCGCCGATGAAGCGATGCGGGTGCGTGATCAATCAGCGGCTTGAATTCAACGATGCCTTTTAGCGACAGCGGAGTAGGGACAATGTCGAAAATAGTTCCGGCAGTGATGTGTGGTGGTTCCGGCTCGCGGTTGTGGCCGATGTCTCGTGCGCTTTATCCAAAGCAATTGCTGCCGCTGATTTCAGAGCGGACGATGTTGCAGGAAACGCTGGGCCGTGTGTCGGAAGCGGCGCGTTTTTCCGCGCCTTTGCTGATTTGTAATGCTGAACATCGGTTTTTGATCGCCGCGCAGATGCAGGAAGGCGGGTTTGAGGACGGTGCGATTATCCTTGAACCTGCGGGCCGGAACACCGCTCCGGCGGTTGCGTTGGCGGCCTTGCAGGCGATGCGGGATGATGCGGATGCCATGCTGCTGGTGTTGGCTGCGGATCATCTGATTGCGGATCAGGATGCCTTCATCGCGGCGGTAGATGCGGCCTCTGCGGCGGCGGAGCAGGGGTATTTGGTTACGTTCGGGATTCAGCCGAATGCGCCGAGCACGGGCTATGGCTACATCAAGGTCGGAGATGCGGCGGTTTCGGCGGGTGTTCAGGCGATTGAACGGTTCGTTGAGAAGCCTGATCTGGCGACTGCCGAAGGGTTTTTATCGGCGGGCGGGTATCGCTGGAACAGCGGTATGTTCCTGTTCAAAGCGTCGCGCTACGTCGAGGAACTTGAGCGTCATGCGCCGGATATTCTTGCGTCTTGCCGTGAGGCGATGGCCGGGGCGCGCGAGGATTTGGACTTTATCCGGCCTGATGAGGGTGCGTTTCTTGCCTGCCGTTCGGAGTCGATTGACTACGCGGTGATGGAAAAGAGCGACCGTGCGGCAGTCGCACCGTGTGATTTGGGGTGGTCGGATATCGGCTCTTGGGAACAGCTTTGGGCGGTTGGTGTTAAGGACGCCGGGCATAATGTGACGCATGGCGATGTGCTGCTGGAGGATGTCAGCGGCTCATATGTGCGCAGTGAAGACAAGCTGGTGGCTGTGCTGGGGCTGGATGATGTGGTTGTGGTTTCGACGCCGGATGCGGTGCTTGTCGCACCGCGTGAGCGCTCTCAGGATGTGAAACGGATCGTGGATCGTTTAAAGTCCGAGGGGCGTGATGAGCATAACACGCATGTGCGGGTGTATCGTCCTTGGGGGTATTACGAGGGCATCCATCTGGGTGATCGGCATCAGGTGAAGCATATCTCAGTGAATCCGGGATCTGTGCTGTCGTTGCAAAAGCACTTCCATCGTGCGGAGCATTGGGTCGTCGTACGCGGAACCGCCGTGGTGACGCGCGATGATGAAGAAATCCTGCTTACGGAGAACGAGTCGGTTTATCTGCCGCTGGGCTGTGTGCATCGGCTTAAGAATCCGGGCAAAGTACCGCTGTCGATTGTTGAGGTGCAGACGGGCAGCTATTTGGGTGAGGATGACATCGTGCGGTTGGAGGATGTCTACAACCGTGTGGATGACACGCCTGTGTAAGGGTCGCTTGTGCGTGAAACAGGTGATTCGCGGTTCACCGTAGCGTGATGGTAACATAGGCTGAGTTTTGTTAATTTATACAACTTAAAAGATAAAAAGCGTTGCCGTAATACGATGTCCGGCAAAACATCGCATACGGCGCTTTGCATTACGCAAGGTCAATCTGGTTTACAACCCCAGGGCCGCGTACCGCTGGTACAGCCGTAACCGTGTGCGCGTCGGGTATATATCGCAGGTGCGAATCCGTGCGTTACACTCAGATACAACAGAGAAAATCGATGAAATTAAAATCCGTAATAGGCGTTATGGGGCTGACCCTGTTGCCTACACTTTCGCACGCAGGTGGCTTCGATCTGACGGGGCAACCAATCGATATTATCTTCCAAGAGGGTAATTACATCGAGGCACAAGTTGGCATCGTCAGCCCTGATGTGCGTGGGACCAACGCAGCCGGCCCCGTCATTGGCCAACCAACCGATTTCGGTAACGTTGCGAATGATACGCCGTTCGGAACAGCAGGTGTGAAGTTTGACTTCACCGACCGGATTTCCGGCGCGGTTATTTATGACACGCCTTTCCTGAGATCGACGACCTATGAAGGTGGTATCTTTACCGGTACAGCAGCCGATGTACAGGCGACGACCATTACAGCGGTTGGCCGTTTGAAACTGGGTGAAAACTTCAGCGTTTATGGTGGCCCGCGTTTGCAACGTGCGTCGATTGATCTGCAGGGACCGCAACAATTGCAGTTTTTGCCGACACCGCCAGGCCAACAACCGACCCCGTTTTATCAAGTTGATATCCGCGATACGAGCTTTGGTTTTGTTGTGGGTGCTGCCGCTGAAATCCCGGCTTTTAAAGTCCGTGCCGCTGTGACCTATAACTCAGCAATCACGCATGATTTTGATAGCATCGAAACCTTTACGACTCCCGCAGGAACTCAAGCAGTACCGGGAAGTGTCGAGGTGGAAACGCCTCAATCCGTGAACCTTGATTTGCAAGCGCCCATTACGAAAAGCACACTTATCAAGGCGAAAATCCGCTGGGTCGACTGGGGTGGTGTTGAATTCCGTCCGCCGGCGTTTGAAGCGGCAACGGGACGTCCGGTTGTTGAGTATACCGAGGATACGTTCAGTTATCGCCTGACGGTTGCGCAGCGCTTGAACAAAAACTTCGTGGGCTTTGTTACCGGCAGCTATGAAGAAGATGGTGGCGAGGAAATCAGCTTATTCAAGACCGTTGACGGTTACTTCGGGCTTGGTGGCGGCATCATTTACGAAAGCGATGATGGTCTGACTTTGCAGCTCGCGGGTGAGTATCTTTGGCTTGAAGGTACTTCCGGTGCGCAGATCCCCGGTGCGCCATTGCCGGACAGCCGTTTTGATGATGCGAGTGGTTTCGCGGCATCGTTTAAGGTCGGCTACCGCTTCTAAGAATTTCCGGCTTCGTGGAAGCAGAAAGGGCAGCGCGCGTACGCTGCCCTTTTTTGTGTCTTGGACTGATATCAGAAGCCTACGCGAACACCCGCGAGGAAGTTGTGCGAGGATACATCAACATCGGTCTCGTTGCCGTTTTCTGTGGTGAACTCGGCACCGACGAAGTCCTGATAGCGGTAGGTGGCTTCGACGGCGACGTTTTCTGTGACCTGATAGCTGACGCCCGCGTCGAGGTGATAGCCGAAGGCAATCGCGCTATCGTCCAGTGCGATGCCGTTGGCGCGTGTGCCGTGGCCGTCAAACTCGACGTAACCGGCACCGATGCCGCCGCCTGCGGTCAGGGCAATGCGCTCTGATATCGGCAGATCGCCGTAGAGGTTTACAAAACCGTACAGAACGTTTGTATCGCCAAGGGCTTCCGCACCGCGTGCCACGCCAATGCCGCGAATATTATGCTCTTCAACTTCGGCGGATTGATAGCCGCCTTCAAGTTCGGTGCGGTAGCGGATGCCGCCCGCCTGCCCCTGATAACCGACCGCGAGTGATCCTGTATAGCCGGGACGGTCATAGGCGTTGTCGAGGCGCAGGTCAGGGCCGCCACCGAGATTGCGCAGGCGGAAATCTGTATCCTCAGGAACCACGATACCAGCGCGTGCGGCCACGTAAATCCGGCGGGCTTTCCAGCCGGAACGGGCGGCCGGCTCAACAGCGTAAGTTGGCGCTGTAACGGTTGTCGGTTCGCTGTACGTCGTTGTCGGGGCCGAAGAATATGTCGTCTGCGCAGCAGGCTGTGCATTTATGACCTGATACTGGCCGGAATCATAGGTCGGCGCGACAGTTGTGGTGTCGTAAGTGGTACCGACAATCGGGGTTGTGGTGTGTGTGCCACCTGCCGCTGTGCTGATCGTCATTTGACCTGAGGCGGGCAAAGTGATCGTGCTGCCGCTTTCGGTATATACGCCATTGATATAGACGCCTTCCGCAGAAGCGGAGGAGGTTGCGAACAGGCCGAGCGCCAGTGCGCCAAGAAGTACTGAACGGGTCATGTAAGTGCCTCGTTTGAACGATTTACGTTATCGGTAAGATTGCAAATGCTGTGCAATCGATCAAACGAGAAGAGATTTTGTATATCGTAAGAGATTTTTTATTTTGTATTAAGGTTAATATCCTGTTTTTAATGTCACAATTTACAATATACTGCCTTTGGTGCTCTATTTTATTTTACGTCGTGTGCGCTATTATTGCTCTGTACTGTGTAGCCGGTCCCTGAATCGATTCGTGAGCGGGTAGCGGCGTTCGAGGAAGAATGCGCGGGTGGAGAGTTTGACGCCGGGGGCGGATTGGAAGCGTTTGAACTCTGAAATCGACAGCAGGTGTTCGATTTTTTCCACGGTTTCACGATCGTATCCGGCGTTGATGCAATCTTCGATGGCGGCGTCGCCTTCGATCAGCATTTCTAAGATGCCGTCGAGAATTTCGTAAGGGGGGAGCGAATCCTCGTCTTTTTGGTCCTCGCGCAGTTCGGCGGATGGCGGTTTGGTGATGATGCGGTCGGGGATGACCGCGCCCTCCGGCCCCATCATCCAGTCACGGTGATTGGCATTGCGCCAGCGGCAAGTCTCGAACACGCGGACTTTGTAGAGATCTTTGAGCGGATTATACGCGCCCGCCATATCGCCGTAGAGCGTGGCGTAGCCGACGGCGACCTCGGATTTGTTGCCCGTGGTCAGCAGCAGGTGGCCGAATTTGTTCGACAGGGCCATGAGGTAGAGGCCGCGCAGGCGGGACTGGATGTTTTCTTCGGCGACGCCCGGTTCTGTGCCCTCAAAGAAATCCTCAAGCGATGCACCGATGGTTTCCACGCCGGGTGCGATCGGTAGGGAGACATAGGGGGTACCGAGCGCGGTTGCCAAGCTCGCCGCGTCTTCAAGGCTGTGATCGGAGGTAAATTCAGAGGGGAGCATGACGCACCATACCTTGTCCGGCCCCAGCGCATCGGCGGCGATGGTAGCGACAAGGCCTGAGTCAACGCCGCCCGAAAGGCCGAGCACCACGCGCTCAAACCCGTTTTTGTGGACGTATTCGCGCAAGGACAGGACCATCGCGTTGTAGTCATTCTCATATTCATCGGCTACGCGGCCAAGCTCTTGTTTCTGGCAGGTCCAACCGTCATCGCCGCGCACGAAGTCGCAGTAGATCATGGCTTCCTCGAAAAACGGGGCTTGCATGGCCAATTCACCGCCGGGGTTGAGGGCAAAGCTGCCACCGTCGAACACCTGGTCGTCCTGACCGCCGATGAGATTTACATACAGAGCGGGCAATTCTGTCTCGATCACGCGGGCGACGATGACTTGCATCCGGCGGTCGTATTTATCGCGGGCGTAGGGCGAGCCGTTGGGTATGACGAGGATTTCCGCGCCCGTCTCGGCCAGCGTCTCGCAGACATCGGGGAACCATGCATCCTCGCAAATGGCAACGCCGATACGGACACCTGCGATCTCTACAGGACCGCCGGGAGGGGCCGACTCGAAGAAGCGTTTTTCGTCGAATACGCCGTAATTGGGCAGTTCGTGTTTGCGGAAAACGGTGGCGATTTTGCCGTCTTTTAGCAGGTAGACGGCGTTATAGGCCTTGTCTTCCTCCATATGCGGCGTCCCGATCATCACAGCGGGGCCGTCGGCGAGATCAGCGGCCAATGCCTCGATGGCGGCGCAGCAGGAGCGGATGAAGGCGGGTTTGAACACGAGATCCTGAAGCTGATACCCGCCGATGAACATTTCCGGCAGAACGACCAGATCAGCGCCAGCCGCGCGTGCCCCGGCAACGGCGGCGCGGGCTTTATCGGCATTGCCGTTCAGGTCGCCAACTGTGGCGTTGAGCTGTGCTGCCGCAATTTTGATCCGGTCTGCCATGTAAAAACTCCAATTGGACGGCAACGATTTGGCTTCTGATACCTTTCACACCCGCGCGCGGCAAGCAGCGGGTGCAAGTCGTAATTGGGGAACAGGTTAGAGGTGCAAGTCCTTGACCGTTGCAGGATGATAAACATTTCCGCTAATGTCCTGGAAACCGGACGAAGCGGTATAGTGGAATTGAAGGCAGACAGAATGAGAAAACTGTTGATGATCGGTGCGGCTGTGATGCCGCTAAGTCTCGCCACGGCATTCTATAGCGGTACTCCCGCATGGGCTGCACCTGAGCAGAGCAAGATCACCTACAAAGACGGCGGTGAGTACACGGGCGATTTCGTCAATGGAAAGCAGCACGGCAAAGGCAAGTTCGTTCTGCCCGACGGCTATGAGTATGAGGGCGACTGGGTTGACGGGCAGATCGAGGGTGAGGGGGTTGCGACCTATCCCAACGGCTCGGTCTATACCGGCGAATTTGCTGACGGCGCGCCGCACGGCCAAGGCACCATTGTCTATGAAGATGGCGGTGAATATGTGGGCCAGTGGATTGAGGGCCGCATTGAGGGCAAGGGTAAAGCCAAATACGCCAATGGCGTGACCTATGAAGGCGACTTCAAAGACACGGTTCACCACGGTTTCGGCAAGATGGTCACCAAAGCCGAGTACGAGTATGAGGGCCAATGGGTTGATGGCCTTCAACATGGTGAGGGCACCGCGAAATATCCGAACGGGACTGTTTATACAGGCGATTTCCGTGAAGGTCTGCGGCACGGCTCCGGCTCAATCACAATTGCTGAAGACGGGTTCGAGTTTAAAGGAACCTGGAAAAACGGCCTGATGCACGGCAAGGGCGTTGCGAAATATCCGAATGGCGATGACTTCAATCTTTATGAAGGCTCATTCGTAGAGGGCAAGCGTCACGGCTATGGCACGATGCGCTATGCCACCGGCGAGGTCTATGACGGCTATTGGGCCAAAGGCGAGAAGTCCGGCAAGGAAGCGGCGGAGACCGATGAGGCCGCTGGAGACGAAACGGCGGCAAAGGTTGAAGAGGGTGAAGACACAGAAGTGACGACGAACTGACCTTTCGGGTCAATTCGTTATGCTGAGCGCTATTCCACGCGCAGGTTGCCGATCGCATAGCCGAGTTTTGTGCGGCCTGAGAGCCTGACGGCGCGGAAAACCCCGTTTCCGCTGTCTTCAAACCAGATGTCGAACGGGAAATATCGTTCGGACTGAAGCGATTCAGGCTCAAACCCTGAAATGCGCTCGTAGACTCCGAGGCAACGGGTCAGAGGGCGGTCCCATTCCGGCAGCGGGGCTTCTGAATCGAAGCGTTCGCCTTCCGGGGGCAGGAAAATCACGTCAAAACGGCGTTTGCCGTCAAAAATCGGGATTGTCCGGTTGCAAAGATCGCTCGAATCCGCCGGCAAGAGGGCGGCCACTGTTGCGGACAGAGGATCAAGTGAGCCGCGTTGTTCGGCGGCTTTTGCGTGATACGGTTCAGCCTGTTCAGGGGGGTCTAAGATGACCTTCACGGGGGTCGCGTCTTTGAAACCCATCTGCACAGTTTGCTCGCCAGACCGCACGCGGTAGCGCGTGGCGAAGCCTTTGGGCTGTAATTGGCCAAAGGCACCGCGTTGTCCGGCTGCTTGAGAGGCGACGCGGCCTTTCAGGAGGACTTCGAGAATGCCCCGTGTCGCCATGCGTGATGTGGCGCTGTAGTTTTTGTTGTCGACTTCGGCGGTGAGGTCGACTTCGGCGATCCTGAAGCCGCCGACGAAGAAATCATAACTCGCCGTAATGTTGGATTCCATCACGGGCATCGCAGCGGTTTGCGGCGTGGTTGTTTGCTGCGCGAAACCGGGTGTTGCCGCACTCAAAGCGAGGGCAAAACCTGTAATGGAGGCGATTATGAACCCGTTCGTCATCTGTCGATCCTCAAATGCCCGTCCATACGGTCGGGAAATCTGTTGCCTTTTGCGGCATTGAACCCGCAAAAGATGAATATCCTCATTATCTTGTAGCAATCGTTAACAATAATTTACGGCGTAGAAATGTGTGTTGAACTGCCCGCTGCACTGGCCTCCTTGCGTGACAGAATTCTGGACGGGGAGCGCCGGGCGCTGTCCCGTGCGATTACTTTGGTCGAATCATCCCGTGCGGATCACCGTGAACAGGCGAAGATTTTGCTGGGTGCTTTGGCGGGGCGGATGCCGGAAAGTTTGCGCATTGGCCTTTCGGGGACGCCCGGTGTCGGGAAATCGACATTTATCGAGGCGTTTGGCGGCGGGATGATTGCGCGGGGGCGGCGGGTGGCCGTATTGGCGGTGGACCCTTCCTCGACGGTGACGGGCGGGTCTATTCTTGGTGACAAGACGCGGATGAACACGCTGGTGCGTAATCCTGCGGCGTTTATCCGGCCCTCGCCATCGGGGGGCAGCCTTGGCGGGGTGGCGCGGCGGACGCGGGAGACGATCCTGCTGTGTGAGGCGGCGGGGTTTGACACGGTGATTGTTGAGACTGTGGGGGTCGGGCAGTCCGAGATCGCGGTGTCGCATATGACGGATGTGTTTGTGCTGTTGCTGGCTCCTGCGGGGGGGGACGAGTTGCAGGGGGTCAAGCGCGGGGTGATGGAGATTGCGGACATGATCGTGGTCAACAAGGCCGACGGGGATTTGAAGGCGGCGGCGGAGCGGACCCGTGCGGATTACGCCTCGGCTCTGCGGTTGCTGCGCAAGCGGGACGGTGATGCGGAAGGCTTTCCCTGTGCCGTCACGGCGTCGTCGCTGGAAGGGGACGGGGTCAGCGGGGTGGGTGATCTGATCGTTGATCTGGATACCAAGCGGCGGGCATCTGGCCTGCGGGACCGGAAACGTCAGGCGCAGGCGGTGGCGTGGATGGAGGCATCGCTGGAGGCGCGGCTGGGAGAAGTGTTCCGCGAGGCGACGCCCGCCGATGCGGTGGCGGA
>CALFAK010000110.1 GCA_937948985.1 uncultured Neomegalonema sp. | reverse complement strand
AGGCCGATGTCGTCGAGGCCGTTCATCAGGCAGTGCTTTTTAAAGGCATCGACCTCAAAGCTGATCGTGCCGCCATCGGGGCCGGTGATGGTTTGGCTTTCAAGATCAACGGTCAGGCGGGCATTCGCGCCGCGTCCCGCGTCATCCATAAGCTTGTCCACATCCTCTTGCGGCAGGACGATGGGCAGGATGCCGTTCTTGAAACAGTTGTTGTGGAAGATATCCGCAAAGCTGGTTGCGATCACGCAGCGGATGCCGAAATCGAGCAAGGCCCAAGGCGCGTGCTCGCGGGAGGAACCGCAGCCGAAATTGTCCCCGGCGACGATGATCTTCGCATCGCGATAGGCGGGATTGTTCAGCACGAAATCCGGGTTCTCGGACCCGTCATCATTGTAACGCATCTCGGAAAACAGGGCCGTGCCGAGGCCGGTGCGCAGGATCGTTTTCAGATACTGCTTCGGGATAATCATATCCGTATCGATGTTGATCAGCGGCAGGGGAGCGGCGATGCCGTCCAATTTGTCAAATTTATCCATCAGAACAGCCCTTTCAGATTTGCGGAACGTGTAAGCACGGATCGCAAAGCAGGGCAAGGGCTGGTGCGCGTTCACCGGGAAATCGCTGTTGGATTTGACCTTCTTCAGACCGGATAGCCGACCCCCGTTAACTCGCGAAGGCGGTTATGCGTTGATTGGTGGTCTGTTCACAGATTTTACCCGGCAGCGAGAAGCAAAGCGTGGCCCCTTCAGCGATGCGGGATTCGCCCAACCAGAATACGCCGCCGCGCTGTTCGACAAGCTGGTTTATCGCCATCAGGCCAAAGCCTGTGGTCGAATTTTGATCGCCCGCGCTGCGCAAGCGTGCCGCAAACTCCTGTTTGCTGCCGACAAAGCCATGCCCGTCATCCGAGACGCGGAACACAAGCTGTCCCGGCCGATCGCTGCTTTCTGTGACGGTGATATCGATGCGGCTGTTGGCGAAGCGGGTGGCGTTTTCGGTCAGATTCCGCAGGATCATCTGGATGGGTACCAGCTCGCATTCGATCTCGATTTTCGGATAGGTGATCTTCAGTGCGCCCATCGGATCGGCCAAAGCCGCGATATCGGAAAGGCAGTGGTTGAGATCGACATGCTCTTGCGGGGTTTGTTCAATGCCGATCATGCGGGCGAAATAGAGGGTTCTTTCGATTGTTTCCAACGCCGCATCCGCGATCTCGCTGACCAGTCTGATTTGCTTGATTTTATTGTCGCCAAGATCCTCGAATTCGCGCAGGACAAGGTCGTTGACGGCTTTGATATTGCCGATGGCGGGGCGCAAATCATGGACCGCCATCGTCATGAAGACATGCAGCTCCTCGTTACGTTTGGAGGCGGTCGCCAACTCTTTCACGCCGTCCATGATCGATGTTTTGTAGCCCGTTACGTCATGCGATGTGCCGATGATGTGGGTGATGGTGCCATCTTCATCAAATACGGGGCTGAGCGTGGTCTCCCACCAACGCTCGCCGCATGAGAACTGTAGAAGCTCTTCATATTTATAAGGCGCGCGCGCTTCTATGCATCGCCAATAATTGCTTTCCAATGATGCGGCCATGCGCGGCGGAAAAATCTGTCCAGCGGTTTTCCCTATGTGGCCCGCGCTGTTAAGGCCGACTGTGCGGTCGTGGCAAAGGTTGAACTTCTCGAACCTTATCGTTTCGCCATCAACACTGAGCAGGAAAATGGGCACGTCGATTACATCGATGACCATCGCGATTTCACGGTAACTGAGTTGTGCGATGTTCATAGATCCATCCTTGTCTGAGCAGATGGATTTACAATATACAGCGTGCTGTAAATTTTTCCTTCAGCGATCAGTTAAAGTCGGACAAATTTTATGAATAGAATGTGATTTATCAGGCGTTACTTTGAGTATAGAGTTCGATACTAAAGTTATCATAAATCATGATGATTGATATTTATAGTAATCCGCAATCAGATTGCGGTCGATCAACGTGCGAATTCACGAAAGCCTTTGGGGAGGCATGAACCAAGCTGATCGTGCATGATTTTATAGCAGGGCGGCCTTAACGTTTTCGACCGTCAGATCGCTGACACGGATGTTACCGGGGTTTGTGACACCGGCAATGTGGGGTGTGAGGAGCAGGTTGGGTGTGTCCTTGAAAATGGCCGCCGCCTCGCGGGTCAGGGGTTCTTTCCCGAACACATCCAAGGCCGCGCCGCCGAGATGACCGTTGCGCAGGGATTGCGCGACGGCGGCTTCATCGACCACACCACCGCGTGCGGTGTTTATAAGGATCGCGCCTTGTTTCATGGTCGCAAGGGCGGGAGCGTCTATCATGCCGCGCGTTTGCGGGGTCAGCGGGACGTGGAGGCTGAGAATATCGGCATGGGCGAGCAGGGCGGCAGCGGTTTGGTGGCGGGTCACATCGGTGAGGGCCGCGCCTTCGGGGAGGTGCGGGTCGTAGGTGGCGATTTGCATTCCCAGCGCTTGGGCGCGCTCTGCCACGGCGCGGGCGATGCCGCCGAAACCGACCAACCCCATGACCGCCCCCGATATCTCGCCGCCGATCAGGGCGTTGCGGGGCCATTCTCCGGCAATCATGGCTGCATTGGCGTTGTATGCGCCACGCCGCAGGATGAGAGCTGTGGCGATGACGTATTCGGCGACGGAGAGGGTGTTTGCGCCCGTCGCGGGGCAGACGGTGATGCCGCGCGCGGCGCAGGTCTCCAAGTCGATATTGTCCAAGCCGACGCCCAGCCTGCCCACAACGCGCAGGTTTGGCGCGGCGGCCAGCACATCGGCATCGACTTGCGTGCGGTTGCGCACGATCAGGGCATCGGCATTCGCAACCGCTTTGAGCAAGGCGGGGCGATCATCGACCAGCGTGGGGGCATAGGTGATCTCGAAACCCGCGCCGAAACGCTCAAGGGCGGCTTCATCCATGAATTCACTGATGACGATTGTGTGGGTCAAAATGTGGCCTCCCGCGCGCGCACTGCGGCTGTGAGGGTTTCATTCGATGGGGTGGGGATGGAGAGCGCCGCGCCAAGTACCGGGACCATGCCGTTAATCGCGTCCACTTCGGAGGCGCGTTTGGCATGGTGGTCGAGCAGCATGGAGGGGCGGGCGTTAGGCATCCGCGCACCGAAAGCGGTGACATAGGCGAGCGGATCGTCGTAGGAGAAATTCACGCCTTTCGCCTTGCCCACCGCATAAGCCTCCACCGCGCAGTTTTGGGCGATGTGCCAGCGGGCGGGATCGGCCATCAGCTCGCCGATGGTGCAATCGAACACGGTGCAAGGGGCGCTGAAGGTGACATTGCAGACGAATTTTTCCCATATCAGTTGCTCGATGTCGTCGAAGGCTTGGGTCTCGAACCCCGCATCGCGCCATGTTCGGGCGATCTGTTCGGCGCGGGGGGTGAGGCCGCCTTGCATCTCGCCGATACGGATAAGCTTCATGGCATTGTGGTGAGCGTGGCCGGGGCCGCGCATGGAGGCGCCGAAGCCCTCCGCAACGCCAAGCAACACATTCTCCGTCGGCATATGCGCCGCGATCCGCTCAGCCGCGCCGAGGCCGTTCTGGATGGTGAGGATCAACGATTCCGGCTTCATCTGTGCCGCAACCTGCCGCGCGGCATCACCCACGCCGCCGGCTTTTGTGGCAATGATGTAGAGGTCGCACGCGCCTGCCTCAGACAGATCGGTGGTGGCGTTGAGTGTGACGGTGCGGTCACCGCTGGCCCCCTCGACCCGTAATCCGGTGGCGCGCATGGCGTCGATATGGGCCTGCCAATGGTCGATGGCCCAGACCTCGTTGCCCGCATCCGCAAACAAAGCGGCGTAGATGGACCCCATTGCGCCCGCGCCGATGATGGCGATTTTCATGGTGTGCTCCTTGTCGCTGTCATGGCCGCGCGGGGGAGGCGGATGTCGAAATCTGTGCGCAAAGCGTCATCGGTTGATGCCCCGATATGGGCAGGGTAATGGGTGGCGAGCAGGGTTTTGGCGCGGTCCCTTGCGATCTGGCGGATATCGCGGCTGCCGCCCGCCTCCCACGTGTCGGGGGTGCTGCGGTCGGCGACATCGGGGTAGTGGAAATCACTTTCCATCCGTTCCAGCGTTTGTGCGGACCCCAAAAAATGGCCTTCGCCGCGCACCACATCGCCGATCATATCTGTGGCGAGTGTTTCCGCGTTGACCTCGACCGCACGCAGGGAACTCATGATACCGCCGAGCATGTCGTTGTCGATAACGTAGCTCTCGAACGAGCAGCCGAGCAGGCTGGCCTGCATCCCACCCGCTTGCGTGACCATGTTGCAGCCCGCTTGGGCGGCGAGGGTGACGGAGAGGGATTTTTCGTAACCGCTTTGCGCGTCAGCGATTTTGCTGTCGGTGGCTCCGGCGATGCAGGTGTCGGGCAGGTTATAGAAACCTGCCATCCGGATCGCGGCCGCCATCAGCACGGCTTGCTCGCCGCCGCCGCCCGTCATCGCACCCGTGCGCAGGTCGGTGATCATGGGGCGTGCGCCGAAGGTGACGCGGGCTTGCGGGTTGACCAGCCACGCGAAGATCATGCCCGCCAGCGTCTCCGCCGTGGACTGGGCGACGGACCCGGCGATGGTGACCGGGGTGGACGCGCCCGCCTGGCCGAAAGCGTTGGCGTGAATGGGAATGCCAAGGCGGGCGGCGGCCTCCATCACGCGGCAGGAATCCGCATCAAAGCGCATCGGCGGGACGACATGGTTGATGTTGAGCGACAGGAAGGGGCGCTCCAGAAACGCCGCGCGTGATCCGGCGATAGCATGGCACATCCGCGCGACTTCTTCGACGTGCTCCGGCCGCGTTATGCTGGTGAGGACGTGCTTAGTTGTGCCCGCGAGGCAGGCATAGGCGGTGTTGATATCCAGCGCGCGGGCGTCGGGCATGTCGCGGGCGGTCATCGAGCGGCTGAAGAAATGGATATTAGGGAGCGTATCGACCAGCCGCGCCGCGTCGTAGAGGTCGCGCAGGGTGGCCTCGCGGTATTTGCCCGTGTCGATGTCAATGATGCTCGGCGATGCGCCGCCCGATCCCAGATACACGCGACGGGCATCGAGGCGCAGGTCGTGGCGGGCGTCTTGTCCGCACAGCACAAAGTCACGGCGCAAACCTGCCAGAGCCTCCGCGACGAGGGTTCGGGGGAAGCAGAGCCGCCCGTGGGCATCAACGTGGCCGCCCGCAGCGGTGACGTGATCGATCATCACGGATGGGGCTTCCGAGAAGCCGACGGTCTCCAACAGGGTCAGCACAGCCTCGTGGATTTGGGCAATATCCGCGTCGCTCAGGGGGTTGTAGCGCCCCCCTTGCAGGCCCGCGCGGGCCGCGCCGCTGGCGGGGGCGACCGCACGTTTTGATGCGCGCACGCTGCGGCCTCTGCGTGCGGGAGTGTTTGTTCCGGTTGCCATTCATTTTGAATACCGGATTTGCGTTGGGTGTCGAATGGTTTTTGTGCATATGGTCGATTTATGAAACGTTCTGAGACTGTGACGGCGATCCTGCTGATGCTGCTGGCAGCGGTTTTGCTGCCGATTATGGATGCGTGCTCAAAGCTGCTGACGGACAGGTATGAGACCGCGCAAATCATCTGGGTACGCTATGTGGTGCATGTGGCGGTGATGACGCCGTTTATGCTGCGCGCGTATGGTCGCGCCGCGTTTCGTCCACCGCATTTTGCCGGACAGGTCGCGCGCGGGCTGCTGATGGTGGCGATGGCGCTGTTTTACATAGAGGCTTTGAGCCTGATCCCGATGGCGACGGCGATTTCGATTGTGTTCATCTTTCCCTTCCTCGTGACCGCGAGCGCGCCGTTGGTGCTGGGCGAGCGTGTCGGGATATGGCGCCGGGCGGCGGTCTTGTTCGGGTTATCGGGGGCGCTGCTGGTGGTGCGGCCCGGCGGGGTCGAGGCGTGGGGGGCGGTTCTGGCGTTCGGGGCAACGCTGGCCTACACCGCCTATATCCTGCTGACCCGCAAACTGTCCGGCACAACGCCCGCGCCTGTGATGCTGTATTTCATCGGCTTGGTCGGGATGGTGGTTGTTGCGGTGGTGCAGCCGTTTGTCTGGCAGCCCGTGTTGATGCGCGATGTGCCGGTCTTTATCGGCATCGGCCTGATGGCGGCGATCATCCATCTGTGCGTTATTCTCGCCTACAGCAAAGCGGAGGCAAGTCTGATCGCGCCGTTCACGTATTTTCAGATCGTGGGGAATGTGATTTTGGGGCTGGTGCTGTTTGACGATTTTCCCGATGCGCTGACTTGGGTGGGGATCGGGGTGATTGTGACGAGCGGATTGTTGATTGTCTGGCGGGAGCGTGCGGGCGGACGGTGAGGTTGGAGGATTTGTTTGTAAGCGTCACCGTTCGGTATCGGAATGGCGCTTGACGGGCGCTGGTGCAGACAGGTAAGTTCTTTTTTTGTTCGACTCAATAAAGGAGCTTGAGACACTGGACTGGACCCTGGGCATAGATCGTCAGCGGGAGGCGTTGGTGCGGATGGTTGCCGCGTTGCTCGTTATGGCGGGTAATGGCGGTGTGCTGCCGAGGCATGTGCGGACTGGGATTTGGCGGGTTTTGCGGCCCGCTGAAGCCGCGTTCCGGCGGCTGGTTGTTGTGGTTAAAGTGGTTTTCAAGATTGAGGCGGCTTTAGCCGTGCCGCGTGGAGCTGTACCCGCGATTCCGCGTGTTTCGGGCGGTGCTGTCGCGCGTGTTCCGGCATTTGCGCTTTTTGATGCGCGCAAATCTTTCAAGGCGCGCTCGTCTGTGAAGGGGCGAAAGCCTGTGCCGCGCATCCGGTTTTTTGACGAGGTGCAGGTTTTTGAGCCTGTTGTCGTGATCTCGCCCGATGATGCGGTCAGCGCGGCTCATTTGATGCGGCGATTGCGGGCTTTGCATGTGGCGCTGGGCGATGTGCCGAAACAGGCGCGGAGGCTGGCGCGATGGGAGGCGAAGCGTC
>CALFAK010000109.1 GCA_937948985.1 uncultured Neomegalonema sp. | reverse complement strand
CCTGAAAAACCCGCTTTGCCAGATCGATCCCGATTATCGTAACATCGCCCATGGATGCTTCCTCCTCTTGATGAACCTCAAGTCCAGCATGGTACATTGCGATACCGTCCGGGAGGGGCATCCACCCCATCAATTGCCGTGGTTTCCGCAGCGTGCGCTTGACATTTGTTCCTATATAGTTCTTATTGATGCGGAGTTGGCAACGAAGAAGGACACATTTAGCACCGCATGGACTGGACATTGGGCATAGATCGTCAACGGGAGGCGTTGCTGCGGATGGTAGCCGCTTTGCTCGTAATGGCGGGCGATGGCGGTGTGTTGCCGAGGCATGTGCGGACGGGGATTTGGCGGGTTTTGCGGCCTGCGGAAGCCGCGTTCCGGCGGTTGCTGGTTGTTGTGAAAGTTGTTTTCAAGATTGAGGTTGGCGTAAGCGTGCCGCGCGGCGGGCCTGTGCCTGCGATTCCGCGTGTTTCGGGCGGTGCTGTTGCGCGGATTCCGGCATTTGCGCTGTTCGATGCGCGCAAATCTTTCAAGCCGCGATCCTCCGTGAAGGGGCGCAAACCTGTGCCGCGTATCCGGTTTTTCGATGAGGTGCAGGTGTTTGAGCCTGTTATCGTGATCTCGCCGGATGATGCGGTCAGTGCGGCGCATCTGATGCGACGGCTGCGGGCCTTGAACGCAGCGCTGGGCGACATGCCGAAACAGGCGCGGAGACTGGCGCGATGGGAGGCGAAAAGGCTGGCTGTCAGGGCTGAGACGGGCAAATATATCGCCCCGATGCGGCCCGGAAAACCGCCCGGTCACAGGGATCGCGGGCGGCATCCGGTGGATTTCGCGTTGAAAGAGTGTCATGAGATGGCGCTTTACGCGCTGCATGATCCGCCGGATATGGGCGGTAAATCAGGTGCTTAGCGACTGCCGGACGGGTTCCGGCGGGCGTGTTGCTGTGCGGTGTGATCCGCGGCGATGCGAAAGCATTGCTCACATCAACACAAACCGAATAGCGCCGATCAGTTCACCTCCGGCAGGGCGGCCCGCTCATATTCACCGAACAAGTGCGAGACGCTGCGCTCAAACTCTTGTGGCTGTGCGCCAAGGGCCGCGAATTCGTCCGGCATATCAATCCGCATCGCCTCCACCATGTCCAACCCGTCCTCCGCCGCGTCGGTCAATGCGCCATCCAACCAGTCGAGATAGGCACGGGTTTGCACCAACGAACGGCCTTCTGTATCGAAAGGACCGTGCCCCGGCACAATCCCCTTCGGCTCCAGCGAGGCGATATAGTCGAGCGACTCGCGCCAGCGCGGCAGGTCCGCGTCGGGTGTGGTCGGTGTGCGGTCGAGAAACGCGAGATCTCCGGTCAGGGCCGTGCCCGTCGCGCGATCAAGGATCATCAGATCGGCTTGTGTGTGTCCGCCCAGCGGCACCGCCGAGAAGGATCGTCCGCCGATGGTCAGATCGTTGCTGCTGAGCACGGTATTGGGCGGCACGGCCTCCGTCCCGCGCATCCAGTCACCGACCAGGCGATACATATTATCAGCATAGCCGTCGCCATGCAGGGCAACTTGCGCTTTTGTCTCTTCGAGCGCGTGGATCGGTTTGTCGGTAAAGACCTGATTGCCAAGGAAATGGTCAGGATGATGATGCGAGTTCACCACTGCCGCGATACCGCGCGGCACCATTTCGCTGACGAGTTTACGCAGTTCTTCGGCATAGCGGCGCGAGGGACCGCTATCAAAGATCACTGCACCCGCATCCGTCTCCGCAAACGCGACATTGACGATATTGCCGCCATTTTCGAAGGTGAAATACTCGGTCGACCCTTCCAGCATCCACAGGCCATCCGCCACTTGTCGCGGCTTCAGGGCGTATTCGAGACGCGGCTTCGCCCAGACACGGGGCGCGGCGGTTGCCGCCAGTCCGGTGGCCAGAACCGCGCGACGGCTCAGTGTCATCGGATTGCGCCGTTGAACGGGATGGTCGCTTCGATCTCGTTGCCGTTATTATCGCGGCCACTGACCTGCAAAGGCGCGGTCAAAGCCCCTTCGGCAAAGCGAAGTGAGAATGTGGGATCTTCATTGACCGGCTCATACAATTTGATGCGGGCCATTTTCTTGCCGTCCAACCCTTTGAAGTCGAGCGCCTGGATGGTGAACACCGGAATGCCATCCGCAAGGCCGGTGTCCATCGGATGATCCACGATCACACGCACACGTCCGGTTTTGGGCCACATGCGGGCGCGAACCTTGCCCAGCCGCTCCTCCCAATCATCCGACGCATAAGCCGCCGCCGGAGCGGCGCATCCGCCCCCCGCAGCATCAATGGCGGTTCCACCCAGATACCACGCGCCGTCTGTAGTCTGTACGGCGGCACGCACAGGCGTTGCCTGATCAATTTTGAAACGGAAAGACAGCCACGCTTCCGCCTCGCCCGGGTAGTAATCGAGGATGTGCGGGATCGGTCCGTAATCGACGAACAGCGCAATCCGTTCGACATTCTCAATCCCGCGCGCATCAACCGTGATCGGGACATGAAAACTGTCTTCTGCGGCTTCCGGTGCCAGCACCTTGACGCGCGGGTCGAGAGTGATTTGGGAAGGATCATCGAGAATCTGTTTTTGCAGATAACCCAGCATTCCCGTGCGATACGGATCGTCCAGCGTGACTTTGGGATCATCCAGCGCCAGCGCAGGTGTCGCGATCAGCATCGCGGCAAAAAGGGTTTTGTACATCTGTTTCTCCCTACCAATCCGGTGCGCGGTGCGTCAGGCCGTATTTCTCGAAGATCGCAGCAATCCGCCCGTCATTCAATCCGGCCTGAATCGCATCATCGACAGCGTAGCCAAGCTGACGATAAGTATGGCGCACGGCAACCCCCAATGTCCATTCCCCCAAAGCAAGACCGGGCAGCGGATCATCGGATATGTCGATTTGCGCCGTATTGTCCCGCGCACCGAATTGCAGCTGCGTCAACGGTCCGACGACCGCACCGAATGATTTTTCATTCAAGGCTGCCATCGCTTGGGTATAGTCTGGAAAACGCCTGACCTGATCACGCACCTGACCGCCGAATGCGGAACTCAGGTAAAAATCGGCGAGGCTGTCATTCTCCACCCCCACCTTGTCATAGCGAAAGTAGGCGGGCGTGGGCGCATCATCATAGGCCTTGCGGTCCCAAGCGATGCCGATACGTTCGTTGAAATATTGTCCGGTGAAAACGACTTGATCGTTCCGGCAAGCCAGATTTTCATTGTATGGAACGTGCAGCATCACATTCGCGACATCGCCGTTCACCAACGGGCCTTTCCAGACGAAATTGCGCAGATCATTGTCGACATTCTCATCCGCCGCAACGATCTTGAACCTGGGTTCGACGCCCAGTTCGTCCGCGATCAGCCGCCCGATTTCGATATCGACGCCCTCCGGTTCATCGCCTGACGTGAACGAGAAGGGCGGGAAGTCTTCGTAGACGGCAAACTCAATCCAACCGCGTTCGATAATGGTGTCGTAGTCAGCGCCCACATATTCGCGTGCCGTATTCTGCGGCCGCTCGCTTGGTGTATAGTCCTCACACGCGGCAAAAGCGGTTTTTGATGCAAGCAGCAGCGCGAACGCTGCCGCAGTTGATAAAGCCCGGTGCATATTTTTATTCCGCCGCAGAGAGGCCAACGGTCAGTGTTTCCGTCGCTTTTGTTAGGCTGTCGGGTGAACCATCGAGCATCGCCACAGCACGTGACGCCGGGGAATCGGTCAGTTTTGCGCCTGAGCCGGACGGTACTTGCCCGGCAATCCCGTCAAGTTCCTCGCGCAGTGCCGTGATCTCGTCCTCGAAATCGCTCATCTCCGTTCCGTCAGCGACCGCTTCGGCCTTGGTTTTCAGGTCGTCGCGGATTTCGCCCAGACGGTCGGCGAATTCATCCAACGCGCCATCATCGGGGCGTGTCTCGACATAGGAGCGGATCGCCCATGCGGCCTTTCCACCCAGCAGTTCGCCGAAAGCGGGCATTTTGGTCACGCCGTTTTGCGAATAGCCATTCACGAAACGCTCAACGTACCATTCGTCGCCTTCCCAATCGGCGGAAAGATAGCGCAGGTCCGGTGCCAAACCGCCGGAGACAACTTCCAACCCGTGACAGCGCGCGCAGTTTTGATTGTAGCCGGAAGCGCCGATTTCGATGGCCTCGACATAAACCCCGCCACCCGCTTCGCGAAAGGGGTTCTCTTCAGGCCATTCTTCTTCAAGGTCAGGCAAGGCAGCGGTATCAACAGGTTGCGGCGCGACATCGCCATGTGCGAAAGCCTGTGTTGTTGTGACGATTAAACCCGCCGCCAGTGTCATCTTCAGTAGTGGACCCATGTATTCCTCCGATATCTGTTACGGCAAGGTCTCACACCATCGTCAGCACCGCCATGCGACCATTATGTTTAACGCTATGAATTGCCGTCAGCGCATTCCTGCGATTAATATGCTTTACGTTTTGGCGAATGGGAATACCGATGTTTCATCGAAGACTTTGTGTCTTGTGGATGCTGATCTGCATACTCACCGTATCAGCGGGCAGCGCGAAGGCATTGGATGTTAAAGTGTTGTATTTGGAGCGTCAGTTAGAGCGCCCGCCCGTTCTCTCAACGCTGGATGCGCATCCTGATGATCTTGGTCGTGCCGGAGCGGAATTGGCGCTCTATGAGAACACGGCGACGGCCCGGTTTTTGGGGCATACTTACACGCTTGATACTGTCATCATCGCGCCGGATGAGAATTTCGGTGATGTGATGCGTGAGGCTCTGGCGGATGGCCATCGCCTGATCGTGGCCCATGCTCCGGCGGAAGATTTGCTGGCATTGGCGGATCACGCGGATGCGCAAGATGCACTGATCATAAACGGGTCAGCCCCGGATGACAGCTTGCGTCGTGATGCCTGTCGCGCAAACCTGCTCCACACGATGCCGAGCCGATCAATGCTGACCGATGCGTTGGCGCAATTCCTTGTGAAGAAACGATGGACCGACTGGCTGTTGATAGCGGGTGAGGGGCCGGGTGATTCCGAATATGCCGCTGCTTTGCGTGCCTCGGCTAACAAATTCAACGCGAAGATCGTTGGGGAAAAAATCTGGCGCTTTGATGCGGATATGCGCCGCAATGCTGCACAGGAAGTGCCGATTTTTACGCAAGGCGTGGATTACGACGCCGTTTTGGTTGCAGATGAAATCGGCGATTGGGCGCGGTACGTCCTGTATAACACATGGCTGCCCCGTCCTGTCGCCGGGACCGAAGGGATCACACCATTGGCGTGGTCTCCGGTTGTTGAGCAATGGGGGGCCGCTCAGCTGCAAAAGCGGTTTACGGATGCCACCGGACGGGGGATGCGAAGTGAAGACTACGCCGTTTGGGCCGCCTTGCGCACCATCGGCGAGGCGGTGACGCGTACTAAATCAGCCGATCCGAAAACCTTGCGGGAGTATATGCTTTCGGAAAATTTCGAGCTGGCCGCTTTCAAAGGACGCAAGGCAACGTTCCGTCATTGGAACGGGCAGATGCGACAGCCAATCCCGCTCGTCCATCCCCGCGCCCTCGTTGCGCAAGCGCCGATAGAGGGGTATTTGCACCAAGTCAGCGAACTTGACACGCTCGGGCAAGATGAACCCGAAACCAACTGTAACGCCTTCAGGAATTGATTATGCGTTTTCTTATCCCCGCTGCACTTTCCACTTGTTTTACTGTCCCGGCAATCGCTGCTGAGGCTTGGGTGACGAATGAAAAAGATGACACCGTTAGTGTTATCGACATTGAGACGCAGGAAGTGATCCATACGTATGAAACCGGCGAGCGCCCCCGAGGCATAACTTTTTCCCGTGATTTCAGCCGTCTTTATATCTGCGCCTCTGATAGCGATACGGTTCAGGTGATGGACCCCGATACCGGAAAAATCTTGCATGAACTTCCTTCGGGCGAAGATCCGGAGCAATTTGCGCTGCATCCCGATGATCGGCTGCTTTATATCGCCAATGAGGATGATGCGATTACCACGGTGGTTGATACGAAAGATCGCAAGGTTGTTGCTCAGATACAGGTCGGCATCGAGCCGGAAGGCATGGCGGTTTCGCATAGCGGTACGATTGCGATCACCACGTCCGAAACCACAAACATGGCTCATTGGATCGACACAGACACTCATGAGCTGTTCGCTAACACACTGGTTGACTCGCGCCCCCGCCATGCGGAGTTCACCGCCGATGACAGCCAGCTTTGGGTTACATCCGAAATCGGTGGAACTATCACCGTCTTTACGGTCGAGGATCAGGAAGAAATCGGGAAGATTGAGTTTGCAATCAAAGGCGTGCGCCAAGAGCGGGTTCAGCCGGTCGGGATGCGGTTTTCGCCTGATGGTAAGCTCGCCATCGTTGCGCTTGGCCCCTCAAACCATATCGCCGTCGTGGATGCGAAGACATTCGAGGTGAAAAAGTACATTCTTGTGGGTCGGCGCGTATGGCATCTTGCTTTCTCGCCGGACGGGAAGAGCATTTTCACAACGAACGGTGTTTCCGGCGACGTAACGGTCGTGGATATGGACAGCCTGCAAGCGGTCAAGACCATCAAAGTGGGTCGTTATCCCTGGGGTGTGGCGGTGCGTCCGTGATCGCACGGCTGACATTGTGTTTTACGCTGCTGGCTTCGCCCGTTTTGGCGGAAACCAGTGCTGAAGCGGTTGCGCGTAAGCCTGACCTTTTTCATCCCGAGACTGGTTATCGCATAGAACGACAACGTGCGCCAACACCGGAAGATGTGCCTTCTGGGCAGCGGATTTCAGCGAAGCAGGTTCAGACTCTCGCTAATGCCGTGCGTATTGACGTGTTTGGTGCTGCGCAATCCCGCTATGACGAACTTGATGGCACATGGCTTGTCGCTGAACAACGCATGAGCCTTCCTGATGCGGTCTGGTTGCCCGAAGTGGGGCGTGGGACGCTTAGCGAGACCATGCTGCAGTATTTCACTGACAATCTCGCACGGCTGACAGAAGGTGATGTCTCCCGGCCTATCATCTTCTTTTGCGTGGCTGATTGTTGGATGAGCTGGAATGCCACGCAGCGGGCGGCCAAGCTCGGCTACACAAATCTGCATTGGTTTCGTGAGGGCACTGACGGGTGGCTTGATGAAGGGTATCCGCTGGAGCCGATTGAACCTGTTGCGGTCGATGTGGACTAAATTGTTTTCGAGCGGAGCGGACACGCTTCATGACCCGATAATCGCGTGAATTAGCGGGAAATTGCGGATGTATAGCCATCGCGGGTTTGCGGGGTTTTCATGTCCAGTACCTTGCCCGCCACCAGGTTGCGCAGCATTTGCGCTGTGCCGCCGCCGATGGTGAACATGCGTGCGTCGCGGACCATGCGTTCGACAGGCAGCGCACGGGAATACCCGCAAGCGCCGTGCATTTGCAGCGCGTCGTTAGTTACTTTCACCGCCATCTCGGAGGCAAATACCTTGGCTTGCGCCGACATCATCGGATCCGGGAAGCCTGAAGGTCGTTCATCGGCGCTGAGCGCGGCGCGCCATATCAGCATACGCGCGGCATCGATCTGAACCGCCATATCGGCCAGCATCCATTGCAACCCCTGAAACTCGGCAATCGGGCGACCGAATTGTTCGCGGGTTTTGACAAAATCGCGGGCCACCTCGAACGCACCTTGCGCAATGCCGAGGGCTACGGTCGCTGCGCCGACACGCTGGGCATTATAAGCGTTCATCAGGCCCGCAAAACCTTTTGCAATCCCCTCAGGCGGCGTGATCAGGCGGTCTAGTGGCAAGCGCATGTCTTTGAAAAATATCTCTGTCTCAGGAATACCGCGCAGGCCCATCGTCGGTTCGCGATTGCCGATGACAAGACCATCCTCACCAAGATACGCGATGAACCCGCCGATACCTTTGAAAACACCATCTTCCACAACACGGGCGAAAATCAGGTGTAGTTTTGAAACGCCGCCCCCGGTGATCCAGTGTTTTGTGCCGTTGAGTATCCAAGTGTCACCATCACGCTTTGCCGTGGTTGTCATCTCATTGGCGGCGCTGCCCGCATCCGGCTCGGTGATACAGATTGCGGGTTTGTCGCCGGACAGGACGTGTTGTGCGGCGATCTGTTTTTGCGCATCTGTACCGTAAGCGAGGATCGCACCGATCGCGCCCATGTTGCCCTCTACCGCGATGCGACCGGAGACACCGCAGCATTTGGCGAATTCTTCGACCACTAATGCGATCTCAAATACTGAACGCCCCATGCCGCCGAGTGTGGGCGGTATCGCCATGCCCATGAAGCCCCCTTGTGTGAGCGCTTTAACGCTATGCGCGGGGTAACATTCCGAACGATCCGTTTCCGCAGCGGCAGGTTTGCAAACGGTTTCGGCAACCATCCGCGCGCGCTTGCGCAGATCTTCTTGGTCCGGCGTGAGAGAGAGGCTTGGCGACAAGGGCAGGGATGTGAGGGTATCGAGCATGGTTCCATCATCCGTTCAATGGCGATGGCGGAAGCCTACAGAGTGAGGAAAAGTGGTGTTAGTGAGTTTATTGCGGATTTTGTGTGAGATAAATTCAATTAATTTCTACAGCGCCGCCAAAAAAGCCCGCGTGGTAGGGTCAATCGTGCCGCGCGAGGGGATCAGCGCGCCAATCTCACGCGAAAACGGCGGGTCGCCGAACGGGAGGGAGCGCAAGCCGGGCCACCGTCCGCTGGTACCCCGACAGATCGGCAGAATTGATACGCCGAGACCGACACGGATCATGGAGGCAATCGCGTCCATCGAGTCAATCTCCATCGTCGCGTTAACTGTGATGCCGCGTGTTTTGAGTGCCGCCTCAATCGCTCCACCCGCCCATGTTTTGCGGTTGAACCAGATAAAAGGATGGTTGGTCAGCAAATCCCGCGCATCGCCGGTAATGTCTTGGGGGGCCACCACAACACAGGGTTCGTGCTGGATAAAGTGCCAGTCAAGGCCGTGAATCGGCTGGTATGGTTTGGTGCAAACAACCACGTCCAGTTCGTTTTTCTGAAGCTGTGCCGCCAAATCGGATGAGCTGCCGCTACGTACATCAATGCTGAGATCGGGATGGATGGTGCGCAATTGGGCCAATGCGGGGGGTAAGAAACTGCCCAAAACTGTGGGGACGGCACCCACGGTCAGCTTGCCGCGTAACACCTGATCACGGATGACATCCTCGGTGGAATCGATCATTGCGATGATTGTTCGCGCGTGCTCGGCAAGGGCCAGTGCTTTGCGTGTGGGTGCGGGCGGACGCATGACTCTGTCGAACAGCTGGACTCCAAGCTCCTCCTCCAAGCCCTTGATCTGCAGGCTGATGGCGGAATGGGAGCGGCTGACGATATTGCCGGCGGCGGCAAAGGAGCCGGAATCGATGACTGCGATCAGGGTTCGCATTTGCGAAATATTCATGCCGCTGTCCCGTTTGGCTCTGGATATGCTGGTGAGAGTATAAGCATTTTGAGCATTACACACCGAGTGGATATTATTCGTGGTGTAACGGTAAAAATGGCTCTGGCCTCCGTTCACCTTCCGTGCTAACGCGGTGATATGGAGCAAAAATTACGTGTCATCGGGATTGATCCCGGATTGCGGCGGACGGGTTGGGGCATTGTCGACCTTGTCGGGTCGCGGCTGAAACATGTGGCGCATGGCGTTGTCACGGCGAAGGGCGATGATCTGGCGCAGCGGTTGGCGGATTTGCGCCGCTCGCTGTCTGCGGTTTTCATTGAACACAGCCCGCAAGCGGCTTCGGTAGAGCACACGTTCGTCAACAAGGATGCGGTGGGCACGTTGAAACTGGCCCACGCCCGCGCGATTGCGCTGCTGGTTCCGGCGGAGGCGGGGATTCCTGTGGCTGAATACGCGCCGAATGCGATTAAGAAAGCGGTGGTCGGGGTCGGTCATGCGGATAAGGATCAGGTGGCGCATATGATCCGGCTGTTACTGCCCGGCGTTACGCTGACCGGGTCTGATGCCGCAGATGCGCTGGCTGCCGCGATCTGTCATGCGCACCGTGCGCCCGCTTTGAACCGTCTTGAAGCATTGGATGCGACATGATCGGGCGCTTGACGGGGCAAGTTGCGCATGTGGGCGAAGACCACGCGCTGATTGATGTGAACGGCGTCGGCTATATCGTTCATTGCGGCTCACGCACATTGGCCGGATTGCCCAAGCCGGGCGAGACAGTGGCGCTTTATACGGATTTGCTGGTGCGTGAGGATTTGTTGCAGCTTTTTGGCTTCAGCTCGCTGCCGGAGCGGGATTGGCACCGGTTGCTGACCACTGTGCAAGGCGTCGGGGCGAAGGTGTCGATGGGGATTCTCAGCACATTGGGCACCGAGGGTGTCAACCGTGCGATTGCGCTGGGGGATGCGGCGACGGTTAAACGCGCGCCCGGTGTGGGGCCGAAACTGGCGACGCGGATTGTGAATGAGCTGAAATCCAAAGCCCCGGCGATGATGGCCTCATCCGCTCCGAAATCCGCCGCCGGATCGGCCGCGCCTGTGGTTGATCCGATTCCTGTGGTTGAGGTGGAGCAGGGGGCAAGCGCAGATGCGCTGTCGGCGTTGGCCAATTTGGGGTATCAGCCCGGCGAAGCCGCGGAGGCGATTGCGCGGGCGGCAA
>CALFAK010000108.1 GCA_937948985.1 uncultured Neomegalonema sp. | reverse complement strand
TGCTGCGGTTGGTGGCGGGGATTTTGGTTATGACGGGTGGGGCGGTTGAGATGCTGCCGCGATCCCTGCGCGCCCAAGTTTGGGGTGTGCTGCGCCCTGCCGAATCGGCGTTGCGGCGACTGATTGTTGTTTTGAAGGAGCGGATGAAGGATGAGGGACGGGTGGCCGCGCCGCGCGCTGTTGCGCCGTTTCCGCTGAATATTCCGCGCGGGGAGCGTAAGGCTGTGCCCGCTTTTGCGCTGTTTGACCGCCGGAAATCGTTTGATGGCGTGTTTTCTTCCAAGGGGCGGCGCTTGCCCAAAGGCACGCCGAATATACGGTTTTTCGACGGCTATGACGCGCCTGTTCCGGTGAAAGTTGTGGCGACGCCGGATGATATGGTCAGCGCGCATCGCCTGAACCGCCGCCTTGCCGCCCTGCGCCATGCGCTGGACGATCTGCCCAAGCAGGCGCGCCGGATGGCGCGGGTGGAGGCAAAACGGGAGGCGGCGCAGGCTGAATCAGGTAAATATATCAGGCCGATGCGGCCCGGCCGTCCGCCGGGACATCGGGCGCGCAAGCGGCATCCGGTGGATTTCGTGCTGGCCGATTGCCATGAGCTGGCGCTGTATGTGTTGGTTCCGCCGTGATGCTGATGTGTCATGTCCTCGAAAGAGGGTATCTTTTTGTTTTAACAAAAATTCCTGCGTTCGCAGGAATGACACTTGAGGTAATCATTTAAAAACAGGCCATGTGTCTGACAGGCGGTAGCCCTCCGGCCACGGATCATCGGGGTCGAGCATATGCTGGTGCGTGCCTGTAATCCACGCGCGGCCTGTAATTTCGGGTATGATGGCGGGGGTGTCGCCGACGGTTGTTGTCCCCGCAATACGGCCCCGAAACGTCGAGCCGATGATCGATTCAGCCGTAAACGTCTCACCGACCGCCATCTCGCCTTTAGCATGAAGCAAGGCCATGCGGGCGGAAGCGGCGGTTCCGGTGGGGGAACGGTCGATCTTGCCGGGCTGGATCGCGACGGCGGCTTTGGCGGAGAGGTTTGCGCCCGCGCGTTTGAGCGGCCCCGCGAACAGGCAGAAGGAGAAATGCGCCCATTCGGGGTTTTCGGGGTGGTGAAAGCGCAACTGTTCATTGGCGGCGTTCGTGATCTGGACGCCCAGTTTGGCCAGCGTTCCCGCCTCCGCCGCATCAAGGCCAAACCCCAGCGATTGCGCGTCAACGACCACGAAACTGTCTCCGCCATAGGCAGTATCGACGGTGATCTCTCCAAAGCCGGGCACGGTGAGGGTTTGGGCCAGCGCGCCCGCAAAACTTGGCAGATTTTGCACGGTGATGCTCTGTGCTTTGCCGTCGCGGCACTCGGCCCGCACACGGACGAGGCCGCCGGGGGCTTCGAGCACCATCTCGGTGACCGGTTCGACCATCGGTATAATACCGCTGTCGAGAAGGACGGTCGAGACGCAGATCGAGTTGGAGCCGGACATCGGGGGCGTGTCCTCCGGTTCCATAATGATGAAGCCCATCTGCGCGTCCGGATGTTTGGGCGGGACGAGGAGGTTTACGTGGCGGAAAACCCCGCCGCGCGGCTCGTTCAGGACGAAATTGCGCAGGGTTTGGTCTTTGGCGATGTGATTGCGTTGCTGCCATAACGTGTCACCCGGCGGGGGCGCGACGCCGCCCGTGATGACATCGCCGACCTCGCCCTCGGCATGGCAGGAGACGACGTGGATGACTTTTGTGCTGCGCATGGCGGGCCTTCTATTCGAATTCCATCGCCTCAAACACCCGCCCCGCGTTGCGGGTTGCCAGCTCCCCGAACGTGTCGAGATGGGCGTAGGGGGATTGGTCGACGTAATAGGCTTCGGCCAGCCCGTCGCCCGCGTCAATCACTTCCTGAATTTTGCCGCGCAGGTAGACGAGGTAGTCGTGGGTGTAGCGGCGGACTTGCGCCATGTTGGTGGGGTGGCCGTGGCCGGGGATGACGTAGAGCGCGCCGAGCGGCTCGAATTCATCGACCCATGTTTCGAGCCATCCGGCGGTGTCGGTGTCGTCAAAAATGGGGGGCAGGCGCTCGTGGAAGGCCATGTCTCCGGCGATGACCAGCTTTTCATCGGGCAGCCAGACGGAGATATCTCCCGGCGAATGGGCGGGCCCGAGGTGGAGGACTTCGATCTTGAAGCGGCCCAGGGAAATGTCTTTGGCATCCGCGAATGTTTCGGTGGGGGCCACGGCTTCCGTGCCTTCAGCGCGTTCTTTGAGGATGGTTTTGTGGCGGTCGCGGCTGTTCAGGCCGTCCTCATCGAAGGCGTCGGCGGCGTCCTCATGGGCGAGGATCGGCACGTTCTGTTCGGCCCAATAGCCGTTGCCCAGCGCCGCGTGGCCCTGTCCGTTCTCGTTGATGACCAAGACGACGGGTTCGTCCGTAATGCGTTTTATCTCGTCATGCAGCGCGCGGGCAAGCAGATAAGAGGCACTGCCATTGACCACGATCACACCCTCGCCCGTGACGATGAAGCTGAGATTATTGTTGTGGCCCGCGTTATCGTAGGTCGGCGGGGCGGTCGCGCCGATGGCTGACCAGACATGGGGTATTACCTCGACGGGCTTCGCATAAAGCAGGGAGCCGGGATATTGGTCGGGGATAGACTGATCGGCATGGGCGGGTATCGCGAGGCTGATCGTGGCGGCGAGGATCGCGGATAAAGCGTGGTTTCGCATGGCGGTGGCCCTCTCTCACATATTCAATATGTGAAATATGGCGCGCAGCGGGCGGATGGGCAAGCGCTTTAATCTTTGCGCGGTCGCCGGCGTGCCGCATAGTCGAGGCAGAATAACCGGTGAAGGAAATGATATGGCCACCTTAGCAGCTCACCCTCTTGATTTTCCCGCCGCGCAGCCAGAGGGATTTCCGTTGATCGAGAATGATCCCGTCTTCGATCCCGCGCGGCATTTGCAGATCGAAACGCCTGAGCACATCACCACACTGAGCGATATGGGGTATAGCGATGAGGAGATCGCGCAATGCCCGACGGATTTGGGCATCACGTCGACTTTTCGCATCCTGAGTGATGAGGGGGCCGCGTGTCTGCTTGATGTGGCGCGGCAATTGTCGGCCTATACCCGCAGCAATCCGCGCATCTCCCGCATGGTGCGCGGCGGGGCGTATCAATCGCGGTTTCTGCGCGATTTGTGCCTGTCGCAAGATGTGTCGGATATGATTTCGACGCTGTGTAAAACGCCGATGCTGCCGCATTCGATCCCGCACCAGCTGGGCCATTTGAACTACAATCCCCACGAGGTCGGTGAGAATGTTGACAAATGGCATACTGACACGCTGCGCGTTGATTTTGTTATGTTTGTCACGGATCCGAACCTTGTGGAGGGGGGTGAGTTTGAGTTTTATAACGGCACGAAACATGAGGTTGCGGCGTTGAAAAAAGACGGCAAACCGCTCGATCCGGCCAAGGTGGTCGCGGCGGCTTTGCCCGGTCCGGGATATGCGGTGTTGCAGCAAGGCAATATGGTCGTGCACCGCGCCAAGGGACTGCGCGCGGCGGGGGAGCGGATTACGATGGTCAACGGCTATGTCGCCGCAGATACACGGTTCGAGGATTTCTGCCGCTTTGATCAATTGCAGATCGTTGACCCTGAGCATGTGGTTGCCACCGAATACGCGCGTCACATGGCTTGGGTGGGGCGTGAGACGCTGGATCAGCAGATGGCAGGGTTCGAATTTGGCACAGACCGCGCGGGGATGGCCGCGAAGCTGGATCATGTGGCGGGGATGCTGGCCAATGCGGCGGCGCAGTTGCGCGATGAGAGCAAAGCGGAGATTCAGCATTTCGGGGATGAGTAATCCGCGCAGTCAAGCATTCCCTCTTTACGATCAATGCGCTAAGCTACGTGAATGGAACCTGAATTCGTAACCGGCATCTGGGAACAACTCGACGGGATGAACAAAGCCTTGTGGCTGGCCATCGGTGTTGTGGCCGCCTCAGTGCTATGGTTTCTGAAATGGGCATTCACGGTATTGTTTCTTCAGGGCAAGGGCATCTCGCTGATCACTGTGCCGTTTACGCGGCTGGCGACGCGGGTGCTGGAGGATCGGTTTGCGCAAAAGCTGAACGATGCCAAGGCACTGCCGAAACTGCACATTCCGCGGGATTGGGATGAGTTTAACCGCTTCAGCGGCCATGTTGCGCAGCGGATGACGGCATATCGTGAGCTGATCTACATGGTTCAGGCACGGTTTAACGGGCCGTCCGCTATTTGCTTGCGGTTGGCAGTGCGGTATTTCGAGACGAATTTTGTTGAGATGTTCGAGACCGCCGAGCGGGGTTTTCGCAATCTCGACCGGATCGATCACCATATCCGCAAAACGCACCGCGACTTGTTTGATGAGCTGGCCACCGCGACCAACCGGCTGGAGCGCGAGCGGATTGAAGCGGCGAAGAATTTTGAGATGACGCGGCTCAAGCTCAATCAGGTTTACGCCGAACTGCCGCTGAGCGTGTGGATGCGCAAACGATCCGGACGGTTTGCGAGTGCAATATTCGGATGGTTTTTCAATCGGGTATGGCGGGCGCGGGAAGCGGCGGAACTGCGTTCGGAAAAGCGGGCGCTGGCGAAGCGGCTGACAGAATTGCGCAAGCTGATCGATGATCAAACACGGCTGATTTTTACCAAGCATGAGCCTGAGGTCGTGGGCCTTTGCCTTGAACTGATTGAGCATGATCAGCGGTTTTTGCAGCATCTTTATCATCGGTTTTGGCTGGAGCTGGAATCGGTGACGTTCACCATTGCCACCGGACGGCTGATGAACCTGCTGGCCGATGATACGGAAGCGGCGGCGCGGGCGCGGGAAGATTTGGGGCTTGAGGACGTGCGCGGATTGTATGAGGCAAGCCAGAACCGCCGCGTTGATGTTGTCCGCGCACATTTACGGGCTGATCCCGACTTTCGCGATTATGTGGGACTGGGGCCGGAGGCGGTGCTGGAAGCCTCGCTTGAACCGTATTTGCGGGTGAAATTTTTGCTCAAGCGCATCCGGTTGCCGGGTTATTCAACGCACTGGATCGCTCATTTGCCGCCGCCCGCCGAATTCGGGCGGGCGCAAGCGGAATACGACCATTTCTCGCATCAGCTGTCGTGGCTGAAAAAGCCTGTTCCGGGACTGCATGTGCAGGACAACGGCTTGGTGATCATTGATGATGACGATGATACGAGCGAACCCGCTATTGCGGCGGAGTGATCACGGGCCACACTGTCAAAGCAGGCGGGTAGCGTGGCCCATTTTGCGACCCGGACGGGATTCGCCTTTGCCATAGAGATGCAGTGCGGTGCCGGGGGCGGCGAGGAGAGTCGGCCATGCGTCCACGTCGTCGCCGATCAGGTTGGTCATCACAGCATCTGAATGGCGCGCGGGGCTGCCCAAAGGCAGGCCGCATACAGCGCGGATATGCTGTTCAAACTGGCTGATGGCGCAACCCTCGATGGTCCAGTGGCCTGTGTTATGGACGCGGGGGGCGATTTCGTTGACCACTAGCGACCCGTCACGCATCACAAACATCTCGACCCCCATGACACCGACATAATCGAGCGCTTTGGCGAGCTGTCCGGCGATGGCGAGAGCGCTGTCGCGGGTTTTATCAGAGATATTGGCGGGAACGGTGGTTTCGCGCAGGATGCCCTCCGCATGGCGGTTTTCGCCGGGATCGTAGCAGCGGATTTCGCCGTCCTGTCCGCGCGCGACGATCACGCTGATCTCGCGTTGAAAATCGATAAAGCCTTCCAAGACAGCGGGGGCGTTATTCATTGTCGCGAAGGCGGCGGCGGCATCTTCGAGAGACTGGATACGCGCCTGACCCTTGCCGTCATAGCCGAGGCGGCGGGTTTTCAGCACGCCTTCGGGACCGATATCGGACAGCGCCTCGTTCAAATCATCAAATGTATCAACGCGGCGCCACGGGGCGGTGTCGATGCCTTGGCGGTTTATGAAGGCTTTCTCATCGACACGATCTTGCGCGATCTCCAGTGCCTGAGCCGAGGGGAAAACGGGCTTGCGTTCGGCAAGGAAGCGAGCCGTGTCGGCGGGGATATTCTCAAATTCTGTGGTGATGGCGTCGACCGCGCCCGCAAAGGCGCTCAGGCGGCGCTCATCATCATACGCGGCGCAGGAAAATCCGGCGGAAACGTGGCTGGCGGGGCAGTTTTCCTCAGGGCAATAGATATGCGCATCGATACCGAGCCGGGCAGCGGCAAGGGCCAACATCCGGCCCAGCTGTCCACCGCCGAGAATGCCGATTGTACCGCCGGGTTTGACCATATTCATTTGATCCGGGTTCATGTGAGCGTGTCCGTGGGAGTTTCTGCAATACTGTCGGTTTGGGCGCTGCGCCAATCGGCGAGGCGAGCCGCAAGCGCAGGATCGAATGCGCCAAGGATTTGTGCGGCGAGCAATCCGGCATTTGCCGCCCCGGCTTCGCCAATCGCCAGCGTGCCGACGGGAATGCCTTTGGGCATTTGGACGATAGAGAGCAAGCTGTCGAGACCGGAGAGCGCGCGGCTTTGCACGGGAACGCCGAGAACGGGCAGTGTTGTCTTCGAGGCCAACATGCCGGGCAGGTGGGCCGCGCCCCCCGCCCCGGCGATGATGACCCTGATACCCCGCTCAGCTGCGCTTTCGGCATAGGCAAACATGCGATCCGGGGTACGGTGGGCGGAGACAATGCGGGCCTCATGCATGACACCCAGCGTATCGAGCATGGTGGCGGCGGCTTTCATTGTGGGCCAGTCTGATTGACTGCCCATAAGGATTCCGACGAGGGGGGTATTTTCCGTGTTTGACATGGGGCCAATCAATCAGGCGATAATGTCTGGATGCATTTGATCCAGCAGACGATGGATTTCGTCTTTGAGGGCAAGTTTTTTGCGTTTGAGACGGGTTAACTTTATCTGGTCGCGAATCGGTCCAAGCTCGCCGCCTAAGATTTCATCGTCCAAGGCCCGGTGTTCGACTTGAAGCTGTTCAAGGCGGGCGCGAAGCTCCGATTCGTCTTCAAAGATCGTCATGAGACCGGTATCTCCAGCGGTTGAGGCCGCGCTTATAAGGGAAGTGGACCGCAGATGGTAGCGATTCAAGCACAAGAAGCACGATTCAAGGCATTTGCGTTTAATTTGTATGAAGGCGAGGCACTGCGGCGGGAGTTATTAAGGTTACAGGATACGCACGGACTGGACATACCGCTAGCGCTGTTTTGCATGTGGCGGGGCGTGGAGGCACGCGCGATTGCGATGGAGACGATGCGTGAAGCGGTTGCCTTTAGTGTCCAATGGTGTAGCGCGCTGACCGGGCCTGTCCGGACCTTACGACGGGAATGGAAGGGCGGCATTGCCGGATTGCCGGATGACCTGACCGAGCGTGCGCGCCAGCATGTGGCCAAGGCGGAGATCGGTATTGAGGAAATTCAGATGGCGCATCTGTCCACAATGCTGACGGGCGAGCGGGCGGTCGATAGCGCGGTGCTTGAAAATCTGCATCTTTATGCCTCCGTATCGCACATAACTGTTACTTTGGACGATATTGAGGTTTTATCCAGTTACGTTAGGGCATAAGGAGCGGAGATGGTGATTGCACCAGACAGCAAGAACTAAAGAACCAGTGTTTGCATTTTTGATGCTGCAATGCACAATCTTACGACTGTAACCTCAAGCCAGATTGACCTCATCCTGTGACACTCGCACCCAATTGGAAATTGCTGATACCCGCCGCAGGGTGGCGCAACGCCGTGACGCGGGAGACGATCCGTGCCGATTTGCTGGCCGGACTGACCAACGCAAGTATTGTGCTGCCGCAAGGGGTGGCGTTTGCGACGATTGCGGGACTGCCACCGGTCTATGGCCTGTACACGGCGATGATCACGCCGATTGTGGCCGCGCTTTGGGGATCATCGATGGTGATGGTGTCCGGACCAACGACTGCGATCTCGGCGGTTGTTTTCAGCACATTAGCAGGGATTGTCGAACCGCAGAGCGCGGAATTTGTGCAGCTTGCCCTGGTGCTGTGCTTCATGGTCGGGGTGATACAGTTCATTTTGGGCTTTGCCGGGCTTGGGCGGTTGGTCGCGTTTGTTTCGCACTCGGTGATGATCGGATTTACTGCCGCAGCGGCGGTTTTGATCGCAGTCAGTCAGCTCGCTCCCGCATTCGGGATTGTGGTGGAGCGCGGCGGGTCGGTCATTGAGCGATTATACAGGGCCATTGAGGGATCGGACGAAGCCAACATCTATGCGCTGGGCATTGCGGTGACCGCGTTTGTCGTGGCGGTTATTGCGCGATGGATCGCGCCGCGTTCGCCGACATTCTTGATTGGATTGGTCGCGGCGGGGTTGCTGTGTTACTACCTTGATGGCGTTTCGCATGGGGTTGTGATGGTTGGTGATTTGCCGTCGCTGACCCCCAGTTTCAAGCCACCCTCCGCCAGCCTTGAGATGATTGGCCGGGTGACCGAGGGCGCGTTTGCTATCGCGCTGATCGGCTTGCTGGAGGCTGTGTCCATCGGGCGCGCGTTCGCTCACCGGACCAGCACGCGTTTTGACGCAAACCAGGAGATTGTCGGGCAAGGCCTGTCGAATATGGTCGGCAGCATGTTCCAATCTTATCCCGGTTCAGGCTCGTTCACCCGCAGCGGGATCAACTACGAATCCGGCGCAAAGACACCGATGTCAGCGATTTTCGCGGCGATCTTTTTGCTGATTATCCTGATGTTGTTCGGCCCGCTGGTTTCGCATATCCCCATTCCCGCGCTGGCGGGTCTGATTATGCTGGTGGCGTGGAAGTTGATCAGCTTTCGGGAGATTTTCTCTATCGCCCGTACCAGCGGCACAGAAACCACGATCATTGCGGCGACATTCCTCGCGGGAACGCTCGTTGAGCTGGATTTTGCGATCTATGTCGGCGTGATTCTGTCGTTGATGATTTTCCTGTCAAAAACATCCCGCCCGAACCTGATTATCAGCGCGCCTGACGAGAACGGCGTGTTCCGTGATCCGAACCTCTATAATCTGCGCGAATGTCCGCAAGCGACCTTTGCGCGGCTGGACGGTGCGCTTTATTTTGGGTCGGTTGAGGCGATTGAGCGGGGTTTTCGCAAAATTGAGCGGTCGCGGCCTGAGCAGAAATATCTCGTGCTGATCCTGAAGGGCGTCGGGGATATGGATCTGTCCGGTGCGGCGGTGATTATCGATGAGGCGAAGCGGCGCCGCGCGCGCGGCGGTGCGCTTTATATCGTCACGCGCTACGAACCGATGATCAAACGTATGCGACGCCTGAACGTTATTGCGGAGATCGGCGAAGAGCATCTGCTGGCCAGTAAGGGCGATGCGATCCGTATATTGACGGAAGAAGTCACCGACTCGGTATGCGCGAAATGTGATGCCCGGATTTTCCGTGAATGCGCGGGGCGGCCGAATGACCTGATCGCTAAGGTCGAAGCGGCGCAGTAGGGCGCGGGCCTTATTTCCAGCGTTCGGCGGCGCTGTCGTCGGTATCGCGGGCCTCGACCCAGCGGGCGGTACCGTCGATGGCGGCTTCTTTTTTCCAGAACGGGGCGCGGGTTTTCAGGAAATCCATGATATATTCCGCCGCCTCGAATGCCGCTTTGCGGTGGCGGCTGGCGGTGGCGACGAAGACGATCCGGGCGCCGGGTGCGAGCGGGCCAACACGGTGGATAATGATCGCCCCTTGCAGCGGCCAGCGAGCATGGGCCTGCGCTTCGATTTCGGCAAGCGCTTTCTCGGTCATGCCGGGGTAATGCTCAAGGGTCATCTCGGTAATGCCCGTGCCGCGCACCAACCCCGTGAAGCTGACCACAGCGCCGATCCCGGTATCACCCGCCGTCAGCGCCTCAAGCTCTGCGCCCGGGTCGAAATCGGCTTCTTGCACGCGAACGGCCATATCAGCCGCCCGTCACCGGCGGGAACAACGCGATTTCGCGCGCACCCGCGATGCTGGCATCGAAATCGGCTTGCTCCTGATCGATGGCCACGCGGATGGATTTGGTATCGGCAAAAGCCGCCGCATAGCGGTCCTCACGGGTTTTGAGCCAGTCAATCAGGCCGCCCACGGTCGTCACTGTATCGGGGGGAGAAACATCCTCGGAGCCGACACCGATGCGCTCACGCAGCCATGCAAAGTAGAGCACCTGCATCAGCGTTTCTCCTCCGCGAGGATCGTCTCGATGCCTTTGCCGAAATATTGCCAGCCCGTAATCGCCGTCATCCCCGCACCCAGCCACAACAGCGCAATGCCGAAAAGATCGAGCAAGCCCAACGCGGGCCGTCCGGTACAGATGATGCAGCTGGTGTTATACCCTGCAAAATTGAGGTAAAGCGATAGCAGCAAGACGCTGATCGCGCACATCTGAACCGTGGTCTTCCACTTAGCGAGCAGAGTGGAGGTCAGATCGACCTTTTTGCCCGCAAGAAACTCGCGCAGGCCGGAAACCGCAAACTCGCGAACCAAGATGATTCCGGCGGGCAGCAGAATTACCCAATGCGCGCCATAGAGGCCGCAGATCGCGAGCAGGGCCACGGCGACCATCGCTTTATCAGCAATCGGGTCGAGCAGTTTACCAATCGCTGTCGTTTGCGCCCAACGGCGGGCAAGCCAGCCGTCGAGAAAATCCGTCAGCGAGGCGGTTGCGAATAATATCAGCGCGACGGCATCCGATACCGGATGCGGCAACACCAGATATGCCACCGGAAAGAGTATGGCGGCAATCAATCGCCCGAAGGTGAGCGTATTTGGAATGGTCCAGATCATTGTTTCTTCTTAGCGATGAAATCGCCGCTTAGGAAGAGCGGATAAGTCAATTCATACACGACATCAACTCAATAGCCGTTCAATCCTTGCCATCGCCTCGCGGATGTTGTCCTCGGAATTGGCATATGAGAAGCGGATATAATCTTCCGCGTCATCGCCAAAGCTGGACCCCGGCAGGGTTGAGACGCCGCCCTCCTCCAATAACAGCCGTTGCAGGGTGCGGCCATCCATGCCCGTGCCGGATATGTTGGGGAAGGCATAGAACGCGCCGCCGGGGTCAGGGCAGCTGATGCCGGGGAGCGCGTTGAGCATCCCGACAATCACCGCGCGCCTTCTGTCAAATGCCGCGACCATTGCATCGACGGCGTCTTGCGGCCCGCTGAGCGCCTCCAATCCCGCATATTGGGCGGAAGCGTTGACGCAGGAGTGGCTGTTGATTGCAAGGCGCTCGGCGTAATCGGTCAGCGCATCGGGCCAAACGCTGTAGCCCATGCGCCATCCGGTCATCGCGTAGGTTTTTGACCAGCCGTCGAGCAGAATGACGCGGTCTTTGATTTCGGGATAGCTGATAAAGCTCACGTGCTCACGCCCGCCATAGAGCATCCGGCTGTAGATCTCATCGGACAGGATTGTAACGTCCGGCCACGCCTCCAGCCCCTTGACCAGCGCATCCGCCTCGGCCTTTGCAAAGACGCCGCCCGTGGGATTGTTGGGGCTGTTCAGAACCAGCAAACGGGTTTTCGGGGTGATCTTCGCCAGAATATCCGCCGCACGATAACCGAAGCCGTCTTCCTCGCGCGGTTGGACCGGAATGGCGGTCGCGCCCGTGTAGGCGATCATAGAGCGGTAGATCGGGAAGCCGGGGTCGGGATAGATTATTTCAGTACCGGGCTGACCGAAAACCATGATGGCGAAGAACATTGTGGGCTTGCCGCCCGGCATGATGAGGATGTTATCGGGGTTCACATCCACGCCGCGCCGGGCATGGATATCGGCAGCGACCGCTTCGCGCAGCGGCAGAATGCCTTTCGCGGGAGTATAACCGTGATGGCCGTCGCGCAGCGCCTTGATCCCCGCTTCGACGATGTTATCCGGTGTCGGAAAATCAGGCTGGCCAATCCCCAGATTGATGATATCGCGCCCTTGCGCTTGCAATTCAGCCGCACGGGCCAGAACCGAGAAAGCGCTTTCAGTGCCAAGGCGCGCGATTGCGTCGGTGGGGATCATATGGGTTCTCCGCTGCTTTTTATTATTACTTTCTAGGCAGGATTATACGGATTGCATAGCCATCACATGCCAACCTGATCGCGGATGAATCTAAATCGACGGAATCCGAATCATTGCACGTTTGTGGTGGTGTACTATGTTTTGTTATTAGAGTTCGATCAGAGGAGATTGAGATGTTTCGCAAAATGGCCCTTATGGCCGTGATCGGTGCCGCCGGATTTGTATCAACCCAGGCACAGGCACATCCGCCTTATGCCTCTGCCACATCTTCGGGATGCTATGGCTGTGCCGCGCAATCCTATGCGCCACGCTATCAACAGACATATGCGCCCGCCCCCACTTATAGCGCCCCGACATACAGCGCTCCAGTCTACAGCGCGCCCGCTTACACCGCGCAGCCGGCTTATCGCGGGTATCAGTCCCGTGCGTACGGGCGCTATTATGGCCCGGTCGGATACGGGCAATACGCCCGCAATCCCTATTATACGCGCCCGGTGAACAATTATGTGCGTAAGAGCTATGGCCCTTATTCACGCATCCCCAGCACAGAAGGTTTGAATGTCGGATATGCGGGCGGGCCGACTTATGGCACGGACAGCAATCCGGTGATCAACGGTGTCGAGTTGACCGGACCACAGCGGTAAGAGAACGCAGAGCGTGGTTGCAGTGATGTACGACCACGTTAATTGCATGTAAGAATCGTGTTACGCGGCTTTATGGCCCTTTCCTTCGGGGAGGGGCTTTTTTGTTGCACGGCGCCGACACAGAACAACCGTTAGCGTTTGTTAATATTCCGCAACGCGATTTCTTTCCAAGTCATATCCCTCTATGCGTTAAGACGCTGTTTATGAATGAGTATCAACTATGCCAAAACAGCACATCAACATTGCCAACACGGAAATTGCTGCACCGCAATAATAGGGCTATGTGTCCGTCAACGCCAACAGGCAGCCCTTTTATTTTTTGGATCAGACCCATGACAACCATCGATCACAGCGCTTACGCACGTGCCTCCAACCGTTCCTTCCTCAACGCTTTTGTATCCGCACCTGCGACCGTACTGAGCGCAGCGGCTGTTAGCCTCAAACGCAAAATCGTTGCAGCACGCACAAGTTCAGAACTGTGCGCCCTCAGCGATCGTCAGCTTAACGACATCGGCATTGAGCGCGCGATGATTTCGAATATTTGCACAACGCTCGCGGCGCGCAACATCCGCTAAATTCCAAAGTTTTCTACAGTTTTCTCCCCGACTTACCCGGCGCTTGCGTCGGGTATTTTTTTGTCTAGGTTCGGCACACATTGTTTCCCGCTGAACAAAGGCTCTGCCGCTATGTCTGACTTTGAGCCGTTTGAGTTGGTGAACCCTGATGCGCGGGCGGATGTATTGATTATTGCCGACCATGCCGCGAATGCCATACCCGCAGAATATGGGTCGCTGGGCCTGCCGGACAGAGATTTTGAGCGACATATCGGCTATGATATCGGGACAGCAGGGGTGGCGCGTGCGCTTTCTGACCTGTTGAACGCGCCAGCGGTATTGTGCGGATTTTCGCGGTTGCTGATCGATCCCAACAGAGGCGATGACGATCCGACATTGGTTATGAAACTGTCCGATGGCAGCATTATACCCGGCAACCGGGATGCGGATGCGGCAGAGGTTGAGCGACGGCTGGCGCGGTTTTACCGTCCTTACCATAACGCGATTGAAGCACAGATTGAGCGGGCGCAGCGGGAAACGGGGTCGGGTCCGGCGATGATCTCGCTGCACAGTTTCACGCCCTGTTTACGGGGGCGGCCCGAACGGCCCTGGCATGTGGGGGTGCTGTGGGGCAAAGACGAGGCGAATGCGTTGCGGCTGGTTGAGATACTCCGGCGCGATGCGGCGCTGTGTGTCGGAGAAAACGAACCTTATCGCGGCGGCGCGGTGGGCGAGTCGCTCGACCAACATGCATTTCCGCGCGATTTGCCCAATGTGTTGATCGAAATTCGCAATGATCTGATCGAAGAAAGCGCGGAACAAAGAGCTTGGGCGGAAAAGCTGTCCCCGGTTTTGAGCGAGACGTTTGGGCTGAAGGCGTAATGTTCCCGCGCTTGACAAATGTTTCCGATTGTCACGATCTGACGCTTTATCTGTTGCATCTGCCGGAGATGTGACGAGTGACTTTCCACTGATGTAATCAACTCCCTCACCGTCCAAGGGCGGAGAGCTTTTTTGTGCGCCTACTGATCAGTTTGCAAAAAAATGCCGCTCCAAAGCGGGAGCGGCAAGTCGGGGAGAAACTCTAAAGGGGTCTATAACCTTCGACACTCAACTTATATACGCATTAAGGTTAACAAAACGTGTTAGACTTGTATTCGTGCCATGTAGAAGCCATTTATAAGGAGATAGATGATATAAGATCGCTGGCGATGTGAGACATTCGCGATGGTTTTTGGGAGATGTCGCATGATAAATAGTAGAAAATTGCGCACCATTAAGTTCACTGCCTTGTTTTTTGCGACGGTGAGTATTAGCGCAATGCTGCCCGTGAGCGCTCCTTTAAATGCCGAAACCAATCCGCCGGTTTCCAGCGCTTCGGCCACGGATGCGCAGATGGCCCGCCTGTTTGGTGAGGTCAAATCAATCCTGGAAGATGCCGCAAAAGCCCGCGACAGCGTGGATGATCAAAACAGTGTTGGCGTCATCTTTACCCGTCCGCTGGGCTATGATGCCGAAAGCCGCACGGAAAGGCTGCTTGCGGAAGCGTTTGACATCGTTGCCGATGCGCCTGTGACGCAAATTCAGAAAGAAATCCGCAAACGCCGCCGCACCATCGAACGCTTGCGAGGCAGTATTGCGCGGATGCGGGAAGACCGGATTTCGGCCCCGGAAGATGCCGGACTGCAAGGCACATTCGGCCTCACCAAAGACCGCGCGAGCATTGATGCGGCGATTGAAGACGCGCAAGCCCGGATTGTCGCGAATGAGCTGTCTATTCGTGATGCCAAGGGCCGTTTTATCGCCGCGATGGATAATGCGGGCACGCCCGTGGGTGATGATGAGGCCGACCTGTTGCTCGACAGCGTGACGGGTACGGATATTTTGCGGATCGCTGCCGCCTACAATGCGGCACGGGGTGTCAGCCAGCAATTGCTGGGTTTGCTGGACGCGTCGGGTGAGGATTTGGGCACGGCGAAACGGTATTATGCCATGCATACGGCACTGCTGGCGTTGTTGGTTCATGCGCAAACGACTTTTATTGAACAAGTAGACGGCGAATACCTGCCAAAACTCGAAGCGATCTCGCGGGATGTGCGGGAAACGGGTAAGGAAACCAAGCGTTTGCTGCGCCAACCAAACACCGCGCGCCAACGGGAGGCATTGACCGCCAACCTTGACTCTCAACGCATTGCGCTGGAGGCCGCTGATTTCTATCGCCAGCATTTGCGCGACCAGCGTGCGGAAATCGCGGGCGCACGGGTTAAAGCGGTGCGGGAATTACGGATTGCCGACAATACGTTGCGCACCGTCGATGCCAGTTTTCAACTGCGCCGGATGATGGAGAGTGCGACGATCTCATTTGAAGCGTTGCAAAACCTCGAAAGCCCCGGCATCGAACGGATTTTCCGCAACGACCAACTGCGCCGTGAGTTTCGGGAGTTGAGTGACCGGCTTAATGCGGGGTCGTGAAGTCGATTATCAGATAGTGACAGCGATCTAGAATTCGACTTCCCGGTTCGCCCGGTCAAATTTCAAAATCCATCACAATCGCCGCGTGATCGCTCAGACCCTCGCGGCGGTTCGGTTCGGCAGGATTAACGCCCCAGTCATGGCGACACGCCACCAATTCGGCGGTCATGGCCGGATTGAGGAATGCGTGATCCAGCCGGAAGCCGTTATTGCGGTGTGAATACCATGTGTATTCCCGCCGCTCCCCATGTAAATGCCGGAACGCATCGGCCCAGCCGATCTTCGGGAATCCCGCCACGAAGGCGTATTCACGATGAAATTGCGGGCCGAGCGGGTTTTCCTCATCCAATTCGCGCAGCCCGGAATTGGTATCCCCGCCAATCAGCACAGGCCCGTGACGCCAATTCGCCGCCAGTCGTGAAGCCGCTTCCAAAAACGGGTATTTCAGCTCCGGCCTGGTGAAATTCGGCGCGTGCAGCAGACCAATGGAAAACGGGCGGGGAGCGGCGACCTTGGCCAGCAACCAACGCTCCCGCACCACAGGCATCCCCGCGAAACGCCGCCGGGACAGAGGATAACGGCTCGCCAGCAGCAGCGCATTTTGCGCCAACGCTTTGCGGTTCACCGTTTGGATTTGATGCGGCCATCCCGCCCCCGCCAGCCTTTCGGCCAGCCCCTGACTGGCGGGCGTGCCGCGAAATTCAGACAGACCGATCACATCCGGCTGCCACGCCTCAAGTTGATCGGCGATGGCCCCTGCCCGCTTGCCGCCGCCCGCACGGATATTCCACAAAACGACGCGCGAAGAGGATGGAATACTGGTCATGCCCCGTGGTACGCGAACGGATATGAATGACGCAACACCCGGCGCCGCGCCCTTGATCGGCAACCCCCACTACGACCCGCCAATGGGACCGTTGGTGATTGTCTATGAGGATGCGGATTTGTTGGTCGTGGATAAACCGGCGGGTTTATTGGCCCAAGCCGGAATGCGCCCGGAATTGCGGGATTGTCTGGAAGCCCGCGCGCAGGAATATTGCCCCGGCGCAAAGATGGTGCATCGGCTGGATCGCGATACATCCGGCCTGCTGATGCTGGCGAAAAACCGCAAAGCCCATCGCCATTTGGGCCTGCAATTCGAGCGGCGGCATCTGGGCAAGACCTACAAGGCCGTCGTTTGGGGCGTTATGGATCAGGACAGCGGGCTGGTCGATGCGCCGTTGGCAGGGGATTGGCCGAACCGCCCGATGCAGAAAATTTGCCATGAGACGGGCCGCACGGCGCAGACGGAATGGGAAGTCATCGGCCGCACTGATACGACCAGCCGCCTCAGCCTTAACCCGTTGACCGGACGAACCCATCAACTGCGCGTGCATCTGGCCAGCATCGGCTTTCCGATTTGGGGCGATGTGCTTTATGCCCCGCCGGAGGCCGCCGCACCGCGCTTGCACCTGCACGCCGAGGAACTGCGCATCCGCCACCCTGACGGCGGTGCGCACATGATACTGCGTGCGGAATGTCCATTCTGACAAGCAAACTTGACACATCGCAATGTTCAACACGGTTTTGCCCCGCTATAGTTAACGCGAACGCAACACGGAGACGGCGATGACGAGCGGTGCGATTGGAACGGTTGACGGGATTCTTGAGGATGCGGAGGCAAAAAAAGCCCGCGCCTCCGCATGGTTCAGGACGCTGCGCGACAGCATCGTCGCACGCTACGAGGGGATTGAGGATTCCTATACCTCCGGCCCGTTTTCCGACCTGCCCGCAGGCCGCTTTGATATCAGCGAGACCCATCGTGCGGGTGAGGGCGATGAGGATGCGGGCGGAGGCGAAATGGCCGTGATGCGCGGCGGGCGCGTGTTTGAGAAAGTGGGCGTGAATATCTCGACCGTGTTCGGCACACTGGCCCCGCGCGCGCAGAAAATGATGGCCTCGCGCGGGATACCGGGCATTGAGGATGATCCGCGCTTTTGGGCGTCAGGTATTTCGCTGGTCGCGCATATGCGCTCGCCCAAGGTTCCGGCGGTGCATATGAACACCCGTCACTTCTGGACGCCCTCGGCGTGGTGGTTCGGCGGCGGGGGTGATCTGAACCCGATGGTCCCCGATGACAGCGACACGGCGTTTTTCCACGACGCCTACAAGGCCGCGTGTGACAAGCACGACCCTGATTATTATCCGCGCTACAAGGCGTGGGCGGATGAGTATTTCATGATTAAACACCGCAATTTTGCGCGCGGTGTGGGCGGGATATTCTACGACGATCACAATACAGGCGATTGGGAGGCCGATTTCGCGTTGACCAGCGATGTCGGCAGCGCCTTTCTCGCGGCGCACCCGCCCCTGATCGAAAAGCACATGCACACCCCGTGGACCGAAGCGGACCGCGCGCATCAGCTTGTCCGGCGCGGTTATTACGCCGAGTTCAACCTAGTCTATGACCGGGGTACGAAATTCGGGCTGGAGACGGGGCATAATATCGAAGCTGTGCTGATGTCGATGCCACCCGTCGCCACATGGCCGTGATGGCACTACGCTCTTGCGCGTAATCATCGCTTGTCAAATCGGGGGAGGTTGTTAACCTTTTCCGATCTGGTGACGCACATCACAGCGTTGCCCGAACGATTGGCTACAAGTTTTTGTAGATGTTAATTGCAGTGGAGAGTTGAGATGAAAAACAAGTTCTTGAAAATGGCCGGAATCGCCGCGACGGGCATGGCTATCGCAACGAACGCTTTTGCGTTGAGCTGTGCGCGGCCTTCGGTGGAACGCAGTTTTAATGGCTGGGCCGATTCTCCCGACACATATTACATCGGCAAAGGCACGCTGACCGCGCTGTCACCATTGCCCGCTGTCCCAAGTCCGGGCGGGTTCAATCAGGGAAATATCGATACATCAAACCTGCGGGCGGTTTACAAATTTCAAGGCAAGGTGCTCGGCCCGCAAGGCGACAGCCCGATCAATCACAATATCTGGGTTCGGGTGACCTGCGCCGGGCCGTGGTGTGGCGGTTTTCCATCGAGCGGCACATCCGGCATCGTCGCGCTGAAGCAACTGCCTGATCTGACTCTGGAATATGTGTCAGGCGCGTGTCCCGGCGATATTTTCCAGGATGACACCGGACAAGTCGAAAATACCATCAAGGCTTGCATGGCGGCGGGCCGTTGCCCTGAGCCGGTATTGCGTTAGAGAACATACTTTTAGTTGTTTGATGCCTTGAAGAGCATCTGCCCTGCACGAGAGTGATTGTCGATCAACTTGATCGCGGATCACTCTCGTGCAGGGCAGGGAAACACGGCTTTGTCGTTCGCCCGATCGCGGATGGCTCTAAGCCGGAGCCATGCCAAGTGCATGGAGATAGAGGTCGAGCATTGCTTCTTCTTCGGAGCGCTCGTTCGGGTCTTTCTTGCGAAGGGCCACGACTTTGCGCAGGGTTTTTGTGTCAAACCCGTGGCCTTTGGCCTCCGCGTAGACTTCTTTGATCTGCTCGGCGACTTCCTTCTTTTCCTCCTCAAGACGCTCAATGCGTTCGATAATCTGGCGCAGATGGTCTGCGGCGACAGAGGTTGATGAAGGCCCGTTATCCTCGTCCATGTTCATGCCCGTTCTTTAACTATGCAATGCCCTGTGGCGCGCAGGGATAAGATGCGGCGGGGGCAAGGTAAAGACTTTCCGCCGCCCCGGCCATAAAAGTTAAGCTGCCCGCTTACGCCCTTTCGGCGTGTCCATCTTCGTATCGAACAAGTCGGCCAGCTGGTCTGTGATCGCCCCGCCCAGCTGTTCGGCATCCGTAATCGTCACGGCACGGCGGTAGTAGCGGGTTACGTCGTGACCGATGCCGATGGCGACCAGCTGCACGCGCTTTTGCGATTCCACCATGTGAATCACATCGCGCAGGTGTTTTTCCAGATAGTGCGACGGGTTGGCAGACAGCGTGCTGTCGTCCACCGGCGCGCCGTCAGAGATCACCATCAGGATACGCCGCTGCTCGGGCCGCGTGAGCAGGCGTTTATACGCCCATTCCAGCGCCTCGCCGTCGATATTTTCTTTCAGCAGCCCCTCGCGCAGCATCAGGCCGAGATTTGCGCGCACCCGACGCCACGGTGCATCCGCGCCCTTATAGATGATGTGGCGCAAGTCGTTCAGGCGGCCCGGTTTCTGCGGGCGGCCATCATTGATCCATTTCTGCCGCGCCTCACCGCCCTTCCATGCCTTGGTGGTAAAGCCGAGAATTTCTGTTTTGACCCGGCACCGCTCCAATGTCCTTGCCAGCACATCTGCTGACACCGCCGCAATGGTGATCGGGCGGCCCCGCATCGAACCGGAGTTATCGAGCAGGATCGTGACGATGGTATCGCGAAACTCAGTGTCTTTTTCGACCTTGAACGACAGCGGCATGGTCGGGTTCGCAATCACCCGCGCCAGACGGCCCGCGTCGAGCATCCCCTCCTCGCGGTCAAATTCCCACGAGCGGTTTTGCTGTGCCAGCAGACGGCGTTGCAAGCGGTTGGCGAGGCGGCTGACGGCCCCTTTGAGCGGTGCAACCTGCTGATCAAGGAACGCGCGCAAGCGGGTCAGTTCCTCCGGCTCGCACAGGTCTTCGGCCTTGATTTCCTCGTCATGATCACGGTTGAACACCCGATAATCGGGGCTGGCGTCACTGTCGGGGATGTTCGGCGGGATATAGGGGGGCGGGTCGCCGTCACGGCGCATCTGCTCATCGCTGTCGGCTTCCTCGGCGTCGTCATCTTCGCTGACCACGGCGGTGGATTCGGCGGTTGATTGTTCGGAGGATTGATCCTCATCCGACATTTCAGCGGGAGAATCGTCCGGTTCCTCGCCCTGTTGGGTATCGCCCTCATCCGAAGATTCGGGGTCGTTTTCCTGCGCGGCCTCATCATCGGGCGCGTCTTCGTTTTCCATTTCTTCGGGGGACGGCCCAAGCTCCTCGCCGAGGCCCATGTCGTCGATCAACTGCCATGCCCGTTTGGCGAATTCGTCCTGATCACCCAGCGAATCGAGCAACGCCTCGACCGATTGTCCGGCCTGTTCACTGAATTGGTCGCCGAACAGATCAAGCAGCGATTGCGCGGATTTTGGCAGGGCTTTGCCCGTCGTCGCCTTGCGCAAAGCCAGCGCGCAGGCGGTTGCCATAGAGGCGTCCTCAGCGGATTTGATTGTGCCCCAGTTTGCCTTCGCGGCGCGTTCGGTCAGCGCGGCATCCAGATTACGCGCCACGCCCGGCATCGCCCGTGCACCCAACATTTCACAACGGGTCGTTTCCAGCGCCTCGTAGACCTCGCGTGCGGCATCGCCTTGCGGCATCCGGTGGAAATGCGTGGTGGCGTTGTGGTGGCGGATGCGCAGCGACAGCGCATCAGCCTGCCCCCGCGCCAGCGCGACCTCCTTGGCAGGCAAGCGTCGCGAGATGGCGGGCAAGCGCATCTTCTGCCCCGACACACCGGACGGGTCAGCGGTATAGGAGATTTCGAGTTCCGGCTCCCCCGCAAGCGTTCTCGCGGTGTCGGCCAAGGCCTGTTTGAAGGCATCTGTCGGGTTGTCGCTCATACTAAGCGAATAAAGCGCGACCGCCCCCGCTGGCAAGGCTATTCGTTCGCAAATGCCAGGGAGAATTCGACGCGGCGGTTGGGAGAATTCAGACCGATGGCGGTGCTGACAGGATCACTACCGCCGTGGCCGACCAGCGTAATCCGCTCAGCCGCGATACCGCGTTCGCCGAGCTGTTGTCCGATAAACGCTGCACGGTCCTCGCTGATCGATACATTGGCCACGCGCCCGGATGCGGTCTTTGCATCAGGATCACTGTACCCTTTGACGCGAATGCGACTGTTCGGGGCATTGTTGAGCAATGCGGCGAAAGTATCGAGGTTACGCTGCATCGTGGCGGAATCGCGCGGTGTTGTACCCTCGCTGAAAAAGACGGCATGGCCCGCCATCCAATCGCGCAAATCGGCCACCGGATCGGCCCGCACCACGGGAGCGGGAGGCGGCACGCTCAGCCGCTCCATCTGACGTTTGGCATCCGCGAGCGCGAGTTGCGCATCGGCCAGACTTGCCGCCAACGCATCACGTTCCAGTCGCGCGCTATCAAGATCACGCACCATGAAATTCATCTGCAAATCATACGGCTGAGCCAGCCCATAGGCACGCCGTTCGATCGCGGTCGCCTCTTCGGTGCCAAATCCGATGCCATTGACAGTGATTGTCCGGGTGGCGCGATCCGGTTCGACCACGACGATCACATCGCCCGCTTTGAAGTTCCGCGTGATCGTTTCCTTGATATTCGTGGCCGCCTTGTTGATCTGCATCGTGTGGTAAGCCCGCCAGCCAAACCAAGCCGCAATCGCGATCAGCAGCGCGATGCCAAGAATTTTGGCGGGGTTGTGTTTGTTTTCTTTTTTCTCAGGCTGTCCACTTACCAATTGTGTTGCGAAAACGGTCATCGCTTCACGGTCAAGCGGTGCGTCCGGTGTTGCACGGTGGGTTGCGGCAAAGCTGAGCATCGAGCGACACGCGTTGCTGAGAATCGATTTGCGCGCATCGCTCATCATGCCGCGTGCCTCAATCGCCACGACATGCTTTGGCGAGGCTTGCAGGACGACTTCAGAATCGCTCAGTGTCATTGAGCACATCGCCATATCCTGCCGTTCCGGCGCGAACTCGGTCATCACGTGAACGGTGGTCATGATCTCTTCGACGGTGCCTTCCGCCGGGACAGAGACAAGTCCCTCATTGGTCCAACAAAACAGCAGCTTTCCCGCGCCACGTTCGATCAGGTAAATGCGCTCCACCTCGGTCGTGCGCATTTCGGAGAGCACGAGGCTGGAAATCGAATGCCCTGTAATCAGCGCTTTCAGGCGCAGTTTTACGCCCCGCCAGGACAACAGCGTCTCGATGGTCTTATTGACCTGGTCGCTGAGCTTTGAAAAAGAATCGGCAACCGCCGCAGTTACCAAACGCCCGGCCAATGGCTGGATTGCCGCCACCATCTCATCACGGGAATTGAGCATCTCTGCCCGGACGCCCTGATTGATCGCGGGACCAAGGGCTTTGACAACCTCATCGGTGCGGTGATGGCCGGCATCGGACAAAGCATCGGGCAGCACTTCCGCGATCTTGCGACGGCGCACCACCAGATTGGAGTGAAAACTCTCGATCGCATCAACCCGTTTTTGAACGGCTTTCAGGCCGTCCATCTCATCAGCGAGCAGCAAGGAGCGTAAGGCATCAAAGCCCTCCGCCCCGTTGTCGGTAGACCGCCGCTGATTTTCAACAGGCTTTAAAGCGGTACCAGACTTAGTTTTCGGCGAGTTTTGCAATGTTTTTTGCCATGCTTTCGACGGTTGCGCTAAGGTCTGTCAGCAGTTTGCGGCGTTGTTCATCCGCACGGCGCTCAGCGGCCTTGGCTTCTTCGCCCATGCGGCGGATTTCACGACGTGTCCAATCCTCAAAATCACGCTGGCGATCTTGCATGTGGTCGAATTGATCATCCAATTCGCGCTTGGATTCGCCATAGATCAGGTCACGAATTTGCATGAGCGTCGCATCTTTTGCACTATCCGTACCGATCGTGTTAGCTGGCGCAATGTGCGGACGAGGCTTGGCCTGTTCCATAGAGTCATTCCTTATAGCGTACAATATAATTGCCACTAACGCTGACTCGCCTTACCGATGCGTTAAAGCCATGCGGCTAAGACCGGATTCCCGATTTATTAAGCTTATTGCTTTATGACTAAATCTGTATTTGCAAACGGGGGTTTAGTGAGCGCGCAAGCACAAGTTTTAGAGCGTCATCCGCACGAGGTCAGCGCATTGCTGACCCGGATCAGCGATGATGTTCAGGCGGAAGCCTTGAAACTTTGGGCCGCGCGGGTTTCGCAGGACGGACGCTTTACCCGATCAGATGTGTCCAGCAAAGCCTTCGGCTTTGCCCTGCCGAATGTCGCGTTGTTGGATGTGTGTTTCAGCGACTTCGGCTTTCCGGCAGATTATGCGATCCGGGTTGAGGGGCGTAACGTTGCGGGTTTTTTCGGTGCTTCCGAAAAAGGCGAGCGTTTCAGCGCGCTGTATGACCGGATCTATCGCTTCACGA
>CALFAK010000107.1 GCA_937948985.1 uncultured Neomegalonema sp. | reverse complement strand
ACCGCCATCGCCGGCCAAAACGAGCAACGCGGCAACCATCCGAACCAGCGCTTCACGCTGACGGTCTATGCCCAGGGTCCAGTCCATGTAGCGCTAAATATGTCCTTCTTCGTTGCCAATTACGCATCAATAAGAACTATTCAGGAACAAATGTCAAGCGCACGCTGAAAATCGCGCGAAATGTCCACAGCCTGCCCGCCCTTTCCCACGGGGGATTTTCTGTCGCGCCAGCGCAGGCTGGCGTCCGGTCTCGCGAAATTGTCAGCACCAAAGGCCGGATTATCGAGCGATCACCCCGCGCGATGCGGCTTATAAAATTTCCAGATGAGCCAAGCCGCCAAGACGGTAATCGCCACATCGAACAGGAACATTCTCGACAGCGCGTCTTCGGGGAACAGCCAAAGCTCGAAGCCGAGATTCAAGCCCTGCGCGCCGATCAGGGTCATCGCGAACCAGTTATTGACCACATGAATCCCCATCGCGGCGGCCAGATCTCCGGTTTTCCAAACCAGCATGGCGGCGATCAGGCCGACCGTGAAGATATGGAAAATCATCATGATCAGATCGCGGGTCGGGATCGAGGGGTCATAATGTGCAATGGCAAACAACAGCGATGGTATAACGGCCCAAGCGATCGGATTACGCGACCACACCGCGAATTGCTGAAGCAGATACCCCCGAAAAACCAATTCTTCGGCAGTGGCCTGAAAGAAAACCAGCACGATAATCGGCACCAGCCACAGCGACCAAACCTCAAACGCGACCCCCGTTCGCTCCGGCACGCCCAAAATGGTGATATACGCCGCCAAAGTTACCGCTTGAAACGCCATCACCATCATTGCGCCGTGCAGGAAATGCCGCCAGCGAAAGCCGCCCGGCGCCGCAAATAATGTTCGGAAACGGCGCAGGTGGATCAACCGCACGGTGATGATCAAGGCAACCCATGCCATCAGGAAAGTGGTCAGAAGTAAAACGATAACAGGCGGTGACATGCTGCCACGGTCGGTGCCAAGCCCTGCGAGTATCTCCGGCGTGATGCCGTATTGTGCCAGCGCGCCGGACTCGATCACCGCGCCGCCCGCAATGCATAAGCCGATGTAGAGCAAGATGAACAATATGGCCGCGAAAAGCACGCGCAGCCAACCTGAACGATGCGCTTGCGCCGGGGCGAGCAGGGTGTCGAATTGAGGATTGGAAGCCATTGTCATCCGAAAAGTTAAATACAGGGCCTCCGGGCCTTGCAAGGGTAATGCCGCTAATCCTTGCGCAACTCTTCAAAACAACCAAATCGCGATGGCCTCACAACAGGCAAAGGATTCCATAGCACGCATCAAAAATACCGCGCATGACGGCCCATAATATGAGGTCGAGGCCGAGCAGCAGCAGCAAAAACGGCAACGCGATCCGGGTCATTGCGATTTTCAATGCCATGCGGGTGAAGCGCGGTGGTGCGATGACATGTCCATATACAGGGTTTGTGGGCGCTTGCATGACGGCATCCTCGTTAAAGTGTCGGTCCATTAACCAAACCTTAGGTTGTCATTTCGTTAACTCCGCCGATGGAAATCCGCTGGAACCGCTTGCCGCGCGAAGACTGGGATGCCGCGACAACGTTCGCGGCGTGGCAACAGGGGTGGGCCTATGGCGCGCGGTTTACGGTCCCGTCCACCGGGCTGAGATTCTCGCGGACGGTCAGGCTGATTCCAATCCCGGCCAATACGATTTGCTGATCAAGGCGGACGCGGCACAACAAAAAGCCCGACGCTACCGCGCCAGCCCCGCATATTTCACCACGGCTTGGCAGCGGGAATGCAAGGCACCGGATGGCGTGGTGATCCTGACCGCCAACCAAGCCGCCAAGCGGGTCGCGGCGATGATGGTGCTGATCCACGGCAAGGGCGCGCTCTATCAGGTCGGTTGGGCCGGCGACGAGGGGCGGGCCGTGAATGCCCACAACCTGCTGATGTGGCAATGATCCGCCGCCTTAAAGCGATGGGCATCGAAAGGTTCGATCTGGGCGGGATCGATACAACTGAAAATGCCGGAATTGCACGGTTCAAGCTCGGTTCGGGCGCAGAACCGCGCACCCTGTGCGGGACGTGGCTGTAAGCGCCGTAAAACGGACTGCACAAACCGTTAATCCGCGCTAAATCGGCGGTATGACGGCCAAAACCTCCCTCCCCGAACCCTTCTCCGGCTGGTTCACCGCGCGCGGATGGCACCCGCATCCCTATCAGCTGGACCTGCTCGCGGGTGCGGATGCCGGAACGGCACAGTTGCTCATCGCGCCCACGGGCGGCGGCAAGACGCTGGCGGGCTTCCTGCCCTCACTGATCGAGTTGTCCGGCGGCGCGCATCAGGGTTTGCACACCCTCTATATCTCCCCGCTGAAGGCACTGGCCGCCGATATCCGCCGTAATCTCGAAGCCCCGATTGCTGAAATGAACCTTCCCATCCGCGTCGAGGACCGCACCGGGGACACCAAGCAAAGCGCCCGCGCCAATCAGCGCAAAAATCCCCCCCACATCCTGCTCACCACCCCCGAAAGCCTCACTCTTCTGCTGGCCGATCCGCGCGGAGAGGATTTTTTCGCGGGGCTGCGCGCCGTGGTCGTGGACGAGGGCCACGCGCTGGCGGGCGTGAAACGCGGCGATCAGCTTGCCCTGTGCCTTGCCCGCCTGCGCCGCCTCGCCCCCGATCACAGGCGCATCGGCCTCTCCGCCACCGTCAACAATCCTCCCGCCTTGGCCAACTGGCTTGATCCGGCCCCCGCGAACGGCCAAGCCCGCATCGTCAATGCGCAAAACGGCCCCAAACCTGACATCGGCATCCTCGAACAGGCGGGGCCGCCGCCCTGGTCCGGCATGGGCGCGCGTTATGCCGCCAAATCGGTGCTGGAGGCGATCAAGGGGGCACAAACCGCCCTCGTTTTCATCAACACCCGCGCCCAGGCCGAGTTGTTCTTCCAGGCGCTGTGGGCCGTCAACGATGACGCCTTGCCCATCGGCCTGCACCACGGCTCGCTTGCCAGGGAAACCCGCCTGAAGGTCGAGGCCGCAATGGCCGCCGGAGACTTACGCGCTGTCGTTTCAACTTCATCGCTCGATCTGGGAGTCGATTGGGCGGCGGTTGATCTGGTGATCCAGATCGGCGCCCCCAAAGGCGTCGCCCGCCTCGTCCAGCGCATAGGCCGCGCCAACCACCGTTTCGACACCCCCAGCCGCGCGCTCCTCGTCCCCGCCAACCGCTTTGACCTCATCGAATGCCGCGCGGCGGTCGAGGCGGTGCTGGCCGGAGAGATTGACGGCGAACCGCTGCCCGACGGCAATCTCGATGTCTTGTGCCAGCATATCCTGCTGCTCGCCTGCGCCGGGCCGTTCGAGGCCGACGCGCTCTACGCCGAGATCCTGATGGCGGGTCCATACCGCTCACTCACCCGCACCGATTTCGACCGCTGCCTCGATTTCTGCGCCACGGGCGGCTACGCGCTGCGGGCCTATGACCGTTGGAAGCGCCTGATGGAGCGGGACGGCGTCTGGCAACTGCGCGATCCCCGTTCCGCCCGCCGCCTGCGCATGAATGTCGGCACCATCGTCGAGGCCGAGACACTGGGCGTGCGCACCGCCACCAAGCGCGGCTTCGGCGGCGCAAAACTGGGCGAAGTCGAGGAAGCCTTCGCCGCCACGCTGCGTCCGGGCGATACGTTCATGATCGGCGGCGAATTGGTGCAGTTCAAAAACATCCGCGAGATGACGCTGCAAGTCTCCCGCAACGCGGGCGGTGAGCCTAAAGTCCCGGTATTCGCCGGATCGCGAATGCCGATTTCCACCGCACTGGCCGACCGCGTCATCGCCATCATGGGCGACCCGGCCCGCTGGGAAGATTTACCCGCCCATACCGCCGACTGGCTGCGCCTTCAGGGCAGCGTCTCGCACATGCCGTCACGCGAGCGTCTGCTGGTCGAGAGTTTCCCCCGCGCCGACCGCGAACACAGCGTTTTTTGGAGCTTCGCGGGCCGCAACGCCCATCAAACCCTCGGCCTGATCCTGACCAAACGGATGGAGGAGGCGGGCCTTGCGCCGATGGGCTTCGTCGCCAACGACTACGCGCTGATGATCTGGGGGCTGGACCCGATCCGCGATGTTGAGGCCTTGCTCGACCCCGCCGGATTGCGGGACGGGCTTGACCGCTGGCTGTCGGACAGCTCGCTTATGAAGCGCACATTCCGCACCAGCGCGGTGATCGCGGGCCTGATTGAGCGCCGCTTTCCCGGCATGGAAAAAAATGGCCGCCAGGCGACGGTCAGCTCCGACACGCTCTATGACACGCTCGTCAAATACGATCCCGACCACCTGATGCTCGACATCACACGGCGCGAGGCGATGCGCGGGCTGGTCGATTTCGACCGCATCGAAGACCTGATCGACCGCATCAGGGGCCGCGTCGATTTCATCCGCCTCGCCCGCGTCTCCCCTCTCTCCGCCCCGCTCATGCTGGAAATCAACCGCCAGAAAGTTGCCGGTTCCGCCGACGAGCGCCTCATCGATGAGACCTTCGGAGCCGAGGCGATGGTGAAGGCGTTGGAGGGGTAGCGCGCCGCGTAAAAACAGTCGCACAACCCTGAAATCGGGTGTGGATCCGGTAGCATCGGCGTGCGGGCAGAGAAAAACCGTAACGGTCAGTTTTTGCGCTGCTGGTACGATAGCTCTGCAATATTCATTCGTACCGTCCCGGTCCCAACAGTTCAAAACCGACAATCTCGAACTCGTAAAGCCCGCTTTCGTCCGGTGTCTCGGTGCGGGCAATCAAGCGCCCCTCCTCATCGCGATAGACCGCGCGGGTGGTTTGCAAGGCGCGATAGCAATGCGTGCCATCGGGATAGAGGTACTTAATCATCGGGTGCTCCTTGTTTCTACGCTCTTGATAGCGCACCCCTCCTGACAGCATCTTGTCAGCAGTGTTTGCCGATTGCCGGAAGGAATAAAACATGAGCCGTTCCGACCGCATGTTCGAGATTATCCAACGCTTGCGCCGTGCAAAAACACCGCTCACCGCGCAGCAACTGGCCACTGATTTGGAGGTCACAACACGCACCATCTATCGTGACATCGCGGTTTTGCAGGGCCAACGGGTTCCGGTCGAGGGCGAGGCGGGCATCGGCTACATTCTGCGACCCGGCTACGATTTGCCGCCACTGATGTTCGATTCTGACGAATTGCAAGCCCTCGCGATGGGCTTGTCGTTATTGCGAAGGACGGGCGACACGGGCCTTGGCCGCGCGGCAGACACGGCTTTCGACAAGATCCTGTCCGTCTTGCCGGAGGATGATTTCGACACCCCGCTTTATGCGTCCGGCTGGCATTCGGTGCCACCCTCGGTGATTGATCCTGAGACGATCCGCCGTGCCATTCGCGACGAAGCCAAACTACGCATCGACTATTGCGATGTGGCGGGTGTGGTCAGCGAGCGCACGATCCTGCCGCTGGCGCTGGTCTATTACATCGGCTCCCAAGTGATTGCGGCATGGTGTGAATTACGCCGTGACTTCAGGCATTTCCGTATTGACCGTATCAATGGCTGTGTATTGACGGAGCAACATTTCAAAGGACACGGCGAAGCGCTCCGCCGACAATGGAGCGAAGCGCACAGCATCGAGTAGAGGCTCACCCCCGCCACTTGCCCGAAATCGCCCGAAAACACATCGCCATCAGCGGGCCGAACAGCAGGCCGAAGATGAATAATTGTGCGTAAGGTGAGTTGATGGTCGCCGCAACAAACAGCGTCGCCACCCCGACCAAAAATCCGCACGCCGCGAAACTGCCGTAGTCATCATCCCCCGCCCGCAACATCCGCCACGCGCAATACATGCCGGGCAGCATCGCGGGCGCACCGAACACCCCGGACAGCAGCGCCGGAGTGAAAATCACACAGGTCAGAGGCCCGGCCAGCCAAAACCGCGCTAACTTCCCGGCGTCGGGTGCAAAGGGGGCGCGATTGCGCCACCCCGTCTTGTTACGCTGAGAGGGTTTTTCGGGTTTTGGTATCGGCGGTTGTTTGCGAACGCGGGTATCGCCGATAATCGGCACCGCGCTGAACTGCAAACGCTCCCCGAGTTGAGCAACCTGTGTCATGCCGCCGCCTCCTGTGTGGCCCGCGCCTCGGCTTTGTCAGCCCGCGCCTCCTGACGTACCCGCAGCAGGGCATCGCGCAAGGAGGTCGCGGCAATCGAAAACCCGATCCCCAACGCAACCGCCGCCCCGCCTGTCGCCACCAGCGTCGTCGGCAAATCCCCCAGCCGCATCTGCCCCGCAAAAGCGGCGATCAGTGCCACGACACCCAATCCCATCGAAGCAAACGCGCCCAACGCGCTCAACGTCGCAACACGCGCCGCCGGACCGCTCACAGGGCATCGCCGGCATTCCTTGCCCAATTCCAGCAGCAACGAAGACAACCCCGTAACCAACACACCGCCAACGCCTAGGGTAAGAATGGTTCCGTACAACATGGTATTCTCCTTTAGACAGTTATTTCAGTAAAAACAGAAATTAACGAACAAATTTTTTAGCGGATACCGGTCAGCTTTTTCCCGTCCCCGGTATCAACTTCGCAATCTTCGCCCCCATCATCAGCAGCGTGGATTGCACCCGTGGCGGCAGGGTACGCATTTCCCGATACCAGTCATCCGCTTGCCGCATCAGGTTCAGCGTTTCCGCAATCCGATCCGCCGATTGTTTGGAAGTCGCTTCATCTCCCCGCGCATCCTCAACCAGTGTGGCCAGTGTGGAAAGCGTGGGCAAAAACTCCCGTTGCCGCCGCCCCTCAACAATCCGCGTCGCCATCTCCATTCCGTCAGTGATTGCGGTGAAGTGGTCACGCCGGTCGCCCAGCACACTGGTCGTCTCGATCAACCGCCAAGACAGCAATTCCTTGAGGCTGTTCGACACATTAGAGCGCGCAATCGACAGCGTTTCCGTAATCTCTTCCGCTGTCAGCGGTTTGTCCGCCAGATAGAGCAACGCATGAATCTGCGCCACCGAACGGTTGACGCCCCACCGCGTCCCCATCTCTCCCCAATGCAGGACGAATGCTTGTTCCGGTTCTGAGAGTGTCATGGCGCATCTTTCGTTTCTGTATTGACAGAAATTACAGAATGAATCGCCTGTGTCAAGATTATTCCGCCCGCATCGCCCACAGCGCCGCGATGATTCCGCTTCCGCCCACCAGCGCATAGACCGCAACCTGGCTCATCCCCCCGGATACCAGCACCCCGGCCAGCACCGCCGCTCCCGCCATCGCCAGCGCATCCACGGCGTTTGAGCACGCGATAAACCGCCCCCGCGCGTTCTCCGGCGCGCTTACTTGCAGCACAACGTTCAGCGGCGTCAGATACAGGCCCGCCGACGCGGCCAAACCCAGAAAACTCAGCAAAATACCCCACGCCGCCGGCACGCCCAGAAAGCCGCCCAGCCCGATCTCATCCGCATCAGGCGCTTGATAAACCGCCGTCGCCAGCCACAGCAGCCCTGAGAAAACCGCGATGCCCCCCGCACCCCACGCTGCCATCGAAATCCGCGCATCGGTCCCGAAAACCCGCGCGCACAGCATCGCACCGATCCCGACACCGATGGAGAAAGTCGCCAGCAGCAGGATGAAAATATCCTCATTCCCGCCCAGCGCCTCACGGGCAAATGGCGGCAGCAAGGTCAGGAAAACTGCGCCAACGAACCAGAACCAGGCGATCCCCAATATCGCCCGAAACGCCCGCTTTTCGCGCATTCCATCCCGCACCACATGCCACAATGCGCGGGGCAGCAGAAAATCCACACGCGGCGGATTGCCGGATGGCGGCGCGGCGGGCGAGAATAAACTCGCAATAAATCCGGCCACCGCCACCGCGATCACCGTCACCGAAATCGCCAGCACGCCCTGCTCCGACAGCACCAGCTTCGCGCCGACAATCTGACCCAGCAATATCGCCAGAAACGTCGCCGCCTGAATAATTCCGTTCCCGCGCACCATTTCCTCAGGGCGCAGGTATTGCGGCAAAATCCCGTATTTAATCGGCGCAAACAACGCCGATTGCGCCCCCATCAGGAACAGCAGACTATACAGCAGCCACAGCTCCTGCCGATGAAACGCCACCGCGCCCGCGATCATCAGCGCAATCTCCAGCGCCTTGATCGCCCGCATCATCTTCGCTTTATCCACCCCGTCGGCCAGCTGTCCGGCCATCGGCGAGATAAAGGCGAAGGGGATTATGAACAGCGCCCCGGCAATCGAATTATGCAGCGAGGCATTCAACCCGAGCTTATCGGCCAGTTGAAACGTCAACAGCACCAGAAATCCGGTTTTGAAAACCTGATCATTAAACGCGCCCAGCGCCTGCACCCAAAACAAGGGCGCAAATCTGCGGCTTCTCATCAGTTTCACATCGTTCATCCGACCATCGTTAGGCCACCGCCCGATGAAACGAAAGCATTCTGGCACCACCCTTGCTCCTCATCCTTGCAGAAATGGCCTTTGGCCGGGGTCTGCAACAGGAAGAGAGCCGAAAATGCCCAATAATCAGACGAAGATGTTTCAAACCGGAACGCCCGCCAAGGCGATTGCTTCAATTAGTTTAATTGCCGTCCTCGCGGGCTGTGCGGGGCCGGTTGGCGTCAGCAGTCTCATGAAGAGCGAGCCGACTTTTGTGCGTCTCAATGAAGAACGTGCTTTCGCGCAATCCCTGCGCCAACGCTATCTTGAGCTTGCCACAAACGCCTATGACCGTGGCGATTACCAGCGGTCGGATTTTTATTCGCTGCGTGCGATTATGGCGGTTGAGGGTAAATTGGTCGATCCCGGTCAGGCTACCGGCGGTGTCGATCCGGAGATCACCAACATCCGCCGCCGCCTTAATACGGCACTGATGAACGGTATGCGATTAAACGCCCCTGATCTCGCCGCCCGCGCCCAAGCGGCCTATGATTGCTGGCTCCTCGAAGGGCAAGCCGGGGACCAGATGATCGCGCAAGCCTGCCGCAACAACGCGTTTCAGGCCGTGGCCGAACTGGAAAGCGTCGGCGTTGGTACACGCATTGCCAGCGTAACCGAGCCGCAGCAGTTTGTTGTCAACAGTTCGACGCCGTCTCAAACATACAACGCTGGCGGTACGGGGATTGAGATCATCAATCAACAGCCCCCCGTTCAGCACCGCCAGGCGCTTGCCCGCACGCGTGTTGACGAGGCGGAATTGGTCCGGTCGCAGGCATCGCGCGCTTACGCCGAAGGTCCGCGCCCGACCTACGTCCCCCGCGAAACCGTTGCACCCATGCCTGAGCCATTCATCCCTCAGCCTTATGTGCAGCAGCAAATCGACCTCCCGACAGAGCAACAATCCTATGAACCTGTCGATCTCGGTCCTATTAATCTGGTCCCGCAGCAAGAATCGCAGCGCGTGATTGAAACCGTTCCGTTGGTGCAATCTGCGCCACTGCAGGAAAATCTGGGCGGTCAATACGCGGTGGTTGAAGGCGCCATTCCGATGGTTGAGCTTGGCGGCACATCGTCTTTCACATCGATGCAGCCGATCTATGATGCTGAAGAGGCCCCGCGTGTGGCCGCTTTGGATCAGGGATCAATCTTCACGGATACCCCGGTCTTTTCTGGTGAGATAATCGAATCGAACGTCTCCCTGATCGAAGATTCCGGCGATGTGATTTCCACCCTCGTCGCAACACGCCAAAGCAGCGGCAGCGATGCATCTGTTTTCTTTGGCTTCGACAGCGATGAGATCACGCCAGAGGGTGAGGATGTCCTGATCGATATCGTTGAAAAACTGATCCTCGAAGACCGCCAGACCGTCTCACTGATGGGCTTCACGGATTCAGCGGGCGACTCGCGCTATAATCAACTCCTGGCGATGCGCCGCTCGAACGCGGTTCGTCAATACATTCAGGAAAAGACGGATCGCACAATCAACTTCGAGCTGATGCCGGTCGGTGAGGCTGAAGCGGTGCAAAATGGCGGTGATGGCGTCATCGAGGCGCTCAATCGTCGGGTTGAAATCATAGTCCGCTGATAAAAAACGTCAGCACGATCAATCATCTGATCCCGTCGCAGTGCTCTGCGGCGGGTTTTCTTTTGCGTGAACAACGTGAGGTTTCCGCGCATAAGAAGAGCCTTCAATGCTTATCTGTCACGCCAGCGAAGGCTGGCGTCCAGTCTCGGAAAATGTCGGCAGCAATGCACAAGACACGCTCCCTCTGGAACCCTCTCCCTTCGGGAGAGGGCAGGGTGAGGGTCTTTCACCCCCACACCACGCCACAACAAAAAAGCCCCGCAGCATACACTGCGGGGCTTCAAAGCGGGCCTCAACCGGGCCGTTTCAGATCACATCACTCAGGAGCGAAATCGAACTGGATACGGCGGTTGCGGGCAAAGGCTTCACGGGACGACCCGGCATCAATCGGCTGCGTTTCCGCAAAACCGATGGCTGCCAGACGATCCGCAGGAACGCCGCGCTGCTCAAGATACGTCACCACATTCGCCGCACGTGCCGCCGACAGGGTCCAGTTGGAAGGATACTGGATCGTGTTGATCGGATCGGCATCGGTGTGACCTTCAACAACGATCTTGCCACTAACGTCAGGACGCTCGGCAAGGAAGTTGCTCATCGCGTTCGCCGCGCGGTTCAGAACGGCTTGACCTTGGGCAGAAAGCTGTGCTGAGCCGGATGCGAATGTGACGTTCGAGCTGAGGTAGAACGAGCCATCCTCGTTGATGACAACATCTTCACCAATCGCATCAATCAGGCCGCTCCGCAGCGCATCACTGTCCACATTGGACGTGACTTGTGCAGTCCGGGCTTCTTCGAGCTGACGGGCAAGTTCCGCTGTCTCCGAACGCGAAGCCTGAAGCAGGGATTGCAGAGCGGTCGCTTCCGCCGCATTCGCGTTCAGATCGGAGACACTCGCTTGAAGCTCATCAAGTTGAGCTTGAAGCGCTGCTTCGGATGCACGCGCCGCATCAAGCTGCGCTTGCAGTTCAGCGGCAGATGCTGCCGCTTCAGATGTCGCCGTATTCGCTTCGGCCAAACGGGCCTTATAAGCGTCAATCGCTTCGGGAAGCGGGGCCGCCGCCAGTTGCGCGGCAATGCGTGTTGCACGTTCTTCCGATGCCGCCAGTTGCTCTTCAAGCTGACTGTTCGACAGGCTGAGCGTGCTCAACTCCGCTTGAACGCCTTCAAGGTTGCCGGCCAACTGCGTCGCCCGTGTATTCGCATCACCAAGCTGCGCCACATTAGTGCGCAACTCGCCAAGCTCACGCTCAAGCTCGGCATTACGATCACGTTGCTCCGCCAGCAGGGCGCGCAGGTCCGTTGCCTGTGCGTTGGCTTTCTCAAGATCAGCAGCGGTTGCCGCCATATCTTCTTCGATCGCCGCAATCTTAGCCGCGTTCTCATCACGCGCCGCCGCTGCCGCATCACGCTCGCCGTTCGCAGCTTCAAGAGCCGCGTTCAGTTCACCATTCGCGGCATCCGCCGCCGCTTTGGCATCCGCCATCGCTTTTTCACCAGCCGCAAGCTCTTCTTCAAGCGTTGCGATACGGGCCGCATTGTCGTCGCGGGCCGCCGTCATATCAATGACCGAGGTTTGCGCCGTTGCGAGCTCCGTTTCCAGTGCGGCAACACGTTCGGCGTTGCCTTCGCTGCTTGCTGTGGCCGCGTCGAGTGCTTCTTGCGCCGTTGCGAGTTCCGCTTCCAGCGCCGCAATGCGCTCGGCATTACCTTCACCGGTAGCGTTTGCCTCATCAAGCGCAGCTTTTGCCGCGTCGAGTTCCGCGTTCAGCGCAGCCATCCGTTCGGAGTCGCCCGCTTTGGCATCTTCTACCGCTTGACGTGCCGCCGCGAGGTCCGCTTCCAGCATTGCAATCTTCTCAGACTGCGCCGCTTCGGCTTCACTCATCTCACCGCGCAGGGCGGCCAGTTCAGCATTCAGGTCTTGAACAAGTGCCGCAGAAGCCGCTTCGTTTTCACCCAGCGTGGTCTCTGCCATGCTGAGATCCGCTTCCAGCAGTGACAGGCGGTTGCTCGTTTCAGTCTGCGTCGCTTCAAAGGCGGCATTGCTTTCGCTCAGCGCTGTATTAGCAGCCGCCAATTTGCCTTCCAAATCGCTGATTTGCGCTTGCATATCAGCGATGTTGCCGGTCTGCGCCGCTTCCGCTTTCATCAGTGATTTACGCGCTTTTGCGAGTGCCGCGCCAAGTTGATCACGGTCCGTGGTCAGCGAAGCATTCGTTGCGCGCAGCGTCTCAATGTTTTCGAGGGCGCTATCGCGTTCCTCGTTCAGATCAATCGCCGTCGCTTCCATCGTGCCGATTACGCCGTTAAGACGGTCACGGTCGCTGGTCAGCGCGCCGATTTGACGCTCGTAGTCCTCTACGACCAGATCAAAGCCTTCGACTTCGGCTTTCAACGCGGCATTGGCTGCCATCGCCTGTTCAGCGGCTCTGACACGCTCGGCCACATCACCATCCTCAACGGATGCCTTCAGTGCGGCGTAATCAGATTGAGCTTGGTCGATCTCGGCTTGAAGACCGTCTACTTCTTCCATGCGGCCAGCCGTCATGTCACTCAGTTCAGCTTCCAGACGGCTGATCTGCGTGCCGCGACGGGCGACTTCACCGCGCAGCGTTTCGATTTCGCCTTCCAGCTCACCGGCACCTGAAACTTCACCTTCCAAGCGCACAATTTCAGCTTCCAGCGCCGTTTTTTCGTCCGTCAGCGATGCAAGTTGCCCTTCCATCTCTTCGGTCGTACCGGACAACAGGCCCAAGCGCTCCGCTTTCTGTCCGGCATTTTCCTCTGCGACGGTCAGCGCGCCTTTCAGGCGTTCAATCTCGGCTTCGAGGCCGGATTTGGCACTGGATGCCGCAGCAAGATCAATCTTCATCGATTGCGACGAAGCACCAAGCTCTTCTGCGGTTGCTGTCAGTGACGTGTTGCGTGCAGTCAGGTCAGCAATATCATCTTCCAGCGCCGTTTTCTGACGTTGCAGGTCTGCAATATCAGTGCGCAGTTGTTGCTCGGTTTCAAGCGCTGTGTCGATCGTCTTGTCCGAGACACTCAGTGCGCCTTTAAGCGATGACAATGCCGCCAGGTGCGAGCTTGTTTCTTCGGTTTTCGCTTTGCTGACCGCACGGGACGCTTCAAGCTCTGCCGTCAAAGCTCGTATTTGACTTTCGTAATCGTTTTTAAGCTCAAGAAGGCTTGAGCCTTGGTTTTGCTCAAGCATCGCACGCAGGGCGGCGATTTCAGAGCCTACACCATCATCCGCAGGGGCTGCCATCAATGTTGTAGGTTGCGTAACGGCAGGTTCGGGCTGTGCAGCCAATTGTGCCATCGCATCATCAGCGGCGGTTTCCGCGTCAAGCAGCAGGCCCGACAGCTTATTAACTTCCGTATTCAGATCCGTATTGCGCAGTTCAACAGCTTCGATTTCCTTGCGCATCATCTCGAGATTGCTCTCTTGGTTCTCGAAATTGCGGACTTCAGCGGCTTGTGCATCATACCGCGCGCCGAGGTCGGCGTGTTCGGCATTCAATGCCTCGAACTCTTCGTTGAGCGCCGCAATCCGGGCCTTCTCGTCTGCGAGAAGTTGCTCCATTTCCGCGCGCTCAAGTGCCGCATCGTCCAATGCGCCGCGTGCGATGGCCAGATCGGCGTCGAGTGTGTTGCGCTCATCTGTCAGGTCGGCCAGGCGCGCACGCACCGTTTCCAGCGCTTCTTCAGGCTCATCATCCACTGCCAGGCCCGCGATTCCAAGCCCGGTGATCCCGGTTGCAACCGCAGCCAGCTTGCCTTTGTTGGCTTCCAAACTGGCCGCCAGCGAGGCGTTTTCGGCCTCCAGTCTCTCGGCAAGCGCGGCTTTCTCAGCCTCCAGCTCTGCACGTGCAGCTTCAATCTCCGCTTTCTCACTCGCTAATGCCGCGAGTGATGCTTCGGTCTCTTGTAGCTCAAGACTTTGATTTGCCGACGTTTCTTCCAATGCCGCCAGCTTTGCGATTCGGCGAGAGTCGTCAGAACATGTGGTCAGGCCCAGCGCGCCAAACCCGAGAAGGAAAACGCCGAGAAGCGCCCAAACCAGCGCTTTACAGTCGACGAGTCGTTGATAAAAGGATGCCATTACGGTGCAGCTCCTGCGAAGTACCCAAAAAATTGCGAACGGTGTTCGCCCCTGCGCGACGTTATCCGGTCCGGCAACGCGCCACAAGGTTTCGTGGTTGGATTTAGTTGAGAAAGTTGGTTGATCTTCTTTTGGTTGAAATGTAGTTGGTAGTAAAACCCCATTTCATCTACTTAATTATGCAAAAATAAACTTAAGCGCACAGTTCTTTACATTAAGTAGCAGCTTTTTCTTCTAAGCCTCTAAAAAACAAAAATTAAATGCATTTATCTTGAGGTCGCGCGTGCCGTCGTTAAGATTTCGTTAACATACTGTCTTGGTCGAACGCACTTCATGGTGTAGTGTTTGCGGGCTTTGCACGTATTGTTAAGGCCGGATCAGAGTATGTTGCACGAAGCAATGTATGGATCAGTCTCCCACGGGTAAATTGATGCCCGACTTGATCGCCTCTGACTTGCCGCTGGCCAGAAGGATTGAAGTCATGACCAAACACGCATTCGTTTTCGTCCACGGCGTTAATCAACATGACCCGAAAGGGCAAGAACTGCGCAATTGGAATAAAGCGCTCGAAGTCAGCGGGATCAATGTCGATACGCTGGGCATAAAGACAAGCATCGTATTTTACGCGGATTGGTTCTTTGCGGGATCGAATGAAACGCTCAAACCGGAGGGGGCACAGGAACTTCTCTCCACGGCGGAGGCCGCCGCCGTCGCATTGGCCTCCGAGGGGAACGCCCGCCTGATTGCGGGGGAATCCAGCTTGGGCATCAACGAGGCGTTTGACATCACAACCCTCATTCCGTCCGGCGTCGTGCAGCTGTTCATGGGGCCGTTATTCGGCCAGCTTTACGCCTATTTCGACAACGACAAAATCAAACATCCGATCTCCGGTAAGCAGGAAAACGCCCGCACGATGATCCGCTCGCGCTTTGTCAGTGCCGTTAACGAGGCGCGTAAGCTGGTGGGTGAGGATGGTCGCGTCGATGTTTTGGCCCATTCGATGGGCAGCGTGGTCGCATGGGATTGCCTCCAACATGAGGATCGCTGCGCGCAAGTGGACCGCCTCGTCACTTTCGGATCGCCCATCGCGCTCGATTTCGTCCAGCGTGAGTTGAAAAAGGCAAATGGCCGCAAATACAAAAAGGGTTTCCCCCGCCATGTGCGCGGTGAGTGGCACAACATCACTTCGCGTCTTGATGCGGTTGGCCGCTTTGATACTGATATCAAAGGCGAGTTTGGTCAGGGGGCCGGCCACGCCATCTTCAATCACCGCATGGTCAACCCTGTTTTGGGCAGCACGACGGATAAAACCAGTATGCTGCGCCGTGCGCATGACCTCTATGGCTATCTCCAGGATAACAGCATGGCCGCCGCGCTTGATGTCGCCACATTCCCCGGCGATGCGGTCGAAACGACGAGCAAAAAGTTCGAGCGCCGCTTCATGGAAACCAACAACACCATGCGCGTCGCCAAACTGGCCGCGCGACGCTTTGCGGCGCATGAGGGGATGCGCAACCGGATACAGACCTCCATGTCCGGCACCGACGGGATTGTGCAGGTCGAGGATAAAGAGCGCATCATCCAAAAACTGTCCCTGCTCGACTACCCGCCGAACCTTGCCCATAAACTGGTCAAAGGTCTCGGCCATGACAAAGAAAGCCGCATCATGCTGGAGCGGGTGTTGGGCGAGGCGAATTTCCTCTCCGCATCCTTCGCCCAAAAGGCCGCCGCGCTTACCGCCGCCGTTGGTAAAGTCCAAATCGGTGCCGCCATCGGTCGCAATATGGGGTCCGGGACGGGTTTCCTGATTTCCCGCCGCCTGATTATGACCAATAACCACGTCCTGCCCGATGCCCGTCATGCTTTGGCCAGTGAAATCTGGTTCGATTATAATCTTTCGAGCGAGGATAAGGAAAATGATGCCGTCAAAGTCCGCCTTCGCCCCGACCTGTTCTTCGTCACCAGTGATGAGGATGAGCTTGACTACACAATCGTCGCCATTGAGGGACCGGACGAGGGGCTGGGCCGCCCGTGGTGCCAACTGATTTCCACGTCCGGCAAGGCGCTGTTGGGTGATCATGTCAACATCATCCAGCACCCCAAAGGCCGCCGCCAGGAAATCGTTGTCCGCGACAGCCGCCTCACCTTCCTCGATTCCAGCGTCGATTTCGCCCATTATGAAGGCGATACCGAGCCGGGGTCCTCCGGTGCCCCGGTGTTCAACGACCGTTGGCAGCTTGCCTTCCTGCATCATTCCTCCGTCCCGGAAAGGGATGCGAAGGGCAGGGTGCTCAAAACCGATGGCACCCCCTACCGCCCCGGCGACCCGTCAGAGGATGTCAGCTGGATCGCCAACGAAGGCATCCGCATCAGCCGCATTGTCAAAGACGCGCAATCGCAGACGAATTCATCGGGCGGCAGGGCGCTGCTGGACGGGGCGTTTGAGGATCCCGATCTCACCGAATTTGTCCATATCGGTCGCGGTGTTCAGGCCGCCGAGGCCGCGCACGGGGCCGCCGGCCATGCTGGTTATCAGGGCAGCGCGGGCGGCGGCATGGCGACAATGCCCGTCGCCGACCCCTCCGGCCGTTGGCTGTTCGAGCTGAGCTTCGGTCCCGTCGGCCATGCCGCCGCTGCGGCCCCCGGCATGGCGCGCGGGCCTGCACCTCGCGGTGCCGCCGCGCCCGCCGACACCGCCACGCCGCCGCCTTCCCCGAACATCCTGTTCCCCGACACGGCGGCCCAAGGAACCAGCAACCTGAAGCGTGCGGCGCGGTTCCTGGATGAATCGGCCCCGCTGGAATCCGAATATTATGATGCGGATAAAGACGATATCGCCCGCGATGCCTATTATATGGATGTGCGGCCCCATCAGGGCACAAAAGCGGAGCTGTTCAAGCAATACAACGCCCTGATCCGGCGCACCCATACCAAGGAATACTCCTATTCCCGCGCCCGCCTTCAGGTGCTCTACCCCTATGCCGACCGCCATCCCGACGGCTTTCTGCGCAGCATCTATTCCGGCGAGCAGATGCCCGTTGAGGAGGTGATTTTCAACGAGCTGCAAACCATCATGTCCCGCATCGACTTGCCCATCGGTGCCGAGGCATTGGCCAGTCCGGACTGGATCGATTACGTCCTCGATTACGGTGACCGGCTCGATCTCAAGGAAGCCAGCCTCCCTTACAATTGCGAGCATATTGTCCCGCAATCATGGTTCAACAAACGCCAACCGATGAAAGCCGACCTGCATCACCTTTTCACCTGCGAATCCGACTGCAACTCTTTCCGGGGCAATTACCCGTATTATGATTTTGAAGAGTATGAGCCGGAGGAAATGACGATGGAAGAGGCCGCGAAACGCGACGGCTGCGGCTTCCTTGATGAGGTTGACGGCCAACGCTCTTTCGAGCCGCAACAAGGCAAAGGCGCCGCCGCCCGTGCCACGCTCTACTTCATCCTGCGCTATCCCGAAGAAATCGGCGACCATCCCCGCGAAATGAAACCTGAGCGCATCAAAACCCTGATCGACTGGCACGAAAAAGACGAGGTCACCGAATACGAACGCCACCGCAACCGCGCGATCTACCTGACCCAAGGCAACCGCAACCCCTTCATCGACTTCCCCGATCTGCACAAGAAACTGACCTTGGACAAGGGTGTGGTGGACGTTAAATAAGCCCAACGGCCTTCTGCTGTTATCTCTTAAAGATATTCCCTTCCCCGCACTTGCTGCGGGGACGGTTTAGATTTCGTGCCAACACGAATTTCCAAAAGCATACCTCCACATTCTCCGGCGTCCGCAGTGGCTTGAGCTGTGAGGGGTGAGAAAGATAACGGTCAATCTTCAGGGCCGTTGCTGAACCTCAATGTCGGCTCCGCCGCATCGTGGCATCCTGCGGCAATTGATACTTGGCATAAATGCCATCCATCTCCGCCCGCCTTTGCCAAATCTTCACACAGATAAAGCCGATCAACAGCATCAGCACCAGTATGCCAAAGCCCCATGCAAACGCGGCTGATGCGTTCTCAGCGATCAGGATATCGGGTACATCGTGTTTCATATCGGCTCAATCCCGCATCGTTCAAAGGGAAGTCGCTTCCACACCAGCAAGAAACATCCCAACCGCACGCATTGTCGCACGGTGTGGCAAACACGAAATGAATGACCCAGTCAAAAAATGGGTTGACGTGCGGGCGATAATATGGAACTTATAGAGAACATTGCGATGAGTGGATCAGCCCGTCTCATCTCTCTCCTGCCGCCGCCCCGAAGGCTGCCGCAAACGCTCGCGCGGCTTGCCAAGGGTCAGTAACGCACGACTTGGCGGAAAGATAACCTGCGCCAGCGTTCCCGCATCCTTGTTATTGTTCAAATCAAACCGCGCATCGTGCAGCTCCGCCAGCGCATCAACAATGCTCAGCCCCAGCCCCGTGCCCGGTACCGCAGAAACCTCATGCGCTTTCGCCCGTACAAAGGGTTTGCGGATGTTATCCATCTCATCAAATTTAATTCCGGGACCGTTATCTTTGACGAAGAATTCAATCGACCCGGTGCTGCTCCGCTTGGTCCCGATTTCAACCTTGCCGCCATTCTGCGTGTAGCGGATCGCGTTGGTGGCCAGATTCAACGCAATTTGCTTAAGCGCCCTCTGATCTGCCCACAGATACATATGGTCACCGGGCTTACGCATGATCAGTGTTATGCCCTTCTCATCGGCCATCGGCGTCAGCATGTGTGTGATTTCATGCACACAATCCGCCACATCAACTTCGGTCTCATCCAACTGATGCACACCCGCTTCAATCCGCGACAGGTCCAGCAGGTCATTGATAATGGTCAGCAGATGCTTCCCGCTGTCATGGATGTACCCCAGATACTCGCGGTTACGGTCATGCTCCTTGCCCGGAAGGCGCTTCTCGGTCACTTCCGCAAATCCGATGATCGCATTCAGCGGCGTCCGCAATTCGTGGCTCATATTGGCAAGGAAGCGGCTCTTGATCCGGTTTGCCTCCTGCGCTTCTTTGCGCGCTTCAATCTCTGTGCGCTGCGCATTGCGTACCCGCAGGACCATAGCGTTAAACGTCGCCCGCAGATCATTGATCTCCGTCAGCCGCGCCCCGGCACCGTGTGGCGGGATCAACGCATCACCAAACCCGTTGCCCAGCCGCTCCGCACTCTTGCGGATGCGCTGTAACGGCTCCACCAGCAGATGCGCGGCGAGCAGCGCCAGCAACGCGGCAATGGCCAGCGCGACCAGCAGCACCTGCAAAGTCATGCTCCGCACTTTGCTGACGTAGTTTTTCATTTCTTGCGCCGGTTGCGGCACCATCACACCCCAGCCCGGCCCTTTGACGGAGGTGAACGCGGCCACCATCTCCGTATCCATCGCATCGGAGTGAAATCTCATATTCCCGGTTTCACCGGCGATCATCCGCTGCACAATATCCATGCCGGACATATCGTATTGTGTGTCACGCCATTCTTTCAGCGGATGCCACAACGCACGCCCCGTATGATCCACAATCGCCACATGGCCGCGCTCACCGAATTTGATCGTCTCTCCCAGCTCATGAAAATAATCGGTTTTCAGCGCGCCTATGGTCACATATTCACCGAACCGCTGCATGGCGAACATCATCGGGTAACCATCGGGATGTTTGCTAACCTGACTGAACCTGACTTGCCCCTCAACGGCCAAATCGGTGAACATTCTCAGCTTCGCGGGCGGTGCGGAAGCGGGGCATTCCTTGCCGAGCAGATAGGCTGATCCAGCGAGCGCGCGGGTGGCGATATTGAACCGACACACATGATTAAAGCCTAACGGCCCCAACAATCTGGCGCCGTTTTCAGCGGTTACACTGTTTTTGTCGTTTTCAAGATCATTGGCGAAAAACTGAAATGTGCCGACAATATCGGTATGATACCGTTGCAGAGCCACGGTCACGGGCTTCATGTAAACCGCGTGGCGTTCGTTGACGGCATCTTCCTCGATTTGCAGGGCCGCTTGCTGCGGCCATTCCCAAGCCAGCCAAACGGGTATCGCAGTGACGATAAAAAAAGCCGCCACAAAGGCCAGCTTTAGAGAGATATGCCGCTTCGCCATGATATCGTCGCCGCCCTGTTCGACTGCCTGGTTGGCTTGCTAACTCCGCAAAACCATCCTTGCACATCCTTCTTTTTGCCCCTTTCCTGACGAAGAGTCAACGATCTGTATACGAGGTAAAATTCATCGTGAAATTTAACGAAATGTTAACTGATTCATATGCTTGAGTAATTGCAGGCAGAGACGGATTTGCCTTGAATTTGAGGCACCCTGCCGGGCCATTGTACCAGCGGCTCTCAAGACTGACCATCACATTTTACCCCCGTCCCGCATCCGAAAGTACCCATGCCAAAACGCATCCCCGACCGTGTCTGGGCGGCCATCCGCCGTGACTGGGACACGACCCTGGACACCACCAAAGACATCGCCCGCCGCCATAATATCTCGTATAACAGCTTACGGGAGTATGTCCGGCGCAACGAATGGCCCGATAAAGGTCTCTCCCGTGACGATCCGGCGGCCAATGCGCGGGCGCTGTTCGAGGATCTGTCCACCGACCTGCGGGAGTCCCTGCAAAGTCTGCGCGCGCACAGGCCGCTGGAAGAGCCGCCCCAAACCGCCGCCCGCCGCGCGGGCCTTATCAACGCCCACCGCCGCGCTTTAGCCGCCCTCATCAACGCCAACCGCCTCCTTGAGCCCGCGCCCGATCCCGACAATCCCCACTCCTCAGCCCCCCTCGACCTTGAGGCCGCCCTGCAAGACATCCAACACCGCATCGCCCGCCTTGCACCTTAATACCCCGGCCACCATCCGCCCAGCCTTCGCGGAGGACAGGCTCCGGCGGATGATCCAGTCCGGTATCTTAAAACACCACCTCTCAACCAATCGGGCCTGGACTCTCTGCCGCAGTCTACCCTCCGCGAAGGCCGGGCAGAGAATAACAACGCCCCACTCAAAGCGTTGGCCTAAAGTCTTGTCATCATCCGCGAAGGCGGATGATCCAGTCCGGTATCTTAAAACACCACCTC
>CALFAK010000106.1 GCA_937948985.1 uncultured Neomegalonema sp. | reverse complement strand
AGGGCTGAGACCGGCAAATACATTGCGCCGATGCGGCCCGGAAAACCGCCCGGTCACAGAGATCGCGGAAGGCATCCGGTGGATTTCGTGCTGAAGGATTGTCACGAGATGGCGCTTTATGCGCTGCATGATCCTCCCGTTGCGGGTCAAGTTTGAGGTTTGGCTCCCCCCATGCTCGCGTGGGGGAGACATTTGGTGTGGCTGATGAGGAGACACCGGATCACACTGTCAAAATTCCTGCCAAGACTTGCGTGAATTCTGACGCTATAGGCCCAACCTGATCGCGGATGAGTCTAAAGCATCTAACGGCTGTCGTTTGCAACGCCCGTATCCGGCACCTCTCCGGCAAAAACCAACCCTGCGGCAAACGCGGCAAAGCCCAGCATGACCACGGCCAGTGTTTCCGGCGCGTCACCGTGGAGCAATGCGACTGACAGCGCGCCAAGTGCCGCTCCGGCGCTCTGACTGATGCTGAACAACACCCCTGCGGCGGCCCCAAGCGCCTTTGGAACGGTGGCGAACATCAGCACCGGCGCGGCGGCAAACAGCATTCCGAGACCCAGCGAAAAAAGGCACATCGCAAACATCATACTCGCGATGGTCAGCGATTGGGACGCTGTGAAAATCAGGAAAACGATGGCCCCCGACACGCTCAGCGCCGTGCCCGTCTTGGTCAAACCCAGCGGGCTGGCATGTTCAGCCCAACGGTTCGCAATCGTCGCACCCAGAATATAGGCAATCACGCTGGCCCCGTAATACAAACCGTAGTCCTGAACCGGAACGCCAAACCGCTCGATAAAGAGATACGGGCCGATGGTGATATAGGCGAACAGCCCCGCGAAAGTCGCCCCGATCGCCAAGGCAAACCGCAGAAAAACGGTATTGCGCAGCAAACGCCTGTAGCGCCGGAAAGCGAGAGCAAAATTGAACGGCGCGCCCCCGCCCCCCTCCGGCACAGAATACCGGACCATCACACCCGCAATCAGGCCCAGAATTGCCAGCAGCAGAAAGTTCGCCCACCACCCCGCGCTCACATGTATCCAACCGCCCAGCAATGGCCCCACAGCCGGCGCGAGACCGATGGAGGCACCGTAGAGGCTGAGTATCTTGATCGCCTCCGGCCCCCGGTAAAGATCGCGGATCATCACGATGCACAGGACAGACGAAACACTGCCAACCGCACCCTGCAAACCGCGCAGAGCGATCAAAATCTCAATCGTCGGAGCAACCATGCACAGCAGACTGGTCACCATGAACAATATCAAGCCGATCCACAAAACACGGCGGCGTCCATAGTGATCCGCAAACGGACCAACAAAAAAAGGACCGATCGCATAGCCGATGAAATTGACGCTCATCGTCAGCTTCACCATCCGGTCGGTCGTGCCAAACACATTGTCGAGTTCGGGCAGGCTGGGTGTGTAGAGATCCGTCGAAAGGATGCTGGCCCACATGGCAATGATCAGCGCCGCCGGCGCACGCCAGCCGATAGGAGCATTCCCTGCTGCATGTGCCTCAGTCGGTTGGCCGCCTTGCGGAGAATGATGCTTTGGCTTGCTCACAGAAAACTTTCGCGCAACGATCATGCTGCATCAAGATCTTCCGTGCAGCGCACAGCGCACGGACACCTGTTCACCTACGGAATTGCAAGGGTCTCTTGCAACACTCTTCTGCAAGCCAAGCTGTTTTTACGCGGGTGGCAATTCCCCGACAACATCGCCACGCTCGCGCGCCGCGAGCAAGCCGGTGAGCCAGTCAGGGTCCATCTCCGGCACAGATGACAACAGCAAGTCGGTATAAGGATGGTGCGGCGGGCGGAACATTTCCTCTTTCGGCCCCTGCTCAACGACTTTACCGTGCTGCATCACAACCACCTCATCGGCGATGGATCGCACTGTGGCGAGGTCGTGCGTGATGAACATATAGGCCAAGCCAAGCTCGCTTTGCAGACGGTCCAACAGGCGCAAAATACCTTCCGCGACCAATTGGTCGAGCGCGCTCGTCACCTCGTCGCAAATTATAAATTCCGGTTCCGCGGCCAAAGCGCGTGCAATCCCGATGCGCTGTTTTTGTCCACCGGACAGCTCTTGCGGATACCGATGCCCGAAAACCTTCGGGTCCATCTCGATCATGTCTAGCAAGGCATCAACACGCTCTCGCTTCGCCTTGCCGGACAGGCCAAGATAAAACTCGACGGGACGGCTGATGATGTCGCGAATACGCTGTTTCGGGTTCAGCGCGGTATCGGCCATCTGATAGATCATCTGGGCCTGACGCAATTGATCCTTGTTCCGCTTCTTAAAGCTCGGCGGCAGGGCTTGGCCGTTGAACAGGACTTCACCCTCGGTAGGGGGCAAAAGACCCGTAATACAGCGGGCTGCCGTCGATTTGCCGGAGCCGGATTCGCCCACAACGGCAACCGTGCGGCCCTTATGAATGTCAAAAGAAACACCGTGCAGCACCGGAACCGGACCATAGGATGCCGAAACATTACGCAAGCTCACCACAGGTGTCGCATCAGGTGCCGGAGCTACTTTCGCGGCGGATTTAAAGCTGCGTACAGCCCATAGAGACTTTGTATATGCTTGGGTCGGCGCGCTCAGCATCGTGCGTGTATCGGCCTCTTCAACCAACTCACCATAGCGCAGCACCATGATCTTATCCGCCATCTGCGCCACAACAGCCAGATCGTGGGTGATGTAGATCGCGGCAGTTCCGAACTGATCAACCGCATCGCGAATCGCCGCCAGCACTTCAATCTGCGTTGTCACATCCAACGCGGTGGTCGGCTCATCAAAAATGATCAGGTCAGGGCGGCAAGACATCGCCATCGCCGTCATCGCGCGTTGCAACTGTCCACCGGACACTTGGTGCGGGTAGCGGAAACCGATTTCATCAGGGTTAGGCAGCTGCAAACGGCGATAAATATCCGCCGCATCCGAATCCGCTTCGTTGCGATTCATAACCCCGTGGATCACAGGCGCTTCAGAATATTGCTCGATCAAACGGTGCGCTGGGTTAAAGCTGGCAGCGGCGGACTGAGCCACATAAGCAATCTTCTTACCACGCAACTTACGGCAATACGCTACGGAGGATTGTGCGAGGTCTGTGCCCTCAAATTCAATCGAACCGCCCGCAATGCGGCACCCGTCGCGGACATAGCCCATCGCGGCCAGGCCCATCGTCGATTTACCCGCACCGGACTCGCCGATGAGGCCAAGAACCTCACCCCGCTTCAGATCAAGATCAACGCCCTTGATAATGGGCAGCCAATCATCGCCGGTCTTGCCGTCGATACGGATATTTCGCATCCGCAGAAGAATATCATCGCTCATCAGTTACTCCTTAAGGCCGCTGGAGCGATGCAGCATCCAGTCTACGACAAAGTTCACGGCCACAGTCAAAAGCGCGATTGCGCAGGCCGGATAAAGGGGAATGATCTCACCAAAGCTGACCAACGTTGCGTTGTCTTTCACCATCGAACCCCAGTCGGCAGTCGGTGGTTGAATGCCAAGGCCAAGGAAGCTTAACGCCGAGATCGACAGAAAGACGAAGCAAAAGCGCAAGCCGAATTCGGCAATCAAAGGCGCAACCGCATTGGGCAGAATTTCCTTGCGGATGATATGAAGCAGGCCTTCACCCCGCAGCCGGGCGGCTTCGACATAGTCCATCACCACGATGTTCATGGCGACAGCGCGCGTCAATCGATAGACGCGGGTGGAATCCAGAACCGCCATGATCAGGATCAAAGCCAGCGTGTAAAGCCAAGGCGATGGATCGTCCATCTGACCAATCCAGGTATTTGCCACGGTCAGGAACAGCAGCGCGAAGATGATGTATGGGATCGACATCAGCACATCGACGATACGCGAGATGATCTGATCCACCCATCCGCCCAGGGTCGCCGCCAGCATCCCCAATATCCCGCCCAGAGAAAAAGCAAGGAAAGTGGTCATAAGCGCGATACCAACGGTATTTCGCGCGGCATAGATCAGACGCGACAGCAAGTCCCTGCCCAGATTGTCTGTGCCGAGCAAGAACTCGGCGCTCCTGAGTTCAAACTGATCGCCGACAATCTCGCGCTCACCGTAGGGGGCGAAAAACGGCGCGAACAATGCCACGATAATATATACCGCGATCACGATCATGCCGAACCAAGCGGTTAACGGCGCGGACCGGAAAGCGCGCAAAGTTCGCTTCGCGGCTGTTTCCTGCTCAACACGCGGTGCTTCTGCGTCGGCGGAAAGGGCGGATGGGTCGGAAATATCGGTCATGCGAGTCTCTCTGACGGAATGCTCATTTCGGGTGCAGAAGGCGCGGGTTGGTGGCGATTGCGAGAATATCCGCTGTCAAATTCAACAGGATATACGTCACAGCAAAAACAAGGCAGCAGGCTTGCACGACGGTGATGTCACGCTTGGTCACGGAATCGACCATTAACTGGCCAAGGCCGGGATAGGCGAACACCACCTCAACCACAACAACCCCTGTGATGAGGTAGGCAAGGTTGAGCGCGACAACGTTGATGATCGGGGCCAGCGCATTCGGCAGCGCGTGCTTTACAATAATCCGCCAAGGACTCATGCCCTTCAGGCGGGCCATCTCGATATAAGGCGAGGCCAGCAGGTTGATAATCGCCGCCCGCGTCATCCGCATCATATGTGCCGTAACCACCATCGTCAGCGTCAAAGCCGGAAGGAATGCGCGGTCAAGCCGTTCACCCAGCGAGGATTCGGGCGAGATATTCGCAATCGACGGGAACGCCCGCACTTCTTTGGTCATCGGGTTCAGGTTTTCCATCCCGAGGAAGCCCATAACCATATTGATCACCAAGGCGACACCCAGCAGCAGGAAAATCACCGGCACCAAGGGCGACTTGTTGATCTTGAAGTTCTCCTTCATCGCGCCGTAACCCTCGACAGCGATCCAAAGCCCTAACAATCCGAGAGGCAGTGCCAATCCGAACGGGAAGCCAACAGCCAACAGCAGGATCAGGATGTAGGCGACGAAAAATTCCGGGAAGGAAATCGTGCTGAGAGTGAAAACGTTCACAAAACGATCAAACCATGTGTTGCGGAAAAGCGCCGCCATCAGGCCCAGAATAACAGCAAGAGGCACAGCGATAACGGCAGCATACCCCGCAAGGAACATCGTATTGCCGAAGCGGGTCGAGATCAGTTCGGAAATCTCGCGTTTACTGGCCAGCGATTTCCCGAAATCACCCTGTAGCGCGCCCCACAACCAATCAAAATACCGTTCAACTGGTGGCTTATCGAGGCCAAGTTCTTTACGGAACGCCGCCACAGTCTCCGGCGTCGCGCTCTGGCCGAGAATTTCTTGCGCCAAATCGCCGGGTAACATTTCAACAGCGGAAAAGATGACGATAGATATGACGATCAAGGTCAGCAATCCGAGCGCTAATCGTCTCAACGCCATGCTTAGAATTGGATGCATCCTGCTTCGCTCCGTTTACTGCCGAGTTGGCTCACGATAACAGGCGTGACATATCGCGCAATGCGTAACGTCAATAAGTTGTCAAAGATTACGTGAATTCATGAATTTCTTTGTTAATTCAAAAACCTCTTTAGGCTTCTCTGCGTGAATCCAATGTCCGGCACCCTTAATTCGTTCAATTTCAATATCGGAAAACAGATGCCGAATCACATCATCATAGGACGGATCGACATAATCTGACGCGCCACCAGCCACAAACAGGGTCGGCCCTTCATAGCCCTTGCGCGCTTTCGGCTCTGCCCAGCCAACAAGATCAGCCATCGCCTGCCGCAAAACCGCCAGATTAGAACGCGGGGTGATACCATCCGCCGAAATCCTTAAATTCTGCATCAAAAACCCGCGCATGACAGGGTCGGCAACCTTTTCTTTCAAAGCGACATCCGCATCTTTACGGGTGCGGATTGTCTCGAAGTCCAAACTTTGTAACGCTTCAATCTGTCCCGAATGGCTGTGTGTGTATGCAACGGGAGCAATATCCGCGATGATCGCCCCGGCCACACGGTCAGAATGATCCAGCGCCAACCGCATCGCAGCCTTGCCACCCATCGAATGCCCGAAAACACTGGCGTAACCGCCCGCCTCACGATCGATAAAATCAGCCAAGTCAGCGGCCATCGCCGCATAGCTCATCTCATCATCCCAAGGACTGTCGCCATGATTGCGCATATCGACGACAAACACATCATGCGTTTCCGCAAATCCCTTGGCGAGCGTGCCAAAATTCCGCCCCTGTCCCAGCAGCCCGTGCGCCATCACAAGCGGGATCGGGTTTGCATCAGCTTGCGCGGAGTAATGCGTGAAGTGCAGAGGAACGGACATGCGGCAAACCTTGTTGATTAGAACCGTTTCACCGTAAACTGCCCGTGATAGCTGGACAAGCCGCTGTTGCTCCCGCGCGAAAAACCACTATGTCCAATGTCATGAAAGCAAACCTGAACCCATGATCCGCTATGCCCTGAAATGCGAGAAGGACCACAGCTTTGATATGTGGTTCGCCGACAGCGGGACCTATGACACCCTCGCGGGTCGGAGTCTCGTCTCTTGCCCCGATTGCGGCTCGACGGACGTGCGCAAGGCGATCATGGCCCCCGGCATCAGCTCGGCTAAAAAATCGGAAACGCCAACCCTCTCACCCCGCGCGATGGCCGAAGCGATCCGCAAGGTCCGCGCCCATGTGATGAGAGAAACCACCGATATGGGCCGCGACTTCCCGGACGAGGCCCTCCGGATGCACGAGGGCGATGTTGAAGCCCGTCCGATACGCGGCGAAGCAACACCCGATGAGGTGAAATCCCTTATCGACGAAGGCGTCCCGATCCTCCCCGTCCCGCCGGAGCCACCTAAAGAGAACTGACTACAGCAGCGTCATCAGCGCCGTTTTCAGCACCGCCATCGCGGGGGGCATGGGGTCACGTTCTACCATCACCAACCCGATGCGCCGCTCAACAAGCGGTTCTTCCAGTGACAGACGCACGGCACCCTTCGCAATCGGCAAGCTGCTCGCCAGCCTTTCCGGCGCAATCGTTGCCGCCGCGCCGCTGGCGACCTGCGCAAAAGCGGCAGTAAACGCGTTCGTCTCCATCACCGGGACAGGCGACGCGCCGATTTGCCGGAAAACATCATCGATGATCCGGCGATTGTTCATATTTCGGGTCAGCAGGCACAGCGGCAACTCGGATGCCTCGCGCCATGACGCCGCCCCCTCCATACGCGGGGCCATCGCCGCCGGAACAAGCAAAACATAGCGCTCGTCATAAAGAGGATCGGTCTTGAACCCGCCACGAAGCCCGTCGTCATCCAGATAGGTCACCCCGGCATCCAACGAGAAATCCTCCAATCCCCGCCGGATATCCGCCGAAGATGCCGACACAATCTCCAAACTCAGGTCAGGATGCAACGCGCGCAAAGCGGCGGGCACATCGGCGGCGAAAGTCAGTGCGGTCGGCACGGCCCCGATTGACAGCTTGCCCGTCAGCGCGCCTTTCATCAGGTCAATCTCTTGACGCATCCCTTCGGCATCGGCCAGCATCTTTGACGCCCATTTCAGAACGATATCGCCCTCAGCGGTGAAGCCTAAAAAGCGATTCCCCCGTTTAACCAGCGGCACGCCAAAGCTGCCCTCCATATTTCGGATACGTCCCGAAAACGCTGGTTGCGAGATACCACATTCATCCGCCGCACGCGCAAAATGTTGATGCCGCGACAGCGCGACCAACAACTGCATATCCCGCAAATCCGCCATCAGTTTAATGGTGAGCAAAAGATAATGCGGTTTTTTGCGGGATCAGTGATCGCCATCTCACACCAACCCCATTCCTGATCCTGATAACCGGTTCTTGCGAATTTATAGTTCTTGGCGTTCAATGTTGCGGAATACGCGGCCACATCCTCAATCTCTATACGCACCGCCCCGCCGGGGCCGGTATCGCCATAATGTTCGGAGATATGCAACTCGCACGCACCCATCCGTATGCTCATGTACAGCGGCGCACCCGGCCCGAAGCGATGCTCGAACACGATTTCAAATCCAAGGAAATCGAGATAAAACGCCCGCGCCGCCGCTTCATCAAAGCTGCGCAGGATCGGGACGGGCGGCTTGGCATTTGTCATGGCGCGATTCTCCAAATCCGGAACCGCGCCTGATTATCACACAATCAGATCGCGAGATACTGGTGACGCAAGGCCTCATCGTTCAGCACTTCAGCCGCGCTACCGTCAAAGGCGACTTCGCCCGTGTCCATAATCACCGCGCGGTCAGAAAGCTTCAGTGCCGCAACCGCGTTTTGTTCAACGATGATCGTCGTGATGCCCTCATCGCGGATCTGGCGCACGATTTTTTCGATCTCCTGCACGATCACAGGTGCAAGCCCCTCGTAAGGCTCGTCAAGCAGCAGGATTTTCATGTTCCGGGCCAGCGCGCGGGCAACCGACAGCATTTGCTGCTCACCGCCGGACATCGTCACCGCATCCTGCTTGCGCCGTTCGGCGAGGCGGGGGAAATGCTCGTACAGCCGTTCAATCGACCAGCCCTTCGGCTCGGCAATCTGGGCCAGCTCAAGGTTCTGATGCACCGTTAGGCCACCGATAATCCGGCGATCCTCCGGCACAAGCCCCAAACCCGCCTGCGACGCCTCAAAAGATTTCATGGTATGCAGCGGTTGACCGTCCAGCCAAACCTCACCCTTATGCAGTGCGGGCGACCCGATCTGTGCCAGAGCGCGCAAGGTCGAGGTTTTCCCCGCTCCGTTACGGCCTAACAGCGCCAGAACCTCGCCCTCGTTAAGCGAGAAGCTGACACCCTGAACGATATAGCTTTCACCGTAATAGGCATGGATGTCGTTAACTTCAAAGAAGGCACGGGTGCTCATTCTTGTGGCCCTCCGAGATAGGCTTCCTGAACACGCGGGTCGCCTTTGATAAGCTCCGGCGTGTTCTCGGCAATAACCGTTCCCTGCGCGAGAACACTGATTTTATCGGCCAGCGAGAAGACAACATGCATATCGTGCTCGATGACGATCTTGGTAATCCCACGCGCCTCGCCGACCCCTTTGAGCAGATCAATCGTCGCGTTGGTATCCGCCCGTGACATGCCTGCTGTCGGCTCATCCAGTAACAGCAGTTTGGGGTCTTGGCTCAGGCACATCGCCATTTCCAGACGACGCTTATCCCCGCGGGACAGCGACCCGGCAACCTCATCACGCTTTTCATAAAGCCCGATTTCCTGAAGCACGGATTCCGCATGGTCGCGCACGACGCGCTCCCGGTCAACGCGCGGCCACCAGTTCACTTTGAACCCCCCGTCCCGTTTAGCGAAACTCGGGATCAGCACGTTCTCCAGCAGCGTCAGATCATCAAAGATTTCCGGTGTTTGAAACACCCTGCTGACGCCGAGTTGGTTGATCTCATGCGGTTTAATGCCCAGCAACGACTTACCGTCGAACATCACGCTTCCAGTGTCGGGAACCAGCTTGCCGACGAAACAGTTCAGCAAGGTTGATTTACCTGCGCCGTTCGGCCCGATAATCGCGTGGACATGCCCTTGTTCAACGGACAGGTTCACATCGTTGAGAGCCTGTAGACCGCCAAAGCGCTTCGAGACATTGAGGACCTGAAGGACTGCCATACAGTTGCCTTTCTATTCCACTGGTGTGGATGTTGGGGGAGTTTGGTTGCTCTTGACCTTGCGGTCCGCGCTGCGGTCGCCCGTACGGAACATCCTGCGGCCCCCCTGTATCAGCCCGCCGACCAGGCCTCCGGGCAAGAAAATAACCACGAGCATGAAGATCAGGCCAAGAGTCAGATGCCACCCCTTACCGGTGAAGAGCGCGAGCACCGTCACAACGATATCTCCTGCGGTCTCCGGCATGAAAGCGAACCATTTCTCCAGCAGTCCCTCGTTGATCTTGGAAAGGATATTTTCCATATATTTGATAAGACCCGCGCCCAAAACCGGGCCGATCAGAGTGCCGACACCGCCGAGAATGGTCATTAGAACCACCTCACCAGAGGCGGTCCAGAACATGCGCTCAGGGCCAACCTGCGTATCCATCGCCACCAACAGGCCACCGGCAAGACCGGCATACATGCCCGAGATCACAAATGCCGCAAGTGTATAGGGCTTGGTATTTACGCCGGTATAGTTCAGGCGGTTCTGGTTGGTCTTAACCGCGCGCAGCATCAAACCAAAGGGCGAGCGGAAAATGCGGATCGACAGGTAAAAGGCGATCAGCATCACGAATGCGGCAACATAATAGCCGGTGTTGAATGTGAAGACCCAGCCGTTCCAATCCATCTGCCACGATTGACCCATTTCAAGTCCGAACAGATTGGCGCGCGACGTCCCGTCCGCACCCAACATCGTATCGAGGACTCGCGGGTCGCTCAACTTTGGCTGAAGGCCGGTTTCACCACCCGTAATCGGCGTCAGAACCGAATAGGCGAGCGCGTAAGACATCTGCGCAAAGGCCAGCGTCAGGATCGAAAAGTAGATACCAGAGCGGCGCAGGGAGATGTACCCGACTAACAGGCTGAAAAGCCCGGCGACGATGACCGACAGAATGATCGCGGGAATCACATTCATCGTCAGCAGCTTCATCATCCAGATGGCCGCATAGGAGCCGACACCGAGGAAGGCCGCGTGACCAAAGGAGAGATAACCCGTCAACCCGAACAGGATGTTGAAACCGATGGCAAAGATACCAAAGATCACAAACCGCTGCATAAGGTCTGGATACCCGCCGTTGAACTGCGCCAGCGACGAACCTTCCGGAAACGGGTTAAGCAGGAAAGGCGCGAGCGCCGTAAGGATTGCGACGAGTAAAAGGAGCAGCGTATCGCCGCGATTCAGGCCGAACATAAGGTCATTCCTCCATCACGCCCTTGCGGCCCATGAGGCCGCGAGGACGGGTGAGCAGGATAATGATCGCAACAAGATAGATCACGATCTGATTGATACCGGGCAGGTACTCGATCACCTGAGACATCGAGGCAATACTCTCCAGAACACCGAGCAGGAAGCCGGCAAGTACAGCACCGCCGAGACTGCCCATGCCACCGACCACAACGACTACGAAGGAAAGCACGAGGAAATCCATACCCATGTGATAATTGGGCGCGTTAATCGGCGCGTACATAACACCCGCCAATCCCGCTACGCAGGCGGCGATGGCGAACATGGTTGTAAACCGCTTGTCGATATCAATTCCCAGCAGACCAACAGTTTCGCGATCATTCATACCTGCGCGCACGACCAGCCCGAAGGTTGTGAATTGCAGGAAGGCAAAAACCGCACCGATGATCAGAGCCGCAAAGGCAAAATAGATCAGTCGCCAATAGGGATAGATGATCACATTCGGGTCAAAGCCGATTAATGCGCCAACGTCGAACGAGCCCGCGAAGGCCGGAGGCGCGGGCGTCGGTATCGGGTTTGCGCCGAAGAAATGCTTAACGATTTCCTGCAAGACGATGGCAAGGCCGAATGTCACGAGGATCTGATCGGCATGGGGACGCTTGTAAAAGTGACGGATGAGGCCGCGCTCCATAACGTAGCCTACGACCCACATGACCGGAATCGAGAAGATAATTGCCAATGGCACAGACCATTCAATCATGGTCTGCCCGATTTCCGGACCAAACCAGTCATGCAGATACGGCACCTCGACTTTCAAGGGATTTCCTAGAAAATCCGTGCGGCTTTCATCGATGATGACGCGGGAATAGTTCATAATGCGGGACAGCATGACCGCACAGAACGCTCCGATCATGAAAAGAGCCCCGTGCGCGAAGTTTACGACCCCGAGTGTGCCGAAAATCAACGTAAGGCCAAGGGCAATCAGCGCATAGGCCGACCCCTTATCAAGACCGTTGAGAATCTGGAGAAGTATGGCTTCCATCGTCACCGCCCCGCCGGAATGTACAAAAAAGACCCAAGAATTCGGGCCAAGAAATGCGGATGGCCCGTGAGCCATCCGCGACATAATGCCGACTTATGCGCCGGTGTTACACTCGCCGAGCGTAGCAGCTTCGCCACCCATCTGCGGGTGATCAGGTGAGTACCAAACTTTCGACATCGGGGTGACTTCCACGACTTCAAGCAGGTCGAACTCGGATTCCGGATTCTCTTTACCCTTCACGACCAGCACATCCTTGAAGCACTGGTGATCTTCCTTGCGGTAGATCGTCGGGCCATTGCCGAGGCCGGAGAAGAAGAAGCCTTCGAGAGCTTCGACAACACCGCAAGGGTTGAACGTGCCGGCACGTTCACAAGCATCCGCATAGAGCATCGTCTGCACATAGGTCGTGTGCGCGGCCTGAGAGGGTGGGAAACCGTACTCGGTGCCGAAGGATTTCACGAAGGCTTTTGAGCCTTCATCTTGAAGCGACCAATGCCAGTTGGTTGACCCGAAGATGCCTTTAACGTTGGCACCAGCACCTTTAGCCATCAGACGTGAGTAGAGCGGCACGACGATCTCAAAGTTCTTATTGTTCACCAGCTTGTCGCGCAGGCCGAACTGTACTGCATTGGTCAGCGAGTTGACCATGTTACCGCCGTAGTGGTTCAGCACCAACACATCGGCATCCGACTGGAGTACGGGCGCGATATACGAGGAAAAATCGGTCTGGGTCAGTGGGGTCTTGACGGCATTAACCGTTTCCCAACCCACAGCCTCGGTCGCTTGGGTCACAGCTTCTTCGGTTGTGTAGCCCCAGTTGTAGTCGGCAGTCAGGTGATACGCCTTGCGGTCTGTGCCGTAGTTTGCGGCCAAAACCGGTGCGAGCGCGGCACCAGACATGTACGAGTTGAAGAAGTGGCGGAAGCCGTTGGCTTTGCGATCTTTACCCGTCGTATCATTCGAGTGAGTCAGACCCGCCATGAACATAATACCGGTTTCTTGGCAGAGCGCCTGAACGGCCACAGCCACACCGGAGGAAGAACCACCGGTAATCATGATCGCGCCGTCTTTTTCAATCATCGACTTGGCCGAAGCACGGGCGGCGTCCGATTTCGTTTGGGTGTCACCCGTGACGTACTCGACTTTTTTGCCGAGGATGCCGTTACCCTTCAGCGCCTTCGATGAGAAGGTGTTCATCATGCCACCGTCGCCCTCACCGTTCAGGTGCTTGACGGCCAGCTTGTACGCGCGTAGCTCGTCCGCGCCCTCGTCGGCATAGGGGCCGGATTGGGGAACGTTGAAGCCGAGCGTGACGCTGCCACCCTGTGGTGCATTCAGATAGCCGGAGTGGTTGTCGGCACGGGCCGGACTGTTGAAAAAGGTCGGGGCTGCAAGGCCAACCGCGCCAACGGCAACACCACCCTTGAGTAGGCCACGACGACCAATGACAAGTTTTGAATCGCTCATGTAATATTTCCTCCCGGAGAGAATATTGTTTTTAGATGTTGATGACGCGTTTTGAGACCCGTCATTACAACGCTGAATATAGCGATGCGGTCAAATTTACAACAAGTCATTGTAAACGCTTCATTTTTTTGTAAAAAATGTGGAATTCATATTCGTCATTGTGTAAATAATTTACACTGCAACGCAAAAATAGACGTATTAACAAAAGGTTGAAGGTATGGCCTCGCTCCCCATAGGACACCGCATCAGGGCGCAACGAAAAGCAAAAGGCCTGACCCAAACCGCTTTGGCGCAATCTTTGGGTATTTCCGTCTCCTATATCAACCTGATCGAGCATGACAAACGCAGCATCGGTGGCGCGCTGTTAAACCGACTCACCGAAGCGCTGGATCTTGAGCTTTCAACCCTTGACGGCGCACAAGAACGGCGGATGCTTGATGCGCTTGAACAAATTGCGGCTGACCCCGGCATTGGTGATGGTCAGTTAAAGCCCGAAAGCGCCCGTGATCTGATCGCCCGTCATGAACCCTGGGCGAAAACACTGCTCACATTGCGCCGCGCCAACACCCGCGATCAAAGCCTGATTGCCGCCCTTTCGGATCGTCTCAATCACGATCCGCTGCTCAACAGCTCCGTGCACGACATGCTCAGCTCCGCCGCCGCCATCCGTTCGGTCGCAGACATTTACGCTGAAGCGCCCGATATCGACAGCGCGCAACGTCAACGCTTTGATGCCATCCTGCAAGAAGAAGCGGCCCGTCTCTCCAATGTGGCGCAGACCCTCGCCTCTGTTTTTGAAAAATCTGACAATGATATCAGTGGCTTAAATGCGACCGAAGAAGTCGATGACTTTCTTTATGCCCGCAGCAACCACTTCCCCGCGTTGGAAACCTTCGTCGAATCGCTCAATCTGAACGAGGCAACCGTATCAACTCTGGCCACGCGGTTGGAGGATAAACACGGCATCGCAATCCGCCGGATTCCGGCCACTTCAATGCCAAGCGACACGATGCGCACCAGCGCGTTCGACCCTGAAACAAACATCCTCAACATCGCCGAAGGCATCACAGCGGGCACTGAACGCTTTGAAATTGCGAGAAAAATTTCCCTCATCGAGGCAGCGGACATCATCGATGCCGAGATCGCCGACGCCCCCGAACTCGCCTCCGACACGGGCCGCGAGCGGGCGCGGCGGGCGCTGGCCGCCTATGCCGCCGCCGCAATCGTCATGCCTTACAACGTTTTTTTCGAGACAACCGAGGCTTTGCGCTACGATATCGACGCCCTCGCGGTAAAATTCGGCACCAGCGCCGAGCAATTATGTCACCGTTTCACCACGTTGCGCAGACCGGGGGCGGAGGGCGTGCCTTTCGCTATGCTGCGCGCGAATGCCGCCGGGTATCTGACCAAGCGTTTTCCGCTTCCGCGCCTGCCAATGCCGCGTTTCGGCGGCGCTTGCCCGCTTTGGGCCGTCTATGGTGCGATGCAAACACCCGATCTGCGCGTCAGTCAAGTCGCTGAATTTCCAAACAAAGACCGCTTTTTCTTCATCGCCCGCGCCACCCGCCCGCTTGCCAGCGCACATGGCAGGACCCGTCCGTCCTACGCTCTGATGCTGGCTTGCGAGATCATCCACGCGGACAGGCTGGTCTATTCTGACGGCCTCAATCTCAGCGCATCGTCAATCGCCCATCCGGTCGGTTCAACCTGCCTCCTGTGCACCCGCACCGCCTGCGCTCATCGGCAGGAAGCCTCGATCAGAATGCGCATGGAGTAAATCGCCGTCACGCACCACACACGCCAACACCTCCCGCCTGCCGCGCAGGGGGAGTTTTCCAACCCATAAAACAGTGACTCGCATCACGTATCCGGCGGATGCAACACGTAAAGCGCCAGCGCATGGCAATCGCGCAGCACATCGGCATTAGGTAGCAAACGCACCAAGCCTTCCAAGGGAGGGCTTGAGTGATGGGTTTACCTATAAGATTTCATTGCTTCGGCATAGCGCTGCTCATAGCGCTGGCGGTCATATCTGCGCCAAATCAGAGTTTTGGCGCGGTCGGC
>CALFAK010000105.1 GCA_937948985.1 uncultured Neomegalonema sp. | reverse complement strand
ACACCGACCGACAAGGGGTAAGCTGCAGGCTCACATTCGATCTGGTGGATGGGGTCAAGGCGCTAATGTTCGCTCGTCGGGCGCAGATCACATCCAATGATCCTGTCTTGACGGCAACGATTTCACTGATCCCCGATTACTGGGCGGTGCTAACGGGCGGGCGGTAGCAAGAGTCATTCGCGATCAGCTTGCGTCAGGAATTGCGCCTAGAGTTGCGCGTTGCCTGACGCTCTATGGCTCAACTTGATCGCGGATGACTAAAAGCAAAAACCAACCCACGATCCGTTAGCCATATGGCACTTGATCCGGCCCGATCCTCGCAAGGCTTTAACAAAGCTTAAGGGGAGCGTTTCATCGTGGAACATATTGAATCAAAAATGCTCGCAGCCTGTCTTACCTTTGCCCTTACAATGCCCGCGTTGGCAACTTTACCCAGTGAGACGAAGGAAGACCTGCATCTTTACATGGTCGCCGCCGTAGACCGGGATTGCGATGGTAATTTGGAAGATGAATCTATCGAGGATAGCAGTTTCAGCACACAAAAAACCCTCGTCCCGGATCAGTGCATCATCTACCGCACCCGCTATCGCAATGACGGCTCATTCGAGATACGGCATATGCGCGTCACCAATATCGTTCCGAGGCATATGGTCTTTATAGACGGCAGCACGGAATATGTTCATACGCCCGAAGGCCTGTGGCCTGACATCCCCGTTACCCCGTCTGAGAATGAAGACGGCAGCGTCATCTGGCGTTTTGGCGGCACGCTTGGTCCCGGTGAAAAAGGGGAAATCCAGTTCCGCGTGCGGTTATCGCCGAATTGAGACACGACGGACGGTTTGATTGGCGCATGATACGGATTTCCCGAAAGTCGCATTTCGGGGCGCAGTCCGCATCCTGAGACGCTTTAACTGCTCAAGGTTTCCAAGCCTTCGCGGTGGAAATCGACATACCCGTCCGACGTATTCACCAGATGCGCCTGTGCCAGATCGTGAAGGCGGGGCAGGTTGTGGAACGGGACGGTCGGGATCGCGTGATGCTCGGCGTGGTAGGGCATGTTCCACGCGAGGCGCCGCAGGAACGCGTTGGTAAAGGTCGTGCGCGTGTTCTCGAACATATTCGCCACGGCAGGACAGCGGCCATGCTCGGCCATCAGATAGAGGCGCAGGAACGGCTGACCGAGCAGCGCGGGGATCACCCACAGCCACAGCAGCGCGGTTGACCCCATCGTAAATGACCCCGCCGCCAGCACCGCATAGCCCGCGAGGTGCGCGAGCGCCTCACCCCGCACCTTGTGTCGCGCGCCCTTGGGCAGATAGGCATGACCGACCCGCCCCGCCGCATTGCCCGACAGTGTCGCAAAGGCCGAACGCCAGAACGGCAGGCCGCTGACATGCCATGCGAATTGCGCCCGGTTTTGTGGTTTCTCTCCCTGCAATTCAGGGTCATGGTTAGGGTCGTTGGTATGGCGGTGATGTGCGAGGTGGAAATACCGGAACCATGTCGCCGGATTGATCAGCACGAACCCGCAAACCGCGCCGACGAGATCATTTGCCCGTTGCGCACTGAATACGGTGCGGTGGCTGACCTCGTGTTGCAGCGTGAAGAGGAACACCAACAACACCCCGTGCGGCAGCAGCGCCGCCCACCAAAGCGGCCCGCCCCAGATGATGACTGTCCCCGTCAGGCACAGCGCCAACAGATGAACGGCCAGATGCGCCAAGCCCGCCTTGTCTGATGTAGCGTTGAGCGAACGCCGTTGCTCATGGCTGAGAGCGGCGAAAAACCGGCGGTGATCCATTACACCAGCGCTTTCGGTGTCACATGGGTTGCCAGCGTGCCGCCACCCGCTTGCACCTCCGCCCAGTCCTTGACCGAGAAGCGGATCACCGCCGCCGCGCAAGTGGGCATGGCACAGGCGCGGGTCGAGTTGGCCCATGCTTTCACCGCCGCTTCCATCCCCGGATTATGCCCCAGCATCAGCACCGTTTGCGCTTTGCCCGCGCCCTGTAAGACTGCGAGCATCCGCGACACATCGGCCAGATAGAGGGTGTCCGCAAAATCAGCCTCCGGCGCGCTCTCCAGCATCGGGGCGACCCGCGCCCAAGTCTGGCGGGTGCGCACAGCGGAGGAAACCAGCGCCGCATCGGGGCGCAATCCCTGCTCCGTCAGCCACGCCCCCATCAGCGATGCCGCCAGCCGCCCGCGCTCGTTGATGGGGCGGTCGAAGTCACTGCTCCCCTGCCCGCTCCAATCGGATTTGCCGTGACGCATCAAGATCAAGGTTTTCATCAGCTTGTCCTTGCCCGCAGATACGCGCCCATGTGGAAATTTGCTTGTGGCGGGGCGGGGGACCATGCGCGGCCTATGGGGCAGGCGTGGCGGGCCTTACAGCCCTGACCGAGGCAATCGGCGCCGTCCGGCGTGGCGATATGGGCGACGCAGGCGGGTACGTCGTAGACGCCGCCCGCAAAGGCATCGACGGGACAGGCGCTGAGGCAGGGTTTATCTTCGCAGGTATCGCAGGGGCGCGCGGCGGTGACGGCGCGCAGATCATCGCGCGTCTCCGCAAATCCCAGCGCGCCGCGAAAAGACATCCATAAGCCGCGCTCCGCATGGATCGACATGCCGACAGCGGAAGGCCAGATTTGTCCCGTCGCCGCAGCCCAACGCAGGAACGGCTGATAAGGCGGGCCGCCGAAGGGGAAGAAGGGCGTTGCGCCGACTTCCTGCGCGAGTTGCGTCACCACCCGCAGCGACCAGCGGTCCATCGGGTCCGGCGCGCCGTCTCGTGCTTCCGCTGAGGCGGCGAAGACTTCCCAGCCGTCCTCCGACAGGCCGAGCATCATAATCGAGCGGATGCCTTCAGGCGCTTTATGCTCCGGCTGGACGTGAAAGCCGCCCAAGCTGGCGAGGCCGTGCTCCCTCACCCGTTGCGGCCCTTGATCGGCAGCAGCAGCGACCAGCCGAGGCGCGTGGGGCGCTCGTCCTGAAACTCGCTCAGGCCGATGGTCATACCGTCATGGCCTTTCTCAGGCTGGGGAATATATGTGCCGAAGAGGCGGTCCCACCACGGCAGGTTAAAGCCAAAATTCGCATCCGTCTCACGGTGGATGATGGAGTGATGCACGCGGTGCATATCGGGCGTGACCACAAACAGGCGCATGACACGGTCGATCCCGACGGGCAGCTTGATGTTGGAATGGTTGAACAGCGCGCAGCCGTTGAGGATAATCTCGAACAGGATGATCGCCAGCGCCGCCGGACCCAGCACATAGACCGCGCCGATTTTCAGCAGCATCGACAGCGCAATCTCGGCGGGGTGAAAGCGGATTGCGGTGCTGACATCGATGTCGCGGTCGGAGTGGTGGACGCGGTGAATACGCCACAGGATCGGGATGCGGTGACTGAGGACGTGTTGCCAGTAGATCAGGCAATCAAAGACGATGATCGCCAGCACAACCTCAACCCATATCGGCCAGTCGAGCCAGTTGAACAGCCCCCACCCGTTTGCCGCCGCATCCAGCGCCGCCCCGGCCGCCGCCGCCGGAAACAGGATACGCACGATCAGCGTGTCAAGCAGCACAACGGCCCAGTTGACACCCCAACGTTGGGCTTTCGGGGCGACCAGCGCGCGTTTCGGGGCGCTCATCTCCCACAGGGCCATGATGGCGAATACGCCGATAAAAACCGCCAAGCGGATGATGCCTTCGTTTTCCAAAACTCACTCCTTTGTCATGCCCGCGAAAGCGGGTATCTTGCCGATCCAAACAGGCTCCCGTTTTCACGGGAGTGACAGTGGGTCTTTAAGGCTCCCACCTCAAAAAGTTCCCGATAATCCGCAGGCCGACCGCTTGGGATTTCTCCGGGTGGAACTGCGTGCCGAAGATTGCGCCGTGTCCAACCGCCGCCGTGATTGGCCCGCCGTAATCCACATGCGCCAGCGCGTCGTCCGTGTTTTCGGGCATGAAGTGATAGCTGTGGACGAAATAAACATGGTCCCCCGCGTGCACGCCGTCAAATAACGGATGTTCACGGGTAATCTCAAGCGCGTTCCAGCCCATGTGAGGGATTTTCAGCGCGGGATCGGATGGCACGAATTTTTCAATCGCCCCGTCAATCCAGCCCAGCCCTTGGGTATCGCCGAACTCGCGCCCGACACTGGCAAGAAGCTGCATCCCGACGCAAATGCCGAAGAACGGCTTGCCCGCCGCGCGGTGTGCCTCCAGCACCTCGACCATCCCCTCGACCGCCAGCAGGCCCGCGCGGCAATCAGCGAACGCGCCGACGCCGGGCAGGACCACGCGATCCGCCTTTCGCACGATCTCAGGGTCAGCGGTGACGATGATCTCTCCCCCGCCGACCTCACGCGCCGCGCGCTGGAACGATTTCTCCGCCGAGCGCAGATTGCCGGAGCCGTAGTCGATGATGGCTGTAGTCATGGTTTCGTCTCCAACGCCGCCTCAATGCTGGCCGCCTGTACCACGCCGACCCGTGTGAAGCCGGAACGCAGGAGATAACGTGTACACAGCCAATGCGGTGCGAACCAGTAGAGCGAGGCGATGGCCAGTGCGATAATCCCGCACACCACCATCAGCCCTGCCCCGTTCGGCAGATAGAGCGACGCGATGATGAGGACAGGCCCGGCGATGAAAATCCCGTCGAGAAACCGCTTTAGCGGCCCCAGCGCGGGCTGATCCATAAAGTCATCGGGGATCATCCGGCGCAGCTTGACCATCACCGGAGTCTTAGGGATCGCCACCACCTGTCCGCGATCGCGAAACAACGTCCATTCAAAATTCATGTGTATCGCTTTCTGAATTGCTCGACCGCTTCGGTGATTTGTTCGAGGGGGATATTAAGTCCCCAAAACGCCCTTCGTGCTGGGTACGCTGTCGGCTTTGCGGGGGTCGATTTCGATGGCTTCGCGCAGGGCGCGGGCGACGGCTTTGAAGGCGCTTTCGGCGATGTGGTGGGCGTTGATGCCGTGCAGTTTGTCGATATGCAGCGTGATGCCGCCGTTCATGGCGAAGGCGGTGAAGAATTCGCGGAACAGCTCGGTATCGAACGTGCCGATCTTGTCCACGCTGAA
>CALFAK010000104.1 GCA_937948985.1 uncultured Neomegalonema sp. | reverse complement strand
CCCGCCCCGCGCGGAATCCGCAAGCCGACACAGCGCCCGCCGGCAACACGCGGAACAAAATCCATATCCGCCCGCACAATCACCACCAGCCGCCGCAAAGCGGCCTCCGCAGGGCGCAGCACCCGCAAAATCCGCTCCCGCACGGCACGCGGCAACACAGACACCACCCCGCCGCCCGCCATCACGAGCAGCGCGGCAATCATCCGCAACAGGGCATTGCGCTGACGGTCAATGGCGGGCAGCAAATCCAGTGTCTCACGTCCTTTTTCAAGTCAAACAAAAAAGGAACATGCATCCGCAAACCAGCGCCCGTCAAGTGCCAACAAAGGCTCTCCCGATGCCATACCGCAAACAGCAACGATCACACCCGCAAAGGGCCGCCATGAGAGGTCGGCGAAACATCTCAAGCCGCAAAAAACACGCCGTGGCCGTACTTGGCCGTCAGCGTCCCTATCAACCCGCGAAAGGATTTTCCAGCAACACGGTGATGTGCTATCTCCCCCGAAAACACCGGAGCCTCCCATGACCGAAATCCGCGCCTTCACCGAGACCTTCCCCATCGCGGGCAAATTCACCATCTCGCGCGGGTCGCGGACCGAGGCGCATGTGGTCACGGTCGAGGCGACCGCTGACGGGCATACCGGGCGCGGCGAGTGCGTGCCCTACGCACGCTATGGCGAGACCGTGGACAGTGTGCTCAAACAAATCGCCGATGCCGGAGAGATGCACACGCCGCTCGATGCGCAGAAAATGCCCGCCGGAGCGGCCCGCAACACCGTCGATTGCGCCCTGTGGGATTTGGAGGCAAAGCGCGCGGGCGAGCCTGTCTGGCAACTGCTCGGCCTTCCCGAACCCGGCCCCGTCACCACCGCCTACACCCTGTCCCTCGACACGCCTGACGCCATGCGTGCCAAAGCCGCCGAACATGCCCACCGTCCGCTGCTGAAGATCAAACTGGGCGGCGAGGGCGATTTGGAGCGTCTGCGCGCCGTCCGTGCGGGTGCGCCGGAGACGACGATGATCGTCGATGCGAACGAGGGCTGGACCCCCGAAATCTACGCCAGCCTCGCCCCTGAACTCCTCGCCCTCGGCGTTTCGATGGTCGAGCAACCCCTGCCCGCTGATGATGATGAAGGCTTGCGCGGTATCGAGCGCCCGCTCCCCGTCTGCGCCGATGAAGCCTGCCACGACCGCCACTCCCTGCCGCTGCTGGCGGGCAAGTACGACATGATTAACATCAAGCTCGACAAAACAGGCGGCCTGACCGAAGCCCTCGCCCTGCGTGATGTCGCGGTGGATTTGGGCTTTCAGATCATGGTCGGTTGCATGATCGGCACATCGCTGGCGATGGCCCCTGCGGTGCTGGTGGCGCAGGGCGCGGCCCTCACCGACCTCGACGCCCCCCTGCTGCTCGCCGCCGACCGCGATACGCCGTTGGTGTATGAGGGCAGCGTTTTATCACCGCCCGTGCGTGGGTTGTGGGGTTAGATGTCAGAATCCCTGAAACATCATATCTAAGGCGGCGGTAACACGATCTCTTTCGGAAGATATTTCCCCTATCGGCATGTTCAGCATACCGAGGGGGACTGCCGATAAGAGTTGCGTGAGCATCACGACCTTTTTGCCGTCTATCTCGAAAACCGGATTAAGCCGCTCGGCGGGAGATGGCGCATCCTTAAGCGCCATAAGCGGCACGACAACCCGCGTGCTGAAACCATCCAACAGATCAGTCTGCACATCCAGAAGGTAGCCGCCGCTGTCAGGATTCGGAAACACGTCGTATTTCGCCATGCTCAGAACGGCCTGTATTTTGCGAGGGGCAGTCCGTTTTTCTCCACCCACGCGTTTGCGCTTTCAATCGCCGTGGCATTCTCACGCCGCCAAAGCGCTGACCTTTCCTCAGAAACAGCCTCACGCAATCCGGTCTCTGCCGCTTGTGAGATATTGATCCCCAACGCCTTCGCATCTTCGATCAATGATTGGTCTAATGACACATTAGTCGGTTTTTTAGTGCGGGTTTGAATGTTCATTCATCATCCTCCATACGCATGATTTATGCGCATAAATTGATTGGCATTTCAACCCCTTGCATCCCGTTTTGTTCTACGCTAAATAAGAACAAAATAGGATCTTTGCCACTTCCCAACCCCATCGCCGAAACCCGTCGCAGAGGGCGCGGGGCCATCTCCAACACCACAGGCCGCTTTGAGGCGCTCACCTCAGAGATCACAGATGACGGTTGGGACAGCGCCGCCGACCTGCCGCCGATCCGCCTCGAAGTCATCAACGAAACCCCGCGCAGCATCATCGCCCGCAACACCTCGCCGGATATCCCGTTTGACCGCTCCATCAACCCTTATCGCGGCTGTGAGCATGGCTGCATCTACTGCTATGCCCGCCCCAGCCACGCTTACTTGGGCCTCTCGCCGGGCCTCGATTTTGAGACAAAGCTCACCGCCAAACCCGACGCCGCCGCTCTGCTGCGCAAAACCCTCGACAGACCCGGCTACCGCCCCGCGCCGCTGGCCCTGGGCGCAAACACCGACCCTTACCAACCCATCGAACGGAATCGCGGCATCACCCGCGAGATCGTGCAAACCCTCATCGACTACCGCCATCCGTTCTCGATCACCACGAAATCCGCCCTCGTCACCCGCGAGATCGACCTGCTGCGCGAGGCCGCAAGCCTCGGCATCGTCCGCGTGGCAATGTCCGTCACAACGCTTGACCACCGCCTCTCCCGCGCGATGGAACCCCGCGCCAGCGCCCCGCAGCGCCGCTTTTGGGCGATGGAACAACTCGCCGCCGGCGGCATCCCCGTCATGGCCATGACAGCGCCAATGATCCCCGCGCTGAACGATCACGAGATGGAGAAACTGCTGGAACGGTCCCGTGATGCGGGCGCGACTTCGGCGGGCTACGTCGCCATGCGCCTGCCGCACGAGATCAAAACTCTGTTCCGTGAGTGGCTGGAGCAACATTACCCCGACCGCGCCGCCCGCATTATCGGCCATATCCAATCCATGCACGGCGGCAAAGACTACGACGCGCGTTGGGGCCAACGCATGAGCGGCAGCGGTCCCTATGCCCAACTCCTTGCCACCCGTTTCAAAGCCGCCACCGCCCGTCTGGGCCTGAACAGTCCCAAGATGGATCAACGCGCCGACCTCTTCCGCAGCCCGCCCCGCGCTGGTGATCAGCTTGATCTTTTTGCGGTGGGGCCGTAGCGCAGCCGTATAGTGAGTGTCGCAAGCGCTTCAGGCAAGCAACAACAGGTCCAGGGTGCTATTCGCGAAAAATATCGCTATCGTTGTTTGATATGCGGGGTTGAAGCACACCTTAATTCATAAAATATTCAGCGTTACCAAATACTCTACAGAAATTGGATTTTCCCAATTGTCCTGATTAGAGTCATCCGCGATCATCTTGAGCCATAGTAGTGTCAGAATTCACGTAAATATTTGCATGAATTCCGACCCGAATTGATCGCGAGTGACTTAAGAACTGTGAGAGCGTGATGATATTGGTTGTTAACTTCAATTTTATCGAAAATTCTATGCTTGAAAAGGTCGCGACCGACGTGGGCATTGCCGACCGTTGCCGGTATCTTGACGGTGAAATCTCTTCAACACGCGAATTGATCAGCGTGCTGGATGACACGAAAGGGGTGCTTCCCCGCGTGGTGATCGTCAATCTTGATTCAGCCGATGCCGATTGGAAGAGCCTTGTTACCGACCTGAAGGCGGATAAAATCTGGCGCTTTGTGCCGATACTGGGCTTCAGTTTCCTGGACGATCCGGCGACAATGGATATGTTTTATGCACTCGGCGGAACGTCGTGCATTAAAAAACCGCATGGCTATGACGGTTTGAAAGCGATCACCGAGAGCGCAATCGGATATTGGCTTGATGTTTCTTTCCTGCCTTGTGATTTCATAGACTACGCCGCCTGAGCCTTGCTGCTAACAATCCTGTCCGCACACTTCACTTACCGCTCGACATTACTGTTTGATTGCGTATTTCTATAGTTAATCGCCATTTCGGCGATTAACTATGATGCTTGGTAATGTTTGCGAGAAACCACATATGCTTACCATCTCCCGCCCGGCTATATTCACGCCCCTCGCCGCCCTTCTGGTTAGTGCAACGCTCGGCTTTACCGCCACACCAAAAGCGAACGCGGCGGAGACGTGGGAACCCGCCTATATCGGCTCTGACCCGGAACTGCTGTACCTGCCGGACGCTTATGCCACCTATTGGCGATATGGCATTGAGCGGATGGCGGGTGAGAAAACGGGGTTCGTTTTGCGCGGACATTTCCCTGACGCCCGGTATTTCAGCTATAATGTTTATGATGATGAGCTGAAGCAATCGGTGGGCAGCATCACGGATTTTGAGATCATCCCCGATGACGGCGCATCAAACCCGTTCACGGGCGATCCGGAGGCCAAGGGCGGCACTTACACGATCTACATCGTACCCGAAGGCGTGAATATCAGCGCGAAGAATGTGCTGACTTTCCCTGGCGATCTGGCGAAAGTATCCATCTTCCTGCGCCATTACCTGCCCGAAGGCGGGGTTGAGGGCGGTGTGCCTGTGCCGCTGGTCTATCTGTACGACGGCGCGGAGAATGTCGTGCAAACCGCTCCGCCAAGCACCGGCATCCCCGCACTTTCAAAGGTGGAAGCCAAACGCTATCTGATGCCGATGTTCGAGAAGCTGGCGGTGGAGTTCAAGAAAAACCCCGACGCCGTGATCGCGCAGCTGCACGCACGGGACAAAGATCAACCGCTTGATATCAAAGCGTTGGTCGCAAAGCAGGTTGTCAGCGGCACGTTCAAATATGCCAAACCCGGACAAGTGCTGGAATCCTATCGCTTCCAAACCGACGGCACCTATCCCAATAAAGATAACCTGTATCTGGTGATGCCTGTCGTGCGGAACGCGGATGACGCTTTGCTGGTAAAATTCCGCGCCGCGGATGTCGCTGAAAGCCCGGCGGAATATCCAAGCGCGGGCCTGCGTTACGCTTCGATAGGGCAGGGCGATGACGCGACATTCAATTATGTCAGCCTGTATGACAAGCAGATGAAAGTCAGCGATGACGGCTTCGTCTACTTGATCATCAGCGACGACGAAGCGGCGATGCGGGCCAAAGCCAAGAGCATGAGCGCGAACTTCATGCCCTGGAAGGTGGGGCAAAAAATGCTGCTGGTGTATCGCCATATGCTGCCGCGCGCCGATTACGCTTTTGGCATCGATAAGGTGCCGGGCTTCGTCAAAGACACCCCCGAGGCGGGCCAAGAGGGACGCGCACATATCGGTGACTACGCCCCCATCGGCAAGCTGATGGACAAGGCGTCGGTAATGGCATCTGACGGTTTCCCGCAGTTTTGAGTTTTGCGTCGCTGGTGTCACGGTCCTGAAAAGACGCTCTATGGGCAAGGAAAGTGACGGATCATGCGGATTGCAATTCTGACAGGGGCGGGGATTTCGGCGGAGTCGGGCCTTGGCACTTTTCGTGACAAGGACGGGCTATGGACGCAATACGATCTGTCTGAGGTGGCAACGCCGCAAGGTTACGGGCGCAATCCGCAGAAGGTGCTTGATTTCTATAACATGCGCCGCCGCAACGCCGTTGATGCACAGGCGAATGACGCGCATCGGGCCTTGGCGCGGCTGGAGGCGGATGCGCGGTTTGATGTGGCGGTCATCACCCAGAATATCGATGACCTGCACGAGCAGGGCGGCACGCAAACCGTTGCTCATATTCATGGCAGTATTTTCGAGGCGCTCTGCGCGGGCTGCGGGCATGTCTGGCCCCGCCGCGATGATCTGAGCACCACTGAGGCTTGTCCCGCCTGCCAGACCATCGGCACAGTGCGGCCCAACATCGTCTGGTTCGGGGAAATCCCCTACCTTATGCCTGAAGCGACCGCCTATATCGAAGAATGTGACCTCTTCGTCTCGATCGGCACCAGCGGCACGGTCTATCCGGCGGCGGGGTTCGTGGAAATTGCCAAGGATGCGGGAGCGCGAACCTTGGAGCTAAACTTGGAGGCTTCCGGCAATCGCGCCTTTGATGCCGTGCGCACGGGCCCGGCAACGCAGATTGTCGTCGACTGGGTGGCGGAAGTTTTGGCGGAATAACGCCGTCTCGGTTGCGCCGCGCTCAGTACGTCATCGGGCATGTTACGCTCACCTGCGATCAAGTTGATCGCGCATCATACAAATACCCTCTCCCCGCTCGCACGGGGGAGGGCTTCAGTCATAAAATCCGTCACGCAATTGCCGCGCAAAAAGCCACGGCACGCGCCTCAAATCATCAGAGCAACGTCAGGTTCGCATGGCCAAGCGGGACATTGAACTTTTCACACCAGATATAAATCTGGTTGTAGTCACCGATGTCGAGACCGGGCGCAAGCGCGTAAATCTGTTCGCCATTCAGGCTGGCCAGCTTGCCGAGGATCGTGCCCGGAACATAATTGCCATTACCAAGCGCGACTTTCGGATCAGGAGCGCCATCGAGGCTGAAATCCGGTCCGAGTCTGATTTTCCATCCCGTTGCATCACGGAACACTTCCGCCGTGCCGGTTGTTACGTGATCGCTGTCACCGACGAATGTACCGCGCGCCGTCGTGCGATATTTGGCAGCCTTAGCAACATTCCCCTTTGCGGCGGGCTTGGCCGCAACAGCTGCGGGTGCGTTATACTGGCTTGATGTGCTTGCGCAGCCTGAGAGCGCAAATACCGCTGCTGCGATTAATGCCGGAAATTTCATTTATATGTGTCCCATCTGAATTGTTTCGGTCATGCCAAGTTTATTGACGATGCCGCACAACACATGTTGCGAAGGGCAGTAACGGTCCACTCAATACGCCGAGACCGAATGTTTCAGACACTTTTCGCGGCGCATCTAAAATCCGGGCAATGGAACATCTGTTATGCCACCTGCTGCTCTTTCTTCATCCATTTATTGATTTTCGCGGTCAGGGCGTCGAAGGAGACCGGCTTTGACAGATAGTCATCCATGCCCGCCTCAAAACACTTCTCCATATCGCCTTTCAGCGCGTGCGCGGTGACGGCGACAATGGGTGTGTGCCGCCCGCCCTCTTCGCGTTTGCGGATTTCAAGCGTCGCCTCAATGCCATTCATATGCGGCATCGACACATCCATCAGGATCATCATCGGGTTCATCGCCTCGTAGAGCGCCAAGCCTTCACGGCCATTATTGGCAATGCGGTAGCTATAGGGCGACGCATCCAAAATCTGCGTGAAGACGATCTGGTTAATCTCGTTATCCTCGCACAGCAAAATATCGATGGTCGAAGCGATGGCAACTTTACCGTCCTTGCGCGTTTCGTCAGCGGCAGAAGGATGGGCCGAAACAACGGTCGCTATTGCCGGGGGGGATGTCAGATCCGGCTCATGTTTGTAATCTTTATCAGACTTTTCAGGCGCCGGCGGCGGTGCGGCCTGTTCGACCGTGGCCGCTGTCATCGTATCGGAACCGGACAACCAGCTGGAGGGGAGAAACTGCTCATCCCCGTCGTCAGACATCTTCGCCGTGCGATCCGTTTCGATCACCTCAATGATTGTTTCCAACAGCAAAGAAGACCGCGCCGGTTTCACCAGATGGTTTTGAATACCCAGGGACGAAAAGGCTTTGCCATCCTCAGTCTCATCAACAGATGTCAGCATGATCACCGGAATGTCGCGCAAAAGCGGATCTTCCTTCATCTCCCTGATCACATCACCGCCATTCATAACCGGCATTTGATAATCGAGGATCACGCAATCGATGACGATGCCCCGGCGCTTGGCCGCGCGCATGGTTGCCAGCCCTTCCTCACCACTGGACGCGGCGGCGGTGTCAAACTGCCAATTCGCGGTCTGCTCCTTCAGGATCGCCCGGTTCACCGCATTATCGTCGATGACCAATATCCGCGAGTTGGACACATCGGACGGGATGCGTTTGGCGCGGGCCTCACCGTGGATCGGCACCTCTATCTCAAACCAGAACCGCGAGCCCTTATCGACCGTGCTCTCCACCCCGATCTCACCATCCATCAACTCGATCAGCGAGGACGAAATTGACAGGCCAAGCCCGGTACCCTCATGGCGGCGTGTTGCGGAGGAATCGACTTGCGAGAATTTGTCGAAGATTTTGCCCAGATCATGATCAGGAATACCGATGCCGGTGTCTTTGACATCAAAATGAATGCGCTGGGTGCCATCTTCCGTCGGTTCCCCGCATGGCAGGACATTCACAAAGACATGGCCCTCCGCTGTAAACTTCACCGCATTGCCCATCAGATTGGTGATGACCTGACGGATACGCCCCACATCGCCAACGATCATCTCCGGCAAGGTCGGATCAACGCGGACGATCAATTCGATCCCTTTTTCCCACGCGCTTGACGACATCAGCGTCGCGACATCCTCAATCGCGTCAGACAGAACGAAAGGCGCTAGATCAAGTTCCATCTGTCCCACATCCAGCTTTGAGAAATCGAGCACATCATTGATGATTGTCAGCAGGGACGCACCGGATTTGACGATCACATCGGTGAACATCTTCTGCTTTGAATCGAGCTTGGTCTTCGCCAGCAATTCCGCCATGCCCATCACACCGTTCATCGGCGTGCGGATCTCATGGCTCATATTCGCCAGAAATTCGGATTTCGCACGATCCGCGTTAGAGGCGCTTTGCTCTGCGGCGCGAAGGTCGGTTATGTCGGTATACGTATCAATGACAATGCCGTCGACTTCGCGTCCGTTCACACGCAGAATACGGCCCTGCGGTGTCTTGAATTCATGCTCGAAATGCTCAAGTGCGCTGTCACGGGAATAGCCGATGATGTTGGCCGATTTTCCCGCAACCGTCCCGTCATCAGTAGTCTCACGATCGGCCAAAAACGCGCAGATCGGCTCTACCGCCGCGCCACTGACCAACATCTCTTTCGGAACCTCCAGCAATCTTGAGGCGCAAGAATTGGAATAGATGACCTCTTCACCGGAATGGACCAAGATGCCCAGAGGACAGGTATTAAGCGCCTGAACAGTGATTTCCAGATTGCGCTTCACTTCCTCGATCTGCAGCTTTTGCTCCATGATATGTGTCACATTACGGCAGGTTCCGACGTAACCCTCAAACTCTCCATCTGTTGAGAACATGGGCGTGCCACTGACCGCCAGCCAAATCTTCTCACCCTTGGCGTTGATGCCGTCATACGTGAAATCACGGAACGCTTCTCTTTCAAGCAACCGTTTGTGATGCGCCGCGAACAGCTCTTCATGGTGCTCCTGCTGCGGCAGGTCGCTTCTGGTCTTGCCGATCAGCGCATCAACATCGATGCCCCAGCAGCGGCCCGCATCATCGGAGAAATAATTATACCGCAGATCGGCATCCATGCCCCACAGCCAATCCGCCGCCGTGAGGGCAAATTTTTCCAGTCTTGCGTCACTGCGTTTAACCTCGTTGGACAGGTTCATCTGCTCGGTTACATCGGTGTAGGTAATGATCCCGCCGCCCCCGCTGCGCGATCTGGCATCCACGCGCACATGCCGGCCATTGGGGAGAACGCGGTAAGCGCGGTAATTTTCGCCCCGCCGCATTTTCTCCAGCAAGCGCTCAACAACTTTTTCGCCGGTTTCATCGGCACCGTAATCACCGCGCTCGCACGAGTAATTCAGGTATTCCAGCAGCGGCCTACCCTTGACGAAATACCAGATCGGAATGTCCAGAACGTCCGCGATCGCATCATTCGCAAACAGGATATATTTATCCGAAAACACCACGAGGCCTTGCGCCATAGTGCCTATAATTTCGCCGAACAGTTCATCCATAGGCGGCGGGGTTACACTGCTCTCAAGGTCGGTGTTTTGGAGCGTATTTTCAATTTGCATGGCAAGCGGCTTTCAAGGCGAAGCCCCGCGCAGGAGGCTTTTGATTCCCAGTCGCCTGAAAGTGTCGCATTGAACCTTTAAGCAATCATTAGTCAAAAAGATGTTTCAAGTTATCAATTAAAACTTATTAAGAGAATTTTATGTGCGTATTATGCCGGCAGCCCTGAGATTCGCACCCGTACCGGTTGCGCCTTTGCTCAATCCGCAAGGCCCAATACATCCAGCATCGAATATTCCCCCGGCTTGCGATCCCGGCCCCAGAACGCCGCCTTGAGCGCGCCGCGCGCGAAGATGCGGCGGTCGGTGGCGAGGTGACGCAGGACGATGCGCTCTCCGGCGGCGGCGAAAATCACGTCATGTTCACCGACAACATCGCCGCCGCGAATGGCGTGAAAGCCGATATCCCCGCGTTTGCGCGCACCTGTGATCCCGTCACGGGCGCGGTCGGAGGCATCCGCCAGCGAGACACCGCGCCCCTTGGCGGCGGCCTCGCCCAGCATGAGGGCCGTACCGGACGGGGCATCCACTTTTTGGTTGTGGTGGGATTCCACGACTTCGATGTCGAAATCCTCATCCAGCGCGCGGGCGACCTTTTCGGCCAGCACTGTCAGCAGATTGACGCCGAGGGACATGTTCCCGGCCCGCACCAGCACAGCGTGGCGGGCGGCGGCGTTGAGGCGGGTGAGGTGCGCGTCTGCAAAACCCGTCGTGCCGATCACATGCACCAATTTTGCCTGCGCGGCCAGATCGGCATGGACGACGGTGGCGTCGGGCGAGGTGAAGTCGATCATCGCGTGCGCGCCGAGAATTGCCTCCAACGGGTCGTCATGGACCTTTACGCCAAGGTTGCGGCCAAGGCCCATCGCCTCGCCGATATCGGCCCCGACCCAGTCATGCCCCGCACGTTCGGTAACCGCATGAAGCGCCGCACCGTCGGTTTCGATAACCTGCCGGATAAGCATCTGCCCCATCCGGCCCGACGCACCTGTGATAACGATATTGAGGGGGGTGGTCATGGTTTCGCGCCTCCGCTGGCCGCAACGGGCTGCTTATACAGTAAATATTCAGCTTGCCGGATAATCGATTCACCGCAAGGAGCCAAGAGGTTACAACGCCCCGCCCGCGCTCTGCCATTCTTTGATCCAGTCCTGCGGAAAGGTCAGCATGATGACGTTCAGGGTCAACCCGTCGCGGATCAGGTAACCGACCACCAGCTCGGCCACGATGAACAGGGCCACGCTTGCCCAGACCGGAATCCGCGCGGCGAGGAAGAACCCGACCCACATCCACCCGATATCCGCCACCGAGTTCACCACGCTGTCGCCATAGTAATCCAGCGCAATGGTCGCCTCGCGATACCGCTCGATCACGGTGTCTGTGTTCTCGGCAATCTCCCACGCCGCCTCAATCACTGTGGCGATCACCAGCCGCGTGCCGATGCTCCACCGCTCGGCCAGCAACCACAGCAGCGCATAGAAAAACAACCCGTGCAGGATATGGCTGGGCGTGTACCAATCGGCGATATGCTGCGAGTTCTCGGAGCTGACCACCGCCCCGTGCCACAGCTTGATTTCGCCGCATTCACACATCGGCACCCGCCCCATCCACAGCAGGGTGATAGCTGTCAGGACAACGATGCCAAGGGCGATGAGGAGGGCACGGATACTCATATCAGGCCCTGCCGCCGCGACGCAGCACCGCTGCCAGCACCAGACCGAAGATCACATGCCCGACCAGCGCAACCCAAGTCAGCTGACCCCAACCGAGGAACGGCGGATTGCCCGCAACAAGATGCGCCATGACATAAAGCGCGAACGCCCAGATCACCACGCCGAACACCGCGCCCGTCACCCACCACGGCAGCGACGGCATAATCGCCCGCGAAACAGGCCGCGCCAGCAGAACATACCCCAACGGATAGCCGACGATCCCCATCAGGTAATGCGCAATATGCCCGTATTGTTTAGCTTCCTCGCCGAACACCGCGCCCAGCGATTGCGTGGCAAGCGGCACAGGCGCCAGCTTCGGATAGCCCGCGTTGGGGCTGTAAATCTGTCCGAACGCATCAAACGCCGCCAGCGCACAGGCACCCGCGACAAGCATCATGAGAAAGGTGCCGAACACCGTCCCGTGCCCGTCATCAAGATCATAACCCAGAGGATCATTATTCATCGGTCTGCTCATCTCATAAAATCATGTTGCGACAGAGCTATGCTGTCGAACCGCCTGCCAGGCAACCTTTCAAGTTATCCGGCATTCAACATATCACATACTCTCTTGGTGGCTCCGCTGAATGTGGTGCTCTCCAATATCCATGATTTGCCCGAAGGGACCTTTCGCGTGAAAGGTGCGACCAGCGCGCCTGAGCGGATGAATCTGTCTACGAGCAATCCATGCCCTATCAGTATCCCCGCACCGTTGCACGCTTCTTCCACCGCGATGCTGTATAACGAGTATTCTGGCCCTTCGCCCGCGCTTATCTCCGGTAGGGATGCCTTTTCCGCCCAAAAAGCCCAATCGCCTTTCCAAGTCGCATCATGAATCAGGGTTTGACCTGTCAGGTCGGCAGGTGAATTGATCTTGGCGGCGATTGCCGGTGTGCAGACTGGGAAAATGATATCCTCCGCGAGAATTAATTCAGTCCCGCTGCCGCCCGTTTTTCCCGCAAAGATACTGATGTCAAACATCTCGCGATGCAGATTCGGGCGTTTCTCCAACGCTGTGATCGAGATCGTATGTTCATGCAATTCCTGACGGATTGCAGGTAAACGGGGCGAGAGCCACAATTGTGCGACGGAGGGCAATGCAGCGATACTGATCGTTTTGCCGTTCGCTTTGGCGCGCAGGGACCGTTGGGCCGAACCGAGCATATCAAAGGCATGACAGAATTCCGCTGCAACGCTTTTACCGAGCGGCGTTAATGATACCCCTTGGCTGCGCCTCTCAAATAATGGTGCGTTCGCCCATTCTTCCAGTGCTTTCACATGCTGAGATACGGCACCGGGCGTGACACACAGCTCTGTGGCGGCATCAGAAAACCCGCCCAGACGCGCCGCCGCTTCAAAGGCGCGCAAGGCGTTGAGATGCGGGCCGCGAGGGCGGGGCGGGTCAATCTTCATACTTCAGAGGCCTAGTTTTTCTAATGCAAACTTTAGTAAATCTCGTTTGCGTCGCGCAAGCGGCTTGCCGCATGGTCGCCGAAAGATAACGGAGAAAGATCATGCTGGCACATCGGGAATGG
>CALFAK010000103.1 GCA_937948985.1 uncultured Neomegalonema sp. | reverse complement strand
CCGCCGTACCCGCCCGCTGACGCGGGTCCAGCGGATTTGGGGGACGCGCTGAAGCTGTCGCCTTGGGCCTTTATCAGTCATCACGGTGACGTATTTATCAACGTAATACACGTCGCCGCGCTGGCCGCGATAGCTGCTCTCCGTTTGGGCATCGAAGGTCCAGTAGGGGGTGTAGAGGCCATTGAGATCACTGCCCGCGCGGGCGTAGCGTTTGAGGCCCGTGGGGGCGAACCAGCGGGTGCTGAGCCAGCTGCCCAATGCCTCGCGCGCCTCGGTTTTCGTCAGGGCGAAGGGCAGGATTCCCTTGGGTTTGAAGTGCCTGTGCGCCCCTGTGCCCGACACGAAGACCGAATCGCAGAAGGGGCAGTTGTCGGCATGTATATCCTTATCAAACTCAACCTGCGCGCCGCAAGTATCGCATTTTTTTACTTGCGTGGTTTCGATCTGCTCGCTGGACAGCTGATCGGCCATGCCTTTGCGGAAGTCGAGTTCCTGAATTGGCGTATGGTCGAGGTCGATGATGTTCTCGTGACCGCAATAATCGCAGCGCAGATGCCCTGATCCGGCGTCAAAGCGCAGGTCGGCCCCGCAATGAGCGCAGGGAAACTGGGTATCGGTCAGATCGAGCATTTGTTTCTGTGGTCCATGCGCCGAACGTTTTCAATGATCCCGGGATCATCACAAACGCTCTATCCTTTTGTTTTATAGCGATTTCCGGGTCGCGAGCTGTCCCACCCGACCGACAATCACTTCGTGGGGAATATCTGGTCTGGGGCGCGGCGGGTCAAGTCTCGTGCATCGACTTTCGCTTACGTAAGGCGTATGGCTCGCGGTATTGAAACGGGAGCCGCGTGATGGCTGAGCATGAATTGCACAAGAGGATGACGGCGGATGGCGGGGGCGAGGGGTCGCTGCTGTCCGGTCTGCCGCATTGCGGGGCAATGGGAATCCGCTTGATCTCGACCGCCGAGGACGAGGCGGTGCTGATGCTTCCCTATGACGCGCGGCTGATCGGTGACCCTGAGACGGGGGTGCTGGGCGGCGGGGCGATTACGGCTTTGCTGGATACCTGTTGCGGCACGGCGGTGATTTCGGGGCAGAATAAGCTGACCTCGACCGCGACGCTGGATTTGCGGATTGATTATATGCGACCCGCGACACCGGGCGAGGCGGTTTATGCCCGTGCGACCTGTTATCGCCGGACCCGCTCGGTGGCATTCGTGCGCGCGCTGGCCTATCACGATGATCCTGAAAAGCCGATTGCGACGGCGGCGGCGGCATTTATTCTTGAGCGTAAACCGGAGAAAGCGGCATGAGCGCGGCGGTGGAGTATCAGTCGCAGCGTGAGGCGATGCTGCGGGCGATGACGCAGTCGATCCCATATGTCGATTTCCTCGGGATCACCTTTGATCGGCGCGGCGACGAGCTGACGGGCTGTCTGCACTATTCGCCCGAATTGATCGGCAACCCGATATTACCCGCGCTGCATGGCGGGGCGACGGGGGCGTTTTTGGAGATCACGGGGATTTTCCAACTGGCCTGGGATGCGGCGCTGGCGGAGTTGAACGCGGGCGGCGAACGGGCGGATGCCGTGCTGGCGGGCAAGTTTCCGCCGCATCCGAAGCCTGTGGACATCACGTTCAACTATCTGCGCTCCGGCAAGCCGCGCGATACCTATGCCCGTACGCGGGTGCTGCGAAAAGGGCGGCGTGTGGCCAATGTTATGATTGAGGCGTGGCAGGACGAACGGTCCAAGCTGATCGCGACGGCGAGCGGTAACTTCCTGCTGACCCCCGCGCCATGACCCCTGTTACGGGCGGGCGCATTCTCTCGATTGCACTGCCCGTTGTGTTCGCCAATGCCACCGTGCCGCTGCAAGGGGCGGTCGATACGGCGATTATCGGCAATGTCGGAACCGCCGCCTCGCTGGCGGGGGTGGGTATCGGGGCGAGCATGTTCTCGCTGGTGATTTCCGGTTTCAACTTCCTGCAAATGGGCTGTTCCGGCCTGACCGCGCAAGCGCTGGGTGCGGGGGATATGCGGCGGGTGATGCATACGCTGGTGCGCACGCTGTTGATTGCGGCTGTAATCGGAGCCGCGTTGCTGGCTTTGCAAGTGCCTGTGAGCAAGGTGTTGCTGGCGTTTTTCGGGTCCGGTGAGAATGCGAGCGCCGCGGCGGCGCTGTACTTCAGTATTCGGATCTGGGGTGCGCCGTTCGAGCTGGCCAATTATGCGCTGCTCGGCTGGTTTGCTGGGCAGGAGATGACGCGGCGGTTGTTTCAACTGCAACTGATTATCACCCTGTCAAACATCGCGTTGAGCCTGACGCTGGGCGTGGGGATGGAGATGGGGCTGGCCGGGGTGGCGATTGCGACCGTACTGGCCAACGGGATCGGGTTGGCCTGCGGATTGTGGCTGGCATGGTCACGGCGGCGTGCGGTGATGCCCGATGACTGGCGTGTCGACTGGCGGCGGGTGACGCGGGGCGAGGAATTGGTCGCGGTGATGCGGCTGAACCGCGATATTTTCATCCGCTCGGCCCTGCTGACGGGGAGTTTCGCCTGGACCATGCGGTTGGGTGCGCAGCAGGGGGAGCTGTTTCTGGCCGCGAATGTGATCCTGTGGCAGTTTCTATCACTGTCGGCTCATGCGCTGGACGGGTTTGCGATGGCCGCTGAAACGCTGGTCGGGCAAGCTAAAGGGGCGGGAAATCGGCTCGCGTTCCGCCGTGCCGCGATTATGACAAGCGCGTGGTCCGGTGGGCTGGCGGTGTTGTTTTCGCTGTTGCTGGCGGTGTTCGGGGGCGGCTTGATCGCACTGTTGACCGACCTGCCGGAGACGCGCGCAACGGCGGGACAGTTTATGCTGTGGGCCGCGCTGACCCCGGCGGTGGGGTTTGCGGCGTTTCAGCTGGACGGGATTTTCATCGGCGCAACGGCCAGCCGCGAGATGCGCAATGCTATGATCGCCTCGGCGGGCCTGTATATCCCCCTCAGCATCGCGCTGGCGGTTATGTATGGAAATCACGGGGTTTGGGCGGGTATCCACTTATTCTTCTTATTACGTGCAATCGCGTTGTTCGTCGCGTATCCTGCCGTTGAGCGAGGTGTGAGTCTCTAACCACGGAAGCGCAGGCCTTTGCATTCCGGTTTTGTGGAGAGTTTTATGGCCGCAGTTATTAGTATCACGTTCGACGATCTTCTCAATGTTTACCGCTTCGACAATAAGTTCGGGGTCGAGTTGCATACGCCAAACTTCGACAGGCTCGCCGAGAAGGGCGTGATGTTTGAGAACGCCTATGCTGCGATAGCGGTTTGCAATCCTTCACGAACCATCGCGCTGTCCGGCCAATCGCAGTTCCAGACCAACATGCACGCGACCCGTGATTTGCAGTGGAACGATCTGATGACGCCACAGGAAACGGTGGTCGGCATGTTCAAGGATGCGGGCTGGGAGACGCAGGGATCGGGCAAGGTTTTCCACAATTCCGTCTCCTCGAACATGGTCACCACGTTTGCAGAAATTTATGATGGGAATTTTCAGAACAGTTACTCCCCATCACTCGATACCAATCCTATCGCGGAGCCTACGGAACCGGGCGAGATCATGCGCGATGATGAGCATACTGATTATGCGGTTGCTCAACTTGATGCTTATGACGGCACCACTGATCTGTTTGTGACTTTGGGCATCGTCAAGCCGCACCGTCCTTTTGTTGCACCGCAAGAGTTCTTTGACCTGTATCCCCGCGAGGATATCGTAATCCCCTATGATGATGGTGATCTCGATCAGGTATCAGATTTCTATAAACAATTCAGGTTGTTGGAGAACTATAACACTTATTTAGAGAACGCCGATCTCGCACGCACGTTTGTGCAAGGATATCTTGCGGCCATGTCCTACGCGGATAGCAAGCTGGGCGAGGTGCTGGACGCGATGGAAGCCAATCCGGCGCTGTCGGATGCGTCGCTGGTTGTTTGGTCCGATCACGGTTATGAACTGGGCGAGAAGCATACGTGGAATAAATTCACGCTTTGGGAGGAAGCGGCCAACATCCCCTTCGTCATCGTTGGACCGGGCCTAGAGGGTGGAACTTCGGTCGAAACCCCGGTCAGCCTTGTCGATCTAACACCCACATTGCTCGAACTTGGCGGGATCACGCCACCTGCAAACGCGACATTTGACGGGCAGAGCGTTCTGGAATTCATCGATAACCCAGATTTGGATCGCGGCGTTATCACGACGATGGTCGGGTCACTGTCTTATCGGGTCGGCGATTATCGATTGATGTTCTACAATGACGGCTCGACTGAGCTTTATGATCTCGTCCGGGACCCTGAGCAGGAAACCAACCTTGCTCTGGATCCGGCAAATGCGGTTCTGCTGCAAGACCTAACCGATGCGCTGCAGGCGGAGGTAATCCGGCAGGGCGGCACGTTTGACCCCGACGCCCTGACTCTGGTCGGTACCGCAGGCGAAGATTCCCTATTCGTGACGGGTGCGCAGGTCGTGGAGGGGGGTGATGGCAATGATACTTATTTGATTTCCGACGGTGCGCGAATAGTTGAAACGGTCACGGGTGGTTATGATTCCGTTCTTGTTACCGATTTCAACTATACGGTTCCTGACAATGTGGAATTTGTACAGACCCATCAATTTGCGGCAAGCGGCCAATTCTACACCGTCAACGGTAACGCGCAGGACAATGATATCTTCATTCAAGCCGGTCGCGGTGTCGTAAGCGGTGGGCAGGGTGATGATATCATTAGTTCAGCAGGGGGGCGCGATACTTTATCTGGTGGTGATGGAAATGATCTTGTGCGCAGCAGAGGCGGCTCAAATACGATTGAGGGAGGTCTTGGCGGCGATGTTGTCATCGGAGGGTTCGGGCAGGACGTGATCTATGGTGATCTTCAAAATGGATCCGGTTTTGGTGCAGACGATATCATTATAGGTGATTATGGCCTCGAACTTAATGGGGGATATGTTGTCAATCCGGATAACAGCCTGATCCGCCCCAATGGTGAGCCTACTGATGCATTTGATATTCCATTTATGGTCGTTAACGGAAAGTTTTCGCTGCACGGAGAGGATTTTGACACCGCTGGTGACTATGAAACCGGATTGCTGAATCTTGCTGAGAAGTTTGAGCCGCGTACATTCTTTCTCGGCGACAGAGGGGGCCGCGATACGATTTACAGCGGTGTCGGCGACGACAAAATCCTGTCTTTGGGCGGGGATGATACGGTTTATGCGGGTATCGGGAACGACAGCATTTACAGCCACGATGGCGATGATCTGATCTATGGCGAGGGCGGCAACGACTTTATTCAGACGAGCGTTGGCGCGGATATTGTCTATGCTGCTAAAGGAAGTGATACCATTTTTGCTGAAGACGACAACGATGTGGTCTATGGCGGCGGGCTTTCCGATTTTCTGGATGGCGGCTCGGAGTCAGACACGCTCTACGGTCAATCCGGTCTCGATATCCTCTATGGCGGCGAAGGGGAATTCAGTGACACCCTCTATGGCGGTATTGGTGCGGATACTCTGTTCGGGCAGGATGGGGATGATGAACTGCACGGGCAGGGCCATCGCGACAGGATGACGGGCGGGCAAGGGAACGATATTCTGCGGGGTGGCTCCGGCTTGGATTTCGCGGTTTATGAGGGCGTATCCGCTGATTTCATTATTATAATGGATGCTAGCCTCACGTTCCTGACCGTTACGGATGTGGGTAGTGATGCGCTGAATGAGGGCAGCGATACGGTCTACGCGGATGTTGAGCGTATTGAATTTGCGGATGTGACGTTCAGCTTCTCAGATTTCGATATCTGACGCGGACCCGCGCAGCACAACTTTCCCCGCTGCTTTGCGCTCTTTCAGGAGTGTGAGGGCTGCGGGGGCTTCGTTGAAATCTATGATGTTTGAGACATGCGGCGTGATCTCACCCCGCGCGGCCCAATCCATCAAACGTGCAAAGCTCTCGCCCACCACCTGCGGCGCTTTGGGGAAGTAATCACCCCACCAGAACCCCATCACATCGATGTTCTTGACCAACAGATGGTTCGCTTTGAACTGCGGCACCGTACCGGAGGCAAAGCCGATGGGCAACACGCGCGCCTCGAACGCTGTTGTGCGCAGCATGGCTGTCATTAAGTCGCCGCCGACCGCATCGTAGATCACATTCATCCGCGCGCCGCCGCTGGCTTCAAGAATCGCATCGCGCAATGCGTAACCGGACAGATCGTAAGCGCCGGGGTCAAGGACGATCGATGCCCCTTTCTCACGCGCCGCCGCCTGCTTTTCCACTCCCCGCGCGAGGCCGATCACTTTCGCCCCCATGCGCGCACCGATTTCCACCGCTGTGAGGCCGACACCGCCCCCCGCCCCTGAGACCAGCAACCACTCCCCGGCTTTAAGTCTGGCGCGGTGGGCGAGGGCCAGCTCTGAGGAACCGTAGGCAATCGGGATTGCCGCCGCCATCACGCTGTCTATGCGGTCATCAACTGCCACACATACCTCGGCGGGGGCGGTGATGAACTCGGCAAACCCCCCGTGCCCGCAATAGGATACGACGCGCCTTCCCAGCCAATCTCGCGCCACGCCTTCCCCGACCGCTGTCACCACCCCGCAGACCTCCGCGCCTGGAGCGAACGGGTAGGGTGGTGTGCTCTGGTAGGTGCCTTTCAACATCAGCAGATCGGCGAAATTCAGCCCGCAGGTTTCAACCCGGATCAACAGCCCGCCTTTCGGGGCTTCGGGTGCGGCGATATCTTCCAGCCGCAGGTCCGCGATGCCACCCGGTTCCGCGATCATCCATGCTTTCATCGTCTTTCCTCACTCAAGCCAATTAAAGCAAACGCAAACTTTACCAAACACGGATAGTCTTTTGGGTGCGAACGGTTTTTCTGCCGTCATGCGGTGAACTCCATGAGGGCGAAATGTCTGGCGGCAATTATAAAAGAGCAACTAAAAAATACGCTGCCCGTGTGGATCATACCGACGGTGATACGTCGAGCGGTTATGTCTTGGTCCCCGTCGGCATGGATTTTGTTGCGACGATCACGCAAGCGGTTGGTTTTCTGGCCTTTGAGACTGATAATGGCGAGGAAACTTTTCTGAATCTGGTCTCGATCAAACGCATTACCGAGATGGACGGGGAATCCTCGCGCCGGCAAGAGCAGGCCTCTGCCGAGCAAAAGGCACAAGAGGCAAACCGTGCCAAAGCTGAAGCCGCAAGCAAAGCGAAGGCGGAGGAAGAAGCCCGCAATGCGGCGGCTGCCAAGGATACGGGCAAGCGAACCTCGCCGTATTCCACAAACGATCACTATGAGGCGCTCGATATCCTGGGTCTCGGCGAATACGCCTCGCCGGAGGAGATACAAGGGGCCTATCGCCGTCTTGTGAAATTGTACCACCCGGATCGTTTGCGTGGGTTGGGCGTATCTGACAAGAAAATCGCCTACGCCGCTGAACGGCTTGCCGAGATCAACAATGCTTATAAACTGCTGATCAAGGTCGCAAAAGCCGCATAGCGCTTACGGGCCTAAGGCTGACCGTTGCAATTTTTCCCTGCCCCGCATCGGAGTGCGGGGAAGCTGATATATTTAGCATCCAGCGCTAAAAGCCGCCTGATCTGCGGTTTTGCAACATCACAAGTCCGGCCAGGCCTCGCTTAAACGCCCCTTGTGGCGAAAGGCGGAGACGGAGACCGCCAGCCCGGTCGAATCGTCTGTTTCCAAATAGACACCGGAAAGGCTCGCCTCGCCGACTTTCGGCTCGAACCGACCCGACGGCAGACCCGTAACAAAACGGCGGAGCGGTTCTTCCTTGTCCATACCGATCACACTGTCATAATCGCCGCACATTCCTGCGTCGGTCTGATAGGCCGTCCCGCCATCCAGCACGCGGGTATCGGCGGTGGGCACATGGGTGTGGGTACCGACAACCAGGCTCGCCCGACCGTCACACCAAAACCCCATCGCCTGCTTTTCTGAAGTCGCCTCAGCGTGAAAATCCACAATCGCCGCATCACAGGCAATCCCCAGCGGGCACGCCTCCAGCTGCGTCTCTACGGCGGCAAACGGGTCATCAAGCGGCTGACTCATGAACACCCGCCCCATCGCGTTGATGACCAGCACCCGGTGCCCGCCCGCCGTCTCGATAAGTGTGGAGCCTCGCCCCGGCGCGCCTTTGGGGAAGTTCAAAGGCCGCACAATCCGGTCTTCGCGCGCCAAATGGCCGATAATCTCACGGTTGTCAAACGCGTGATTGCCCAGCGTCACCGCATCCGCCCCCGCATCGAACAGGGCGTTGGCAATGGTGGACGTAATGCCGAAGCCGCCGGCCGCATTCTCACCATTCACCACCAGACAATCGAGGTCCAGCCGCTCCCGCAAGCGCGGAATGGCTTCAATCGCTGCGGTCCGGCCCGTGCGTCCCAGCAGGTCTCCAAGGAATAAAATCTTCATGCGGCCTTTTGTGCGAGCAACCCTCGCGGGTCAAGGCCTCAGAGCGCGGATTGCAAGTTTCGGGTGGCGCTGTTGTGGCTGTCGGCTAAGGATACTCCTGTAAATCAGGAGAATCCCCCATGAGCGCAACACAACAGCAAGGCATTCGCGGCGCGGCTTGGATTATGTTACTCGCCCTTGCCGCCGTGTGGGGCGGATCGTTTTTCTTTGTCGAGATCGCGCTCACCGAAGAAAAGCCGCTTACCATCGTCCTGCACCGCGTCTTTTGGGCTGTGCCCGCGCTGGCGCTGGTTGTCTGGTGGAAAGGCCTGCGGATGCCGCGCGAGGGACGGTTTTGGGGCGCATATCTTGTCATGGGTGCGCTGAATAATGTGATCCCTTTTTCGTTGATCGTGTGGGGACAGAAGTATTTGGAGGGCGGCCTTGCGTCGATCCTGAACGGCACAACGGCGGTTTTCGGGGCGGTTGTCGCCGGATTACTGCTCGCTGACGAGCGTTTGACCGCCGCAAAGCTGATTGGTGCGTTTCTTGGCCTGTTGGGTGTGGCGGTGATTATGGGTATGGATGCGCTGTCGGATTTTGACTTGCGTGATTTGGCGCAAATCGCCATTCTGGGCGCCGGGCTGTCGTATTCTTTCGCCAGCGTCTGGGGCAAAGTCGCCCTGCGAAATCAACCTGTTGAGGTCAATGCGCTGGGAATGCTGATCGGCAGCACGGTGCTGATGATCCCGCTGGTCCTGATTATCGACGGCGTGCCTTCGTTCAGTTATTCCGCCCCTGTCTGGGCGTCGTTGTTCGGCATCGCATGGCTTGCCACAGCGCTGGCCTACCTGCTTTATTTCGGCATCCTCAAGCGGGCAGGGGCGGCAAACCTGATGCTTGTCACCCTTATGGTCCCGCCCTTCGCCGTCGGCCTCGGCGCGGCGTTTTTGGGCGAGCGTCTTGGTATTGAAGCGCTGATCGGATTTGCGCTTATTGCGGCGGGTTTGGCCGTCACTGACGGGCGCTTGCTGCGCAGGAACGTTTAATAAAGCCCGCAAACCCTGCATTTCTGCCGCATTTTCAGTTTTTTAAGGCAATGTTTCACGTGAAACATTTGAGGAACATTCTGATTTCTGATGACATTGAGTGACATCACCTTAAAGATGAAAAATCCTAAAAACGAAAATAATTCAATGCCTTGACGTATTTTCTCAGCGCTCCGCGCCGACCCGCACAATCACGCTACCGCACCAAACCCGCGCCGTATCGATACCAAGCTGATGCCCGTCCGTGTCACTATCGCCCATAGCGGCCAAAACGGCTCGCCCTATGGGTGAATTCCCGGCGCTCATCTGACATCTTTCACGCCAGCGAAGGCTGGCGTCCAGACTCGCGAAATTTTCAGAAGGAACGCACAAACACGAAGCCGGAAGACCCGGCACCAAGGGCCATCGGTATCAAACCGCGTCCGGCTCCGCCGGGGCTTCGGGTTCGACTTTTTTCTTCGGGCGGCCCCGGCGCGGTTTCGGCGCTTCTTCGCCATCCGCTGTACCCACTGGCTCGGCTTTCTTGCGCGGCGCACGTTTGCGGGGCGCCGGCTTTTCGACAACCTCCGCTGCCACAGCATCGGCAACGGCCTCGGCTTGTGATTCAGGCGCGCTGTCCTCGCGGGGGTCACCCGCCAACGGATCGGCCCGCTCGGCGACAGGTTCCGGTGCCGGCTGGCTCACAGGCGCTTGCTCTTCCACTGCCGGAGCTGGCGCGGAAGTTTCCGGGGTTGCATCGACACTTGCGCGCTCGGCGTCACGCGCCTCTTCATGGTTGTCGGTTCTGTTCTCGGAACGCGCATCGCGGTTATCGGTGCGGTTATAGCGATCCTCAGAGCGCCCCTCATGCCGGTTGTCACGGTTATCAGCGCGGTTTTCGCGGTGATCCCGATTGTCAGGGCGCCCTTCGCCCCGCGCCTCGCGCTCACGGGCGCGTTCGGCTTCGCGGGCTTCGCGTTCGGCCTGTGCTTGTGCCTGTTGTTCCGCACGGCGGGCTTGCGCCTCCGCCTCAACGGCCATCGCGGCGGATACGATCCGCTGATAATGTTCGGCGTGCTGATAAAAGCTCTCGGCGATAATCCGGTCGCCCGACAGCATCGCATCGCGTGCCAGTGTCGAATATTTATCGATAATCTGCGAGGCGGTCCCGCGTATCTTCCCCTCAGGGCCGGAGCTGTCATAGACCCGGTTCAGGTTGTTGCCGCCGTTGTTGTTACCACCGCCGCCACCACCTTGGCGCCGCCCTTTTTGGCGATTGCGGTTGTTTCCGTAGTTTTTTGACACTTGCTTCATGTGTTCTTCGATCAGATCAGTCCGGTTTCAAAATCATACCCCCAAGGTATAAACCCCGAAAGGCATGAACACGGTCTGAACCCAAGTCCTCTAATTGCTTGGCGGCTAATCCCCGCCCCCGTCCCGCGCATTACGCACGATCAAGCAGCGTTGGATGCCCGCGATATCGCGGCGAAACGTCAAATCGTCAAAACCAGCCCCGGAAAAAAGACGTGCAACCGCCTCTCCCTGGCCCGAACCGATCTCAAAGAACGCCGTTCCGGTTTCAGAAAGTGCCTTGGACAATCCCGAACTCAATACCCGGAATGCCGAAAGGCCGTCTACACCCGAAAAAAGCGCCGATGCCGGATCCCACTTGAGGACATCATCCGACAGATCATCCGCTTCATATTCTGCGATGTATGGGGGATTGCAAACCACAAGGTCGAAGGGTCCGTCAACCTTTTCAAACCAATCTGACCGCTCAAACCGCGCTTTTTTCTCTATTTGCAGCCTTTGCGCGTTCTTTCGGGCGATTTCCAGCGCCTTATCCGAGGCATCAACCCCCAGCCCCGTCGCCTCCGGCAAGTGGTGCAGCAGCGTCAGCAGGATGCAACCCGACCCCGTCCCGAGATCCAAAATCCGCAGCGGCCTGTCCTCCTGCGCAATCTCCAGCACCGCATCAATCATCGTCTCGGTATCCGGTCGCGGGTCCAGCACGTCGGGGGTCACCGCAAACTCCAGCCCGTAGAACTGCCGGATGCCGATGATCTTCGAGACAGGCTCGGCCCGCTCCCGCCGCACAATCGCCGCCTCATACCGCGCCGCCTCATCCGCAGACAGCACCTCATGCCCGTCCATCACCAGCCGCGCCGCATCAACGCCCAGCACCCAACACATCAAATCCCGCGCATCCCGCGCCGCACTGGGCGAATTCACCAGCCGCTTCACCCCCGCCCGCACGGCCTGCTCACGCGTCACCACAGCGAAGCATCGTTCAGTGCCGGAACACAACACGATGCCCCCGCCAGCGGTTTCATATCCCCGCCATTCAATGCTTGCCCCAACCAGCCGTGCGGATAAGACAATGTATAGGGCGGTTGCGCGAATTCAGGGGTCATCTGCTGAAAACCGACCTTGGCATAAAACGCCGGATCACCGTAAGTGACGACAACATCGACACTATTGCCGCGCAACACTTCGAGACCATGTGCCAGCAAGCCCTGGCCGATTCCTTTGCCCTGTTCCCCTGTTTTCACGGCGACGGGAGACAAAACAAAAACCAGGCGCTGATCCTCAGCAAAACAGATCCGCGAGAAGATGATAGTGCCAACGAGTGTTTCATCTTTATCGGCGCAGAACACGAACAGGTTTTCAAC
>CALFAK010000102.1 GCA_937948985.1 uncultured Neomegalonema sp. | reverse complement strand
CGTCAAACATCCGAACATGATGCACGGCTACTTCAAAAACGATGAGGCTAATGCCGAGGCGTTTGATCCTGACGGCTGGTTCCTGACCGGAGACGCCGGTTATCTGAACGATGCGGGCCATTTGGTGGTTATAGACCGGATCAAAGACCTGTCGGAAACTTCGCAAGATGTCAGGTTCTCGCCACAGTTCATTGAAAACAAGCTGAAGTTCAGCACATACGTCGCGGAAGCTGTGATCTTGGGTAAAGATCGCCCGTATATCACCGCCGCGATTTGTATCCGCTTTCCCATCGTGTCGAAATGGGCAGAGCAGCGCCGGATTGCCTTCACCACCTATACCGATCTAGCCGCGAATCCGCGCATTTATGAATTGCTGCGTGAGGAAGTGGCGCGAGTGAATGCAACCTTGCCGGAAGCGCAGCGTATTCAGAAATTTGTGCTGCTTTACAAAGAGCTGGACGCCGATGATGGTGAGTTGACGCGCACGCAGAAAGTCCGCCGCAGCGTGATCGCGGAAAAATACAGCGATATCATCGAAATTCTCTACTCAGACGCGGATGCCATTGATATCGATACGGTTATCAACTTCCAAGACGGCAGCAAACAACGCATCGTCACAACGCTGAAGGTTGAGCGCATGGATAATGCGCTCGCCGAAGCGGCGGAGTGAAAATTGAAAAAAGCAGCAAGAAAATCATCGCACGGCTTGAACGGGAAGGCTGGAAACTTGCGCGGATACGCGGCTCGCACCATAATTTCACGAAAGAAGGTGTGGCAATGACGATCACTATACCGCATCCCAAACGCGAAATATCGATTGGCGTCGCACGAGACATTCATAAAAAGGCGGGCTGGATATGAGCAAGTTTGCGTACCTTGCCATCATCGAGAAGACCAAAGGGAGCGATTTCAGTGTCTTGTTCCCCGATGTTCCCGGCTGCTACTCGGCAGGTAAAACCTTGCTTGAAGCCAGACTTTTTGCGGAAGAGGCGCTCGCGGTCCATTTGGAAGGTGTGCGTTCCCTGCCTGTCACCCGCAGCCTTAAAGCAATCCTTGATGATCCCACAGTCGCGGAAGTTATCGAGAATGCTGTGGAAATTATCGAAGTGCCATTCTTAGCTCTTGAGGCCGCCGAATGAACACAGAACTCCTCTTCCAATTGCTCGTCAACGGGCTGATCGTGGGGATGCTCTATGGCGTCGTTGCGATGTGCTTTGTGCTGATCTACAAATCAACGCAGGTCGTGAACTTCGCACAGGGTGAGTTCCTCGTGCTGGGCGCATGGGTCTGCCTCGCACTGGTGGTCGATGCGGGATTGCCGTTCTTCCTCGCCTTCCTGTTCAGCCTCGTCTTTATGACTCTGTTCGGCATCGTCGTGCAGACTGTGATCCTCAGGCCGTTGATCGGCGAGCCGATTATCTCAGTGATCATGGTCACAATCGGCCTGTCGATCTTCATGCAAGCCCTGATGAACTGGATTTTCGGCAACAACGCCGAGTCTTTCCCGCCCGTGTTCGGCGAGGTCGGTTTCGTTACCATCGGCGGCCTGAACGTCGAGATTGCCTATCTGATGAGCCTGTTCCTGTCGCTCATCATCATGGGCGCGTTCTTCTACTTCTTCAAATACACACGCCACGGCCTCGCCATGCGCGCCACAGCGTTTAACCAGCAAGTTGCCGCCTCGCTTGGCATTTCCGTTAAGCAAACCTTCGCGATGGCATGGGCGATTTCGGCGCTGGTGTCAGGCGTGGCAGGTGTGGTGATGGGCATCGTCTCCGGCGTCTCCAACAGCCTCGCAGTAGTAGGAATTAAGGTCTTTCCCGCCGTCATCGTCGGCGGCCTCGACAGCATCGTCGGCGCGGTTGTGGGTGGTGTGATTATTGGCCTGCTGGAGAACTTCGCGGAATTCATCGACGGGCAATACCTGCAAGTCGGCAACCTCTACACCGTCGCACCGTTTTACGTGCTGATCCTCATCCTGATGATTAAGCCTTACGGACTGTTCGGCACCAAAGATATCGAGCGCATCTGATGGGTCACGTTCCAAATCCACGCCCGTCCGGCGATTTCCGCAGCACCTATGCGGATGACAACAGCCTGTTCCCAACGCGGCCCGCCTTTTATGCGATGGTTGCGATGGTCATTGCGGCGATCGTCATCGCACCGTTTCTGAGCGAGCAGTTACTGTTCATCCTGATCAGCATCGGCATCTACGGGATTGCCGCGCTGGGCCTGAATGTGCTTGTCGGAGTGACGGGGCAAATCTCACTCGGCCACAGCGCTTTTTTCGGCTTCGGCGCTTTCTCCAGCGCTTATCTGTCGACCAATACGGGTATTCCTGTGCTGATTGCTATGCCGCTCGCGGGGTTGATGACAACTGCGGTCGGCTTGATCTTCGGACTGCCCGCAGCGCGGATCAAGGGGCTGTATCTGGCGATTGCCACGCTGGCCTCGCAGTTTATCCTCGAAGATTTCTTCGCCCGCGCGGAATGGTTTACGGGGGGCGTTTATGGCTCACTGGCTGATCGGCCCAGCCTGTTTGGTTTCATTTTGAACACTGATTTACGGTATTTCTACCTCGTGCTGTTCTGGACAGTGGTCAGCTACGTCGCCGTCTCAAACCTGCTGCGCTCCCGCGACGGGCGGGCATTGGTGGCAGTACGGGATCATTATCTATCCGCCGAAATCATGGGCGTGAACCTGACCAAATACCGCGTGCTGAGTTTTGGCATCTCGTCGTTCTTCGCAGGATTAGGGGGCGCACTTTACGCCCACTACCTTGAATACGTTTCGGTCGAAGGTTTCACGATTATCTTGTCGATTTCGTTCCTCGCGATGATTATCATTGGCGGACTTGGGTCGGTAGCGGGATCAATCCTCGGTGCGGCCTTTATCATGGTCCTGCCTCTGGTGATGGAAACTGTGGCAAGCTGGGCAGCGGATATTTTTCCGGCAATGGATGCGGGAAAAGCCTATATCAAACAAATGTCTATCGGTGCAGCAATCATTCTGTTCCTGATATTTGAACCGGAAGGACTCATCCATCGCTGGCGTTTGATGCGTGCATCGTGGAAACTGTTCCCATTCTCAACATAAACGACCGCCTAAAGGGCGGCGCGAAACTCTAAGGGAGAAAACTGATGAAAAAACTGATGCTTGGAACCGCTATTGCCGCCGGGCTTGCCACGGCTGCGATTGGTGCTGATGACAAAGTCTTCGTCGGACATCTGGTCGATTATACCGGTCCGACCAGCTTTGTCGGTAAATACTACGGCCCCGGCGTTGCGGATGCCGTTGCTTATATCAACGCCAATGGCGGCATTGACGGCACAATGATCGAGCTGGAAAGCATTGATTACGCATATAAAGTGCCTGAAGCCATTGCAGCCTATAAAAAATGGCGCGGCAAAGACATGGTCGCGATGCAGGGCTGGGGCACGGGCGATACCGAAGCGCTGATCTCCTTTGTCGCGAAAGACGAGGTTCCGGTATGGTCCGCCTCATACTCCGGACACTTGACCGACCCGACGGGCAAAAACCCTAACACCAAGAAGCCCGCGCCGTATAACTTCTTCTACGGCCCCAGCTATTCGGACGCTTGCCGCGCCTTGGTTCAGTGGGCGCGCTTTGATGCCAAAGAAAACGGCACAAAAGAGCCAAAATTTCTGCATACAGGCGACAATCACCCCTACCCTAACGCCCCTAAAGAGGCCTGTGGTGAATACGCTGAAGAGCTTGGTTTTGACGTTCTCACGCCTGTCGTCGTGCCACTCAAGCCGGGTGATTTCAAGGCGCAGTGCCTGACGATCAAGAATTCCGGCGCGGATTATGTATTTATCGGCAACCTTGGCGGCTCAGTGATCTCCTTGCTGAAATCCTGCAAGACCGTGGGCGTCGATACGACCTATATGGGCAATGTTTGGGCGGGTGACTACCTGACCATTAAAGCGGCTGAAGCACAAAACTACGTGTTTCCGTCGGCCTCACCCTTCTGGGATTCTGAAGCCGAAGGCATGAAACTGGTGAAAGAAATCGCCGCTGCCGCAGGAACAGGCACAGATGAAGCCCCAACGCACCACTATGTCCGTGCGATCTGCGGCACGTATTACATGAAAGAGGCGATGGAATGGGCCAAGGCCAACGGCGGCATCACTGGTGCAAACATCAAAAAGGGTATGTACGAGCGTCAGGATTGGGTTCCTGAAGGACTTGAAGGTGTCTGCCAGCCATCCACATGGACCTCCGAAGATCATCGTGGCACCATGACGGTCTCGATCAACAAAGGTTCGTTCGTGGACGGTGAAGTAGTGATCGAAAAAGTTGCCGACACAACGCTTGAGCGTCGCGACGATTGGTTGGGCTACTAAGTGACTCCGCTCATCAGGATGGCGGTGAAGCCTATAACCTGCGCGTCATCTTAGACTCATTCGCGATCAATTTGATTGCGGATGAGTCTAGATCAGATAGTTTTCCCGCATTTTGAGCGCCCTTGCATAACGCAAGGGCGCTTTTTTTCATGCGACACTACAATTTCATGAAATTAATGTTGCAAATTTCATTTTAATGACAAAAATGGGGCATATGGATGGAAGTCACGACATAAATTCAGGATTAAGCTCGGTAGGCACAGATTTGCGCGCGCTGCGTAAATCGCGTTGCATCACGCTTAGCGATCTCGCATCGACACTGGGGCGTTCGGTGGGTTGGGTCAGTCAGGTTGAGCGTGGAATCTCCGAACCATCTATCTCTGACCTACGCAAATTTGCGGAAATCTTTGATGTGTCTGTCAGCTTTTTCTTCCGCAACGACGACGCGCCTATCGAAGAACGCGACTATGTCGTCCGCGCATCACGCCGTCGCAGCCTGGGCAACCCTTCCGCCGGCCTGATTGAAGAACTGCTTTCGCCCGATATCGGAGGCGCATTCGAGATGGTACGCTCGATTTTCGCGCCTGGAGCCGAATTGACTGAACCTCAGACACGTGAAACGGAAGAGGCAGGTTTCATCGTTTCCGGCACTCTCGACCTATGGATTGGTGTGCAAAAGTTTCGTTTGGAAGCTGGCGATAGCTTTCGTTTTCGGCATGAGCCCTATCGATGGCACAATCCCGGATCAATCGAGACGATCGCGATTTGGACAATCGCACCCCCCGTGTACTGAATGTCCGTTACAATAAACACATCAATTATCTTTAGCGGGACTTAAGCCCGCATCGCAGTAAACTAGGAACTTGATATGGCAGACTTCCCATCAACGGCCCGTGTGGTCATCATCGGCGGTGGCGTTGTCGGTGTCTCTTCGCTCTACCATTTGGGCAAGGCAGGCTGGACCGATTGCGTATTACTCGAAAAGAATGAGCTGACGGCAGGGTCCACGTGGCACGCAGCGGGCAACTGCCCAAACTTCTCCGGTTCATGGGCCGTGATGAACATGCAACGTTACGGGTTGGAGATGTATCGTACTCTCGCCGATGACGTTGATTACCCGATGAACTACCACGTCACAGGATCGCTCCGCCTCGCGCATAGTAAAGAACGTATGCAAGAGTTTGAGCGGGTCGCGGGCATGGGCCGTTATCAGGGTCTCGAAATGGAGATCATGACGCCTTCGGAAATGCAAAACCTCAACCCCTTTATGGAAACCCATGACCTAGAGGGCGGTTTGTGGGATCCGCTGGACGGCGATATTGACCCGGCACAACTGACCCAAGCGCTTGCGAAAGGCGCCCGCGGCACTGGCAACCAAATCATCCGTATGTGCCCCGCCACCGGCGTTAGCCGCGATGGTGACGAGTGGATCGTACATACTGACAAAGGCGATATCCGCTGCGAATACGTAGTTAATTGCGCCGGTTACTACGCTCAGCGCGTTGGCGAATGGTTTAAGCCTTATGGCGGACGCACGGTCCCTATGGTCGTGATGAGCCACCAGTATTTCCTGACCGAAGAGATTCCCGAACTCATGGAATGGACCAAGGAAAAAGGCCATAAAATGCCAATGGTCCGTGACGTGGACATCTCCTATTACCTGCGGCAAGATAAAAACGGCCTCAACCTCGGCCCTTATGAGCGTAATTGTAAGGCGCACTGGATCACACCGGACGACCCGATGCCGGAAGATTTCTCTTTCCAACTTTACCCCGATGATCTTGAGCGCCTAGAATTCTACATCGAAGACGCTATGGCGCGTATGCCCATCCTCGGCTCACAAGGCGTTGGTCGCGTCATCAACGGCCCTATCCCTTATGCGCCGGATGGGCTGCCAATGATCGGTCCAATGCCCGGTGTTAAAAATGCCTTTGAGGCGCATAGCTTCACTTTTGGTATCGCTCAGGGTGGCGGCGCGGGCAAAGTGCTGGCGGAATGGGTTATGAACGGTGGAACCGACGACGACATGTGGGCCGTCGATCCCCGCCGTTACACAGACTATGCGGATCACGATTACTGCCTCTCGAAAGCGCTGGAGACCTATGGTCATGAATACGCGATGCACTTTCCGCATCACCAATGGCCTGCTGGACGCGATAAGAAACTCTCCCCCAACCACAAGAGTCTGCAAATGGCGGGCGCACAGTTCGGCGCCTTTAACGGTTGGGAGCGGGCGGTTTGGTTCGCGAAAGACGGCGACGATACCTCCGAAGCGGCAACTGAAACATGGGATCGTCAGGGACCGTGGACGCAGCGCGTAAAAGAGGAAGTCGAAGCCGTCCGTGATGGCGTTGGCGTTCTCGATATGCCCGGTTTCTCACGTTATATGCTAAAAGGTGCGGGAGCTGCGGAATGGCTGCGCACGCAAGTTGCCGGAGCGTTACCGAAGATCGGCCGCATGAACCTCGGTTATTTTGCTGACTCGCGCGGTCGGATCGTTACCGAAGTAACGATCATCCGCTTCGACGATGATCAATTCATGATTATGACAGCTGCAGTTGCACAGTGGCATGATTTTGAGTTCTTGAGAAAATCCATGCCTGAAGGGTTGGAATTTACCGATATCACCAATGATTTCAGCACACTAATCGTTTGCGGCCCGAAATCGCGCGAGTTGATTGCAAACTTGTCCTCAGATGCAGACCTTACCATGGGATGGCTTTCGCACCAGAACACTACAGTAGCAGGCGTTGCATGTCAGTTGATGCGTATCTGCTTTGCGGGTGAGTTGGGCTGGGAAATCCACACGCGGTTCGCCGATTCCGAAGCCGTCTATGACGCTGTTCGCGAGGCCGGGGCAGTTCCCTTCGGCATGTTCGCTCTCGACTCCATGCGCTTGGAAAAAGGTTACCGGACATGGAAAGGTGATCTTTCGACCGACTACACCCTACTAGAAGGCGGTTTGGAGCGGTTCGTGCGCTTGAATAAAGAGCAGAACTTCCCCGGCAAACAGGCTTTAGCCAACGAGAAGCAGCAAGGCTCGAAAAAAGGCTTTGTCACCCTTGTCGTTGATGCGGGCGACAGCGATGCGCCTTACATGTCAACGATCTGGAAGGACGGCGAAGTCGTTGGTGAGACGACCTCGGGTGGGTATGGCTATCGCGTGAACAAATCGATTGCCCTCGGTGTTGTCAAAGCCGGACTGGACAAGCCGGGAACCGAACTAGAGGTCGAAATCTACGGTGAGCGCCGTAAAGCTACCGTGCAGGAAGATCAACCGCTATGGGATCCTGAAAACGCGCGGATCACGGCATAGACAAGCTGTCCGTCGCCGGAGTAATCCGGCGACGTTTCTTCCTCAAATTCCTTGGTGATTAATGGCGGCGCTTTCCACTCAGATAAGATCGATTGTTGATGGTGGCGATGACGGTTGGGGTATTCTCTATAGCGCGCGCCAAATACAAGCAGAGGGGAAGGAAGTCTTGATCCTTGCCGTTGGTGACCACGACTTTCCAACTGCGGAACCAATCGTAACTGCCTGCACCAATGCTCTTAACGCCGGTCGTCACGGCTACGGCTCCATAGTCGGCATCCCGCCTTTACGAGACCTTATCGCCAAGCGGGCAAGCGCCGCTCACGGGATTGATGTGGCCCCCGATGAGGTTATTATCTCAATGGGTGGCCAAGCGGCCCTTTTCGCGGCCAGTTACGCGACAATGGACAATGATGCGGAAGCAATCGTCATTCAGCCATATTACGCAACCTACGCTCAAACCATTCGCGCGGTTGGTGGCACAGCAGTAATTGTCCAAACCAGCGCAGACAATCACTTTCAACCCGAAATTGAGACATTGCGCGCGGCAATAACGCCAAAAACCAAGGCGATCCTCACAAACTCACCGAACAATCCTTCCGGTGTCGTGTACACGCGCGAGACGCTTGAGGGCATCGCTGAACTGTGCCGTGAACATGATCTCTGGTTGATCTCAGACGAAGTCTACCACAGCCAAGTCTACGAAACAGATCATATTAGTCCCGCGAGCTTACCGGGAATGCGTGAGCGTACATTCATTATCGACTCCATGTCGAAATCCCACGCCATGACGGGATGGCGTGCAGGATGGCTCATCTGCCCCACATCTGACGCCGCACTCAAAGTTGCGGATGTCTTTCTTACCAGTGCCTACGGCGTGGCTCCTTTCATCCAACTCGCGATGAGAGCCGCATTGGCAATCGGGGTAGAACCGGAACACGAAATCTCCCAACGCTATAGATTGCGCCGCGATATCGCTGTCAAGGCACTACAAGCATCAAAAAAACTACGCGTCGTCAATCCGGATGCGGCGATGTACGTTCTCGTAGATATTCGTGGAATGACGCATGACTGTGAGGGTTTCGCGGAAGCCTTGTTGCAAGCAACGAACGTTGCGGTAATGCCGGGTAAGAGCTTTGGTGAGGCGACCATGGGGCATATTCGTATCAGCCTGACCGCACCGGACACCATTCTAGAAGACGCCTGCACCCGCATCGCAAGTTTTGCAGATCAATGGAATCAAGTATGAGCAGCATTATCCTTCTTGACGGTGGTATGGGGCAAGAGCTTGTCCGCCGTTCACCGGATTCCGTAACCCAGCTTTGGGGCGGTGCGGTATTGCGTGATCATCCGCAAATCGTCGGACAGCTGCATCAAGACTTTATTCGAGCGGGTTCAACGGCGATAACTGTGAATGCATACTCTCTCAGTCGCCCCCGTCTCGCGCGTGACAACCAAGAAAATACGTTGCAAACAATGCAGACCCGCGCTTGTGAAATTGCCGTTACTGCCATCGACGAAACCGGTGCAAACGTGATGCTCACGGGCTGTCTTCCCCCCTTGAATGGCAGTTACCACCCCGATTCCGTGCCCGCCGTTGAAGAAGCAGCAAAGCAATTTGCTGAAATTGCCGCCTTGCAAGCACCTTTTGTAGACGTGCTTATCTGTGAAACCATGTCTTCGATCAAAGAAGCACAAGGCGCGCTCACTGGGGCGAAAACAGTGGGTAAGCCGATCTGGCTTGCACTGACAACGGATGATGATGACGGCACAAAATTACGCAGTGGCGAAACGCTGATCGACGCGCTTATTGCCGTCAAAGGTGCAGAAAACCTGGCCGCTATCCTGATCAATTGCACCCGGCCTGAGGCCGTCGATCAAGGAATGCCAATCCTAGCAACCTGTGGTCTGCCCTTCGGCGCGTATGCTAACGGCTTTACCAAAATCGCGACAAATTATCTGCCCGGTGCAACGGTAGAAGAACTCAGTACCCGTACCGACCTAAACCCCGAAGCATACGCGGATTTCGCACTCGGATGGGTGGCGGCTGGTGCAACAATTATCGGCGGTTGCTGCGAAGTCGGTCCCGCTCATATCGCTCATATCGCTCAACGCTTAGACGCGGCAGGGCATACTCTGGTTAAGGACTTTTCCTGATGGTTGATCTCCCCTCCCAAGCCCGCGCCGTCATCATCGGTGGCGGTGTCGTCGGCTGTTCCGTTGCTTACCACCTGACAAAACTCGGTTGGAAAGACGTTGTTCTGTTGGAGCGCAAGCAACTGACTTGCGGCACGACATGGCACGCTGCCGGCCTGATCGCCCAGCTTCGCGCAACGCAAAATATGACCCGTCTCGCAAAATACAGCCAAGAACTCTATGGCACGCTTGAGGAGGAAACAGGCGTTGCAACAGGCTTCAAGCGCGTCGGCTCGATCACAGTTGCACTGACAGACGAGCGCATGGAAGAATTGCGTCGCCAGATGTCGATGGCTCGCGCCTTCGGTGTTGAGGTTGATGAGATTTCGCCCTCAGAAGTCGGCGAGCGCTACGAACATCTCAATCTTGATGGCGTTGTCGGCGGCGTCTACCTGCCGCTCGACGGTCAGGGTGACCCTGCAAACATCGCGCTGGCATTGGCCAAAGGCGCACGGATGCGAGGGGCGAAAGTCATCGAAGGTGTCAAAGTAACGGGTATAACCCAAGCAGACGGCCGCGTTACAGGCGTTGAGACCGAACAGGGCAACATCACCGCTGATTTTGTCGTCAACTGCGGCGGCATGTGGGGCCGTGAGATCGGCAAAATGGCTGGTGTCAACGTCCCGCTACAAGCCTGCGAGCATTTCTACATCGTCACAGAAGCAATCAAAGACCTCAAACAACTCCCGGTTCTGCGTGTCCCTGACGAATGCGCGTATTACAAAGAAGACGCGGGTAAAATGCTACTCGGCGCATTTGAACCGAATGCGAAACCGTGGGGCATGGACGGCATCTCAGAGGATTTCTGCTTCGATCAACTGCCCGAAGATTTCGACCATTTCGAGCCAATTCTTGAGCAAGCCGTCAACCGTTTGCCTATGCTGGGTGAAGCAGGCATTCACACTTTCTTCAACGGCCCAGAAAGTTTCACTCCCGACGATCGTTACTTGCTTGGCGAAGCACCCGAACTGCGCAATTTCTTCGTTGCGGCAGGTTTCAACTCCGTTGGTATCCAGTCGGCAGGCGGCGCAGGCATGGCGCTGGCTCAATGGATGGATGAAGGTGCGGCCCCGTTCGATCTGTGGGACGTGGACATCCGGCGGATGCAACCGTTTCAAGGCACCAAAACATACCTCGTCGAACGCGCCACCGAAGCGCTTGGTCTCCTCTACGCCGACCACTTCCCTTACCGCCAGTACGACACAGCACGCGGTCTGCGCCGCTCGCCCTTACATAGCCAAATGGAAGCCGCCGGAGCTGTGTTTGGCGAAGTAACAGGCTGGGAGCGGCCAAACTGGTTCGCTAATGAGGGGCAAAAACGCAAATACGAATACTCATGGGGCCGCCAAAACTGGTTCGATAATGCCGCCGCAGAGCATAAGGCGGTACGAGAAGACGTGGGCATGTTCGATATGTCCAGCTTTGGTAAGTTGCGTGTTGAGGGGCCGGATGCACAAGATGTGCTACAACGGGTTTGCGGCGGCGATGTTGCGGTCGAGCCGGGCAAAATCGTCTATACCCAGTGGCTCAACGAGAAAGGCGGCATCGAAGCCGATGTCACCGTCACGCGCCTCGCAGAAGACAGCTATCTGATCATTACCCCCGCCGCTACGCCCCAGCGCGATCTGGCATGGCTGAAACGCACAATGCCAGATGAAGCCCGCTGCGCTGCACTCGACATCACACCTATGGAGTCGGTCATGGTCGTGATGGGTCCTAACGCCCGTGCACTGTTGCAACCGCTGACCAACGCGGACCTGTCTAACAAGGCATTTCCGTTCGGTACCATGCAGGAAATCGAATTCGGCATGGCCAAAATCCGCGCGCACCGTGTGACCTATGTAGGTGAACTCGGATGGGAGTTATACGTAAGTGCGGATATGGCCGCCTATGTCTACGAACGCCTCACCAGCGGCGGCGCAGTCAAACATTGCGGCCTGCATGTGCTCGATTCTTGCCGCATCGAGAAAGGCTTCCGCCACTACGGTCACGACATCACTGACGAGGATCACGTTAACGAAGCGGGCCTTGGATTTGCGGTTAAAACAGAAAAGACACCGTCCAAATTCGGTGATTTTTTTGGGCGTGAAGCTGTGTTGCGCAAGAAGCAGACGGGTTTGTCGAAACGCCTCGTCCAATTCCAACTGACCGACGCAGAACCATTGCTCTACCACAATGAGCCTATCCTGCGTGATGGGAAGATCGTCGGCTTCCTGACCAGTGGTAACTACGGTCACCATCTTGGTGCGTCTATCGGTCTTGGCTATGTGCCATGCACGGAAGTTGGTGAGAAAGCGGCGAGTATGCTCGGCTCGGACTATCAGATCGAAGTTGCAGGAACCCGCGTCAGCGCGATTGCCAGTCTCAAGCCACTATACGACGCAAAGAGTGAGCGTATGAAGGCTTAAAATGACGGCTATTCGCGATAAGGTGGATCTCGAAAAGCCATAAAAATCAACTTTGGATACGCAGCAGCAACTTAAAGCAAGCTGCGTATCGGTGCGAAAAAACCCTCATCGGGCGGATTGTCCAAGCTAGAGTCATCTCCGATCAAGTTGGGTCATATCCGGCGTGGCGCAGGTAGTTGGAACACTCTGTTTCGGAGACGATACCGAGGACGTTGCCGATAGCAGTGCAGATGGTGTCGAAGCACCTTGCGGCGGCACTTCTCGTGAGGGCCTTGATCTTTGCGAACAGCATTTCGATTGGATTGAGGTCCGGAGAGTAGGCAGGGAGGAAGCGCAGTTCGGCTCCTCGCGCCTCGATGGCCGCGCGGGCTTTGGCGTTCTTGTGAACGTTGAGGTTGTCACAGATGACGATATCGCCCTTGCCGAGGATGGGCGCGAGTGCCCGCTCGACCCAGACGACGAAGGCATCGCCGTCCATTGGACCGGGGATCAGCATGGGCGCGACGATGCGGTCGCTACGCAATCCGGCGATGAAGGTGTTGTTTTGCCAATGGCCATGAGGCACGGAGCCAATACAGGGTTTTCCCCGTTCAGACCGACCCCGCAGCCGCGTCATCTTGGTGTTGAATCCGCTTTCGTCGATGAAGACCAGCGATGCGGGATTGAGGTTCTTCATCGTACCGATCCACTTCGCGCGAGCCGTTGCGACATCCTCGCGCTCCTGTTCGGCGGCGATCACAGTCTTTTTTTACGCGTGATGCCGTGGCGGGACAGGAGGCGGCTGACTGCGTTCTCCGAGGCGGTGACATCCTTCGAGGCCAGGTCCGCGACGATCTCGCACAGGAAGATGTCCGGTTTCTCCTCAACTCGCGAAAGGATGAAGGCGCTGTGTTTCTCAAGCTCGGCTGACCGCCGGTCGCCCCCCATCGGAAGCGCCTCGCAGCGCTTCTCTGACGTCCAGATCGCACTCCATCGCGTTGCTGTCGAGCGAGGCACAAGCAATTGCTTTCCCGCTCCGCTCGCGGACGTCCCCGCATCCAGCAGGGTTACGAAACGACTGCGTCAATCCTTCGAATGTGGCTTGCCCATCCATGCCGATCTCCTCACGGCATGAAGGGTGAATCACAAAATCAGCAATCTGGGAATCCCTTGACTCAACCTGAACGCCAACAACTCTAGCAGTTTGCGGAAAAACCTCGCAGTGATCTTCGGATCGTGATTCCCTGTTTT
>CALFAK010000101.1 GCA_937948985.1 uncultured Neomegalonema sp. | reverse complement strand
CCAGTCTTTATTTGTCTGGCGGCCATAGCGCGAGGTATACACTTGATCCCATCCCGAACTCAGCCGTTAAGACCCGCTGCGCCGATGATACTCTGCCTCAAGGCACGGGAAAGTAGGTCGCCGCCAGACTAATAAAGACTGAAATTACAAAATATAAAACAGCTCTCTCATAACGACACAAAATCAATCACACTAACAATCAACAAAATACCCCACCAACACACAGTGTAGGGGGGGTCTGCCCTTTGATGGATAACCCTATCTCCGATCGTGCTGATTGCGGAATATAGTGGCGCGTTACTGCGTTTATCGGCAGCGCGACATAGTGGCTGTTAAATTTACCGATTGATTATTATTCACGACGCATTCGACAGAAATGGTAGAATGTCCATTTTTATTTTTAGCGGTCGATAAATCTTCTGCTGCGATAACGGTGCCATTGGGAGCAGAGAAACGCATTCCTGCGTTAAATCAGAAGGCACCACACAATGAAAACGATCTCAAAAGTCGCACTCTTCGCAGCCGCTTTCATTGTAACAGGTTCGGTCTTTGCCGAAACCCGCCAAACGATCACCGTTTCTACGCATGTAAAAACACTCAGCGCGCCAGAGGTGGTCGATTTTTCGATCTCGGTGGATGATGGTTTTGCATTCGAGACGGTATCAAACTCCAATCACCTCGTCTTCAGCATCAATGCGCCGGCAACGCTCTCGTATAATTCCAGCGATACGGTCAACGTGTCGTGACGGCATCGGCAATAACGACAGTTAAAATTGAGAATGCTCCGGCGGTATTGGCCAGTCGATAAGCATTTCCGTGGGTATCTTTACATCACGACGTTTCGTTGAATAACTCCCGTCCGATCAGCATCCGCCGCACCTCCTGCGTGCCCGCGCCAATCTCATAGAGCTTGGCGTCGCGTAGCAGCCGCCCGGTCGGATAATCGTTGATATACCCGTTTCCGCCCAGCGACTGGATGGCTTCCAGCGCACATTGTGTCGCTTGAGTTGAGGCGTAGAGCAGGCATCCGGCAGCATCCTGCCGCGTTGTCTCGCCCCGGTCGCACGCCGCCGCCACCGCGTAGGTATAGGCGCGGCAAGCGTTCATCGCTGTATACATATCCGCGATTTTGCCCTGCATCAGCTGGAACGTGCCAATCGGTTTGCCGAACTGTTCGCGCTCATGCACGTAGGGCATCACAACATCCATGCACGCGGCCATGATCCCAAGCGGCCCTCCGGCCAGCACCACACGCTCGTAATCCAGCCCGCTCATCAATACGTTGACGCCGCGCCCTTCCTCACCCAGCACATTCTCGTAGGGCACTTCGCAATCTTCAAATACCAGCTCGCAGGTGTTTGAGCCGCGCATCCCCAGTTTATCGAGCTTCTGCGCCGTCGAAAATCCGGTCATGCCGCGTTCGATCAGAAACGCTGTGATCCCGCGCGGCCCCGCATGAGGGTCGGTCTTCGCATAGACCACCAGCGTTTCCGCATCCGGTCCGTTGGTGATCCACATCTTTGTGCCGTTGAGAATGAAGCGATCATTGCGCTTTTCCGCGCGCAGTTTCATCGACACCACGTCTGATCCCGCCCCCGGCTCACTCATCGCCAGTGATCCGACATGTTCGCCGGAGATCAGTTTAGGCAGGTAATGCGCGCGTTGTTCCGCATTCCCGTTACGGCGGATTTGGTTTACGCACAGGTTCGAGTGCGCGCCATAGCTAAGACCCACCGATGCGGATGCACGGCTGATTTCCTCAACCGCCACACAATGGGCCAGATATCCCATGCCCGCGCCGCCATCCTCCTCGGCCACGGTAATCCCGTGCAGACCCAGCGCGCCCATCTCTTCCCACAGTTCAGACGGAAAATCGTTAGAGCGGTCAATCTCGGCGGCTATCGGCGCGATGCGCTCTTGCGCAAATTTATGCACCATCTCGCGCAGAGCTTCGATTTCCTCACCAAGCGCGAAATTCATACCTGCGTTGAACATGGGAAACCTCTCTCAGTTCGGTTTGGGCCGTTTCAGCGGGCGGATACGCACGCGACTGATCTGGTGTTTGACACGCTTGACGATATCAAAGCGGAAGTCGTGGAACACAAAACTCTGTCCCTCAAACGGAATCGCCTGCGCCTCGTGAATGATAAGTCCCGCCACGGTGGTCGCCTCTTCATCGGGCAGCGACCAGTCGAAATAGCGGTTAAGGTCGCGGATTGTAACATTGCCATCCACCATAAATGACCCGTCGGCCTCACGCGTCACACCCTCGGCGTCCAGATCGTGCTCGTCACTGATCTCACCGACGATCTCTTCGAGAATATCTTCCAGCGTGATCAGCCCCTGCAAATCGCCGTACTCATCCACCACCAGCGCAAAGTGCCGCTTGCGGCTGAGGAACGCTTTCAACTGATCGGCCAGTGTCGTCGTGTCGGGCACAAACCACGGCTTCATCGCGAGATCACTGATGTTCAGGCTGCTGATATCCGATGTGTCAGCGGCCTCGCCGGACAGTTTTGCGTAGAACTCCCGCAGCAGGTCTTTGGCGTGTATAACACCGATGATGTTTTCGGGGTTATCGCGCCACAGAGGAATACGGGTATAGGGGCTTTCGACGACGCTCTCGACCAGTTGGGCCGTGGGGTCATCGACATTCACCGTCAGAATATTGCGCCGATGCATCATCACTTCGGACACTTCGCGATGCGCCAGATCAAGCGCGCCGACGAGGCGGTCACGATCACTTTTGACCACGCCGCCCTCGAAATGGTGCAGGTCAATCGCCCCCCGGATTTCGTCATGCGCCTCGCGGGACAGCACCCGCGCACCCTTTTCCAACTCGACCCCGAAAAGGCGTAGCGTGCGCCGCACGATCCATTGTACCGTCAGCACCACAGGATAGGTCGCGCGTACCAGTATTCCCAACGGCCTTGCCACCGCCAGCGATGTCGTCTCGGCATTGGTGAAAGCGTAGGTTTTAGGCAGCACCTCGGCGAAAATCATCACCAGAATCGTCATCACCAGTGTTGCAATCGCCACGCCCGACTCCCCGAACAGCGAAATCGCCAAACTGGTGGCCAGCGATGCCGCGAGAATGTTGACGAGGTTGTTGCCGACCAGAATCGCTCCGATAAGCGTCTCGCCATCATCGGTCAGATCAATCGCCCGTTGCGCATTGGCCGATCCCTGATCCGCAAGCCGCCGCAGTTTCGCACGGCTGACAGCGGTCAGTGCCGTTTCGGACCCTGAAAAACAGCCGGACATGACCAACAGGCACACAATTCCGAGAGCAATCCACAGGTTCGGTCCGCCTGAAGCGGCTGTTTCCGCAGCCTGTTGTACGGCCGGATCAACGATAACGTCAGACATTGCGCGCGGTTTGCCTTGTGTGATGATGCGTTTCACCGCATGACATAAGCCTATATCTGAAGGGAGCAATTTTGAGGAACAAAATTGCGAAGCATCAGCGTAAAACCAAATTCTATATCGAAGCAAAATACCACAATTGAGGAGCTGCACCCGTGGATTTGCATGGCAATCATAGCGCACTCGGTACATTGGAGGGACCGCTGCTTCTGTTCGGTGGCCCGTATTCCAACCGTCACGCAACCGAAGCGGTGCTGGATTTGGGATTCCCGGCCGACCGGACGATCTGCACGGGGGATATTTGCGCCTATTGTGCTGATCCATTGCAGACGGCGCGGCTGGTCATGGCGGCGGGGTTTCCTGTGGTGGCGGGCAATTGCGAGGATTCACTGGGGAATCGTCGAGATGATTGCGGCTGCGGCTTTGACGAGAATGCGACCTGTAACCTGCTCGCCGGGCAGTGGTTCGCTCATGCGGATAAGCTATTGGATGATCCCGCCCGCGAGTGGATGCTGCGTTGTCCTGATGTGATCACGTTCGAGGCTTATGGTAAACGCTACGCCGTCATCCACGGCGGCGCGTCGGCGGTGAACCGTTTTGTCTGGCCAACCGAACCCGATGCCGTATTAGCGGAAGAAGTGGCGCTGATCGAAGCCGCACTCGGTTCTGTGGACGGCGTGGTCGCGGGCCATACGGGCATGGCGTTCGAGCGTCGTATCCAAACTCCGACAGGCGAAAAGCACTGGATCAACGCGGGTGCCATCGGTCTGCCCGCGCATGACGGCGATCCCCGCACCAGCTATGCGGTGCTTGATGAAAACGGTGTCCGGTTTGAACGTCTGACTTACGACTACGAAGGGGCAGCGGCGGACATGCGCGATGCGGGCCTGCGCGCGGGCTATGATCGCAGCCTTCTGTGTGGCTGGTGGCCGAGCGAGGAGAGTTTTCCTGAAGAGATGCAGCGGGGAATTACGTCCTTGGACGTGGTTTGAAGACTGGAACCTTCTGCCCGCAGTTGATGCGGAACCTCTCGAAAAAGACCCGCATCAATTACGGGGCAGAGTAAAGGTTCATTTTTTCCCATCCCGCCCGACCGCCAGCGGATGTTTCTCCTGCACCAGCGTTTGCAGATCCTTGTCCATGACATGCGTATAGATCTCGGTCGTCGAAATGTCCGCATGGCCGAGCAATGTCTGGATCACCCGCAAATCCGCCCCGTTGGCCAGCAGATGCGTCGCAAACGCATGGCGCAGCGTGTGCGGTGACACCCGCGTCGGGTCGAGATTGGCGGCCAGCGCGATCTCCCGCAACATCTGAAAAAACCGCGCACGGGTCAGGTGGCCGGATTTTCCCCGCGACGGGAACAGCCAAGGTGACGTGTCCCCCTTCGCCTTCAACGCCGCATCACGCTCCGGCAGATAGGCGGCCAACGCACCACGCGCCCGATCTGAAAGCGGCGCAAGCCGGTCTTTCTCACCCTTGCCGCGCACGGGGATCATCGCCGGATTGCGCCGCACCGCTGATACAGGCAGCGACACCAATTCCGTCACCCGCAACCCCGACGCATACAGCAATTCCATCAGGCAAACACTGCGCAGACGCGCCAGACCCTTACCCCGTCCGGCGGCGGCCAGCAGGACCGACACTTCCTCAACGCTCAGGGTGCGCGGCAAAGCCTTTGACTTACCCGGCCCTTTAACGGGTGCCGCCGGATCACCATCCCGCCATCCTTCGGCAAACAAGAACGCGTGCAGTTGCTTGATGGATGACAGCCGCCGCGCGCGGGTCGAGGCGGCAAAACCGTCAGCGGACAGCCCCGCCATATAGCTTTCGATATCATCGCGCGCCGCCGTCACCGGATTGCAGGTGCTGCCCAGTGAGGCCTCGTAATCAGCCAAATCGCGGCGATAAGCATCCAGCGTATTTTGCGCCGCTCCGCGCTCTGCCGCCAAAAAGCTCAGAAACGCGGAGACGGCATTGTCAGGATTTACCGCCACCGCGCCGTGATCATCGCCTCAACAGCGATCTTTCGCGCGTCATTCTCCAACCCGACATTGCGCAATACCCGGATCGTCGTGTCGAGCGTCTTGGCGGAGACGGGCGTTTCTTTGGTCATTTCAGCGGATGCGAGCAGCACGGCTTCTGCGATCTTGCCCTCACGTGACGCTTTCAATGCGCCCTCATCGGGCAGTTTCGGTTTCAGCGCGATGTCAAATCCCGCCAGCGCCGCCAGCGACCGCCGCGCATGTTCATCACCTTCACGCGCCCGCTTTCGCAACGCATCACCATATTCACGCCGCCATGTACCCGGCCAACCGGGATCAGCAACCGCCATCACGGCGGCAACATCCGCCTGTTCGACCAGCGATTTCGCCCCTTGCGCGTCTGACCATATTCCGGCCTCACGCGTAAAACCACCCATCAACATCGCATCGCGCAAGGCATAGCCAAGTGCACCCAGCTCTGCCGCTTGAGTGGGTTGTAACTTTGCGGCTGAAGGAGCCAGAACCCGCCCAAGCTGCGCAAATCCCCCAACCCCTTTGGTCCGCGCGGCGGCGATTAACGCATCACCCATCGCCTTGGCATCAGGGGAATTCTGAGCATCCCGCACGGCCTTTGCCCGTGAAGCAACGGGCGTGCCTTGAACCTCATTCGCAAACGAAACATACATTTCACGCAGCACTTCGGTCTCAATCGCACCCACAGCCTCCAGCCGCTCCGCCGCCAGCAATGCGCCTTTGGCACCGGTGCTTTCCAGCGCAAACAACCCTGCGATCATCGGCAGGGGCGCACTTTCGACAATCTGGAAATTTGCCCGTCCCAAACTTCGCAGCATCGCAATCCGCATGGGCGTCAATGCGCTGGCATGAGGGACCGAGACAAAATCAATCAGGCTTTCATCCACCAACGCTTCCAACAGCGGCGCATCCAGCGAATTGATATTACCCAGTTCCAGCATCGCACTAATCGCAACCGGAGCCAGCTTATCGCCCGTTTGCGCGAGGCAATAGCCGCGTAAAGTTGTCCAAAACCCGTCCGCATCGCCGGGGGAGCCGGGTTCGAGCATGTCTTTCCCGCACAGCACCTCGTCCCGCCCCACAATCAGTGCGGCCTCCGCGCGGGTGCGGCGCAGGTCATCATCGATGTTGTTCCCGGCGGCGCTCACCAGACTTGATGCATCTTCAGCGGCCCCGAACCTGATCAACGCATCCGCGCGGCGTGCCAACATCCCGCTCGCATTTTCAGGGGGTGTCGCCCCGGCAACCAATGTTTTGCGAACCAGCCGATTGACGGTGTAAAGCCGTGATGGCGTTGCCTGCCCGATCAAGGCGATTGCGGTCTCGCCGCTGGTTCCGCCCCACATATTTTGGCTCAACCCCAACGCCGCCGCCCCTTGCAGGCCCGCTGCCTCCGCCGATGGCGCTTCAAGGCTGGATGAACCAATATCGCTGCCAAACCCGCCATCGCTATCATACGCGCTGCCCGGATTGACCGTTACAGGTTCATTATTTCCCGTCACGTTTTCGGGCTGGCCCAGCAAAACCTGCTGCGCGAATGCCGGCGTTCCTGTCAGACTAACCGCAACGGCGAGGGCGCGATGGATCGGCTTAATCCGATTTGAATAAAACTTCATCTGGCACCTCCTGCACCAACTCTCGCGTTGGTGGCGGAATATCCGCAATAACAATATAGATGGCTGCAACGACCAAAGCCAACAGCAGCAAAAGAACCAAAAACCTGAAGAAGCGGCCCACCGCATTCCCCTTTCATTGCACGCACAGCATAATTATAGCGTTAAGCGGATCGATCACATATATCTATCGATCTCTCTACATGGTGTCTGCGCGTTGTTCCACCTCGCGTATGCATCGTGGTGACGGGTAATTATGGCGAAAGATCAACACCACATGCAATCGCGTTGGCTTCTTAACAGACATGTCGTGTTAGTCGGGCTGATGGGGGCGGGCAAAAGCGCCATTGGCCGCCGTGTCGCCTCCCGCATTTCCTCGCCGTTCAAAGATGCCGATCGCGAAATTGAAATTGCCGCAGGGATGAGCATCGCAGATATTTTTACCGTACACGGCGAACCTGAGTTCCGTCTTGGCGAGCGCCGCGTTATCGCCCGGCTGTTGGAGACCCCCCCTTTGGTAATCGCGACGGGCGGGGGAGCGTTCATGGATGATGAGACCCGCGCTTTGCTGGCCGAACGCGCCACAACTGTCTGGATGCGCGCCGACCTTGATATCTTGGTAAAGCGCACCGCCAAACGCGCGCACCGTCCGTTGCTGAATAAGGGCGACCCCCGCGAAATCCTCGATGGCCTGATCCAAACCCGTTATCCGGTCTATGCGGAGGCTGATATCGTGATCGACAGCCGCGATGAACCCCATGAAATCGCCGTTGAAGCGATTCGCGGGGCGCTCATTAAACGGGGTGATCTGGAGGAGCGGGAGCGATGAACCAGACGCGCCAAACCGTTCATGTGCCGCTTGGTGAGCGGGCATATGACGTTATCATCGGCGGCGGGTTGCTCGCGGATGCGGGCGCACTCTGCGCGCCTTTTCTTAAACGATCCCGCGCTGTTATCGTCACAGACGAGACGGTTGCGGGGCTGCATTTGGCTGCGCTGCAAGCGGGCCTCTCGTCAGCGGGCATCAGCAGTGGTGCAATCATCGTCCCCGCAGGTGAGGGTTCCAAAAACTGGGCGACACTGGAGCATGTGGTCGAGGGACTGTTGGCGCATCAGGTCGAACGTAACGACAGTGTCATCGCTTTCGGTGGCGGCGTGATCGGCGATCTGGCCGGATTCGCATCTGCCATCCTGCGCCGTGGCGTGGATTTTATCCAGATTCCCACCTCTCTGCTGGCACAGGTCGACAGCTCGGTCGGCGGTAAGACAGGAATCAACTCACCATTGGGCAAAAATCTGATCGGTGCGTTTCATCAGCCAAAGCTGGTGCTGGCCGACATTGATGTGCTCGATACGCTTAGTGGCCGCGAGTTTCTTGCGGGCTATGGTGAGGTAGTGAAATACGGCCTGCTCGGCGATGCCGCGTTCTTTGAATGGCTTGAAAAAGCCGGACCGGGCCTCCGTGACGGGGATAAATCCCTGCGCATCCAAGCTGTTGCCCGCTCCGTTGCTGCCAAAGCGGGCGTCGTCTCGCGGGATGAAAAAGAGCATGGCGAGCGCGCCCTTCTCAATCTCGGCCACACCTTCGGCCACGCGTTGGAGGCGGCGACGGGCTACTCGCAGCGTTTATTGCATGGCGAGGGCGTCTCAATCGGCATCGGCCTCGCCTTCGATCTGTCTGCGCGGCTCGGTCTGTGCAGTCAAGAAACCCCGTCGCGGGTTCAGGAACACCTTGCACAAATGGGCACAAAGCGGCGGTTGGCCGATATCCCGGGTGACTTGCCGGATGCGGACGCGCTCATCACACTTATGGGGCAGGATAAGAAGGTCGTGGACGGCACATTGGTCTTCATTGTTGCGCGATCCATCGGCGACACCTTTGTAAAACGCGATGTGCCGATGGATGTCGTGCGCGGTGTGTTGGTCGATGCCTTACGCGACCGCAGCGCAGTCTGATTGCGGTCTGGGCTTATCGTTCCGCTCAAGCACTGAGTGGCTAAATCCACCGGCGCTGCGTATGGCCGCCGCATTTGCTTTAGTCACGTCCCATATGCCCAGATAAACCGCGTCCCGTCCTTCACCGCTTTGGCCCACAACCTCCGGCTTCCACCCTCCCCGGCTGTAGATACGGATCATCCGGCGGTCAAAAACCCCCACGATTTTGCTGATATTGGACGCAAGACTGTACTCGCATATGCCCAGCAGTAATTCCGTTGTCACGCGCTGCACACCGCTCAGGGTAAGGGCCGTTTCGCCTGTACTGTCCACGCAAAAGCGGGTGCATTCCCAGATTACAGGCGACTTGATCTCTATCCCATCGAACACTGATTTAAAGTGATCCCGCAACATCGTCTCCCCCGTCGTGGGCAGCAGCCTTAAAGACCCTTGATGCGTACCCTTTTCATCGACCGAAATCAGATACAGCGCGTCCGCGTGATCGTATTCATCCCGTTCCCACCCCCGCTCATCAACGCTGACATCCCAATCGAGGCGCTCTTTGAATAAACGCCTGCGGGCATTGAACATTTGCCCCAAGACGACGTGGTTATGGTCCAAATCGGTACCAATAATTTCGCGTATCATAATATAGCCTCCAGACTTTCCCGAAATGAGAAGCCTAGCAGTCTCTATCTTAACGCGTAAAGATCTTTATATGCATCTTTTAAGTGTATTTACTTAAGGTGGTAATATCAGTCCCCGTCCGATCGCTTTCGCAACCGCGTTGATACGGTTTTTGGCATTCAGTTTGTCCCGCACATTCCCAAAATACGCACGTATCGTGCGTTCTTTCAAGCCCAGTTTGTGAGCGATTTCATCTGTACTCAGGCCATGCGCACATAATTGTAGCACATCCCGCTCGCGGGTGGACAGAGGCGTAATATCCTCCATCCTGTCAACGCCTTCGGCTTGAATGATGGCTTCATGAATGTAGTGGGCGAGTACATGGAAGTCACCAATATAGGCGCGTAAAAACATATCCCATTTATCCGGTATCTGAAAACTCGTCACCGAGAGAATCGCGTGTTGCCCGTTTACGCCCCGAATCGGCACAGACATGCCGCTGGGACCGACTTTATGCTTCGCCGCGTCGCCAAGAAAGTTACGTCTGGTCTTTCCGGACCAATCCAACGTGTCCCAATTAAAGGGGGCATAGTTCTTGATCCCGGCCTCAATAACCGGATCAATGGCAAAATAGTTCATTTGCGTGTACCGCTTAACCCATTCATCTGAGTAGGTAAGTCTCAAAAAGGGACCGTTTTCTGTCAGCCCCTGAACATTGGTGGCGTGATACACGATGTGCGCTAGCTCGTAAGTTTCGCGCACATCATCAAAAAGCTTGTTAATATCTATAGGCGTTGGGCGCTCATATAGAGAGTCAAGAAAAGCACGTCTGCCGATAATATCTTTCATAAACTCAAACTAGTGTACGAAGCTGACCTCCGACAACGGGTTTTTTATATCTTTTTCATCTTCCCTCTGAATTGCGATTTCTCTTTTCGCTGCAATTGCAGCGTGTTGTAAGAATTCCGCAGTGTAGTGCAGTCCATTTTCTGTGGCGACCTTCATCATATACTCGATTTCAGCACCAATAGTTTTAGTGACACAGCTTGTATTAGACATATTAAAGGCCCCTCTCTTTGATTGGCCTGACCCATTTCCTATTAAATGATAAATTATGAGGTTGTGCAAATTGCAAAAATCTCACTGTCGTTTCCGACAATGAATTGGTTTGGTTTTTCACTGATAAGGTGAGTTAATGCGGTTATCGCTCTTAAACCGTGAATATTAACCGCGAATCACTTCGTTAATTGTATACAGCAAACAGTGACAATCCGTGTCTACACTTGGCAGTGGGAAACGAAATCACCAAATACAATCACAAACAGTTTGCGAGAGTGTGCTGTAAAACACGAGGAATTGCGCGGTTTTTGGCACAATTCCTGATGTAACTTGAGTGCACGTGATTAAACAGCACCCTGATATTCGCCCCGTGCCGGATAGTTGTTCTTGATCGCAAAATCCAATGCGCCAACAAGCTCTGAAAAATGGGGTCTAACGAACGGCATGGTCTGGACAGAGCCATAGTATAGAGTCTGTTCCGGCGTCACCATAAACAGGCCCGGTTCGGAAAACAGGGCCGGCTCCTCGATCCCGATCGATGTTTTACCCCGCGATGTGGAGACATAAAGCCCCCATTCCCGTGCCTTTATAAGATCAAGACCGTACCCGAAGCGTAACTTTTCAGCGCCAATCTTATCCGCCATAGCACGGGTACGCTCCTCCGTGTCCGAACTCACCGCGATGGTCGACACACCCTTATCGGCGAAATCGGAAACGCATTTTTCCAACTCGCCTAAATATGTCGCACATACCGGGCAGTGCAGCCCCCGATAGAAACAGATCACTGTCCCCCGCTCGGCATTTTCATTGGAGAGGTCAAACGCATTCCCGTCCAGTGTTGTCAGTTTCAGGTCGGGTGTTTTCTTGCGCGGCATCAGCATAGCGGATCGTCCTTATTGTTATGGTGATATACCGTAATCATATGCCCCGATATGGCCCCTGCAAGGGCACGGCGGATCGGGTGGCGACTTTAAAGGTGATTTCCCGCCGGAATGCGCTACACACATCCTATGATCAATCGCGATCAGGTTGGCCTGCGATACGTCAGAATTCACGCTGTTTCTGGCAATATTTCCGGCTTGGTTGATCGTGCATGACCAAAAGAGAGCAACCCCCGCTGCCGGAGTTTCATCGTGACCAATCTGACCGATATTTGCGCTCAATTACTCGACCTTTCGCGTAAATCCGGCGCGGACCATGCCAGCGCTTCCGCCGCGATGACCGAAGGGTTGGAGGCATCGGTGCGCGATCGTGCGGTTGAAGAAATCGGGCGTTCCGAAACCCTCGATGTCGGCATCCGCGTCCTTGTCGGTCAAAAACAAGCCTGTGTCTCCGCTTCCAGCCATAAACCCGATGCCCTCGCTGAAATGGTCGGGCGTGCCGTTGCGATGGCCCGTGAAGCGCCGGAGGATGAGTGGTCCGGCCTTGCCGATCCCGCGCAACTGGCGGACAGCTTCCCGGACCTTGATCTCTGCGACCCGCAAGACGCCGATCCTGATGCCTTGCGCGATGCGGCATTGGCTGTCGATGCGGCGGCGCTGGGCGTTGACGGCGTCGAAAAATCCGAAGGGGCCACCGCGAATTGGCGGCGCAGCGCCGTCGCGATGGCCACCAGTAACGGCTTTGAAGGCGCGCGTAAGGGCAGCTTTTGGAGCGTTTCCTGCTCCGCCATCGCGGGCGAGGGCTTGGGGATGGAACGCGATTACGCCTTCGGCACATCCCGCTGGCATGAAGATTTGCGCGACACCGCAGAGGTCGGCATCGAGGCGGGCGAACGCGCGATCCGCCGCATCAATCCCCGCAAAGCACCGACCAAAAATGTGCCGCTGATCTTTGAACAACGCCTGGCCACCTCCATCGTCGGGCATTTCCTCAGCGCGATTAACGGGGCAGCCGTGGCACGCGGGTCCAGCTACCTGATCGACAAGATGGGCGCGCAATTATTCCCCAAGGGCGTCTCGATTATCGATGATCCGCTTCGGGTGCGCGGTATCGCTTCACGCCCCTTCGACGGCGAGGGCTTGGCAAGCGCACCTCTCACACTGATCGAAGACGGCGTCTTGCAGACATGGTTGCTCGATTGCGCCAGCGCCCGCCAGCTCGGCCTCGTCTCCACCGCATCGGCTTCCTTCGGCATCGGCTCCGTCCCGCGTCCGACCACTTCCAACGTAACCCTCGCCGCTGGTGAACGCAGCCCGGAGGCGATGATCGCGGACATCAAAGACGGTTTCCTCGTCACCGAAATGCTGGGTGCGAGCATCAACGCCAATACCGGCGATTACAGTCGCGGGGCCAGCGGATTTTGGATCGAAAATGGCGAAATCGCTTATCCCGTGACCGAGGCAACGGTGGTCGGCAACCTGCTGGAGATGTTCGCCAATCTGGAGGCCGCGAACGATTTGCCCACCGACAAAGCCCTGCGCGTGCCGACTATGCTGATCGAAGGATGTAGCGTTGCCGGAGCATAAGACGCCAGATTTCAGCGCTGATTTCGTTTTGCTCAAAGACGCCGTGGCAGATGCGGGCGCTCTTGTGATGGGCTATCTCGGCAAAGACCCGCAGAAATGGGATAAACCCGGCGAGGGTCCGGTGACCGAGGCCGATTACGCCGCCGATAAACTGCTGCATGAACGGCTGATCGGCCCGCGACCGGGCTATGGCTGGTTATCCGAGGAAAGCGCGGATGACCCGTCCCGTCTGGATTGCGATGCCGTTTGGATCGTTGACCCCATCGACGGCACCCGCGCATTTATCGACGCAAAACCCGAATTTTCCGTCAGTGCGGCCCTCGCCTGGCGGGGAGAGATCGTCGCCGGCGTGGTCTTCAATCCCGCCACAGACGAGACCTTTGCCGCCATCAAAAGCGGCGGCGCGACCCTGAACGGTCAGCCGATGCGGCTCGACCTTGCCACCGCGTTCGGGGATGCGTCGGTCCTGACGCGCAGGTCCGTCTGGAAAGACGAAAACTGGCAGGGCACACCACCGGGCGGCAAACGCGGCTACGTCAATTCCATCGCTTACCGCGTGTCACTGGTCGCGGCGGGGCGCTGGGATGCGGCCTTGGTCTTGAATGGTCTCAGCGAATGGGATCTTGCGGCGGCACAGCTTGTCCTCGAAGAAGCGGGCGGTGCGGTTACCAATCGCGTCGGCGGCGCGATCACCTACAACAAACCCCACCCCGCCGTATCCGGCCTCATCGCCGCAAAACCCCCGCTGACCACCACCATCCTCAACAACCTCGCCCCGCGTTGAAACCCGGTCACACCATTGCGCAGTCATTCCAAGCCGTGGTCTGCTCTCTTGGAGGCGGGGGCGCTGAATGACAACCTCTCTCAATAATCCTTCAGCTTCTTCAAATCGATCGCCTTGGCATAGGCAACCTTGTCCTCTTCGGAAGCATCGCCCTCAACCTGAACCATGACGCGGTTATCGACCATGAATTGCACCGTGCCGGAATCGTCGATCATCGCTTTCTGGCGGCCAAACCGCATCAGCTTGCCCCCATTCGCACCGACCAGCGCCGGATTTGTAATCATCGCGGCCATCTGTGCGATCATCGGCGAGTCCGCTGTGTAGGTGATGTTCACAGACGCACCGTCCTTCTGATACAGCCGCGAGGCCGTCGTACCGCCCCCGAACATCGCCGCTCCGATGCTTTCACTCTGCGCCTCCTGCGCGGTCCACCCGTCCAGCGGTTCCGGCAAATAGCTCACCAACGCGCCCGCCTTTTGTTGTGAGATCAGTTGCGAGGCAAAATCGAGCGATTCCTTGGCATAGGCCAGATCGCCTTCCTCATATGCCTGTTGTGCTTCTGCAATCGCATCGGTCACATCATCGGCAAGGGCCGCTTGCGGCATGGCGAATAACAGGCTGGTGATAAGGGTTGTGGATAACATGATACGCATGACTACTCTCCTTTAACGCGATGTGTATCATCTTAGGAAAGAGTTCGGCCCGTCAAGTGTGATGTGCGGCACGCACTTGTTATCTTTGCCAGAATTTCGGCATCAACAGGATGAAAACACTCAGCAATTCCAACCTGCCGACGAACATTCCCATCGTCAGTACCCATTTCGCACTATCCGGCAACCCGGCATAGTTGCCGGACGGCCCGATTTCCTTGCCCAGACCAGGACCGATATTCGCCAACGTCGCGGCGGCACCGGACAGCGCGGTCAACAGGTCCAACCCGATAAAGCTCAACATCAGCGTCATCATCGCCAGCGTCATTAAAAACAGCAGGAAAAACGCCATCACCGACGACAAAATATCATTCGAGATGGGCCGCCCGTCATAGCGCGCGCGGAAAACCCCGGACGGGTTCTGAATCTGCCTGATCTGCGCCATCACCGTCGCGCTCAGCACCTGATAACGGAAGACCTTCACCGAACAACTGGTCGATCCCGCACATCCGCCGATCAGGCCGATAATAAAAAACAACGTCACCGCAAACGCGCCCCATTGCCCGTAATCCTGCGACGCATAGCCCGTCCCCGTGGTGATCGACACGACATTAAACGTCGCCGCCCGGATACTCGGTTCAATCTCCCCCGTCTCCTGCCACCGCATCAGCGCCAGTAACGTGATGGTCAGCGCAATCAGTTTCAGGAAAGTGCGCACCTGCGGATCGCGCAGCAACGGCTGCGGCGCACCGTGCGCCAGCTGGATAAACCGCACATAGGGCAGCGCGGACAGCAACATAAACAACGCCGCCACGTAATGGATCAGCGGATTCTCAAACGCCGCGAACGAGTTGTCATAATTCGCCAAGCCCCCCGTCGCGATGGTCGTCATCGCATGAACAAACGCGTCCAGCGGCTTCATCCCGCACGCGGCATAGATCAGCAAAACCGTGATCGTCAGCCCGATATAGATATAGAACAGCTGTTTCGCGATCTGCGCCGCTTGCGGCAGTATTTTCCCGAATGTGTCAAACGCTTCCGATTTGAACAGCTGCATCCCCCCGATGCGCAGCTCCGGCAGAATGGCAATTGCCACCACCACAATCCCCAGTCCGCCGATCCATTGCAGCAACCCGCGCCAGACCAGTATGCCCGGCGTCTTGCGCTCCAACCCTTCCATCACCGTCGCGCCCGTGGTGGTAAAGCTGGACATGGCTTCAAAAAAACCGTCCGTCATGCTCATATCCGCCTCGCCCAACAGAAACGGCAGCGTCCCGAACAAGGGCATCACCAGCCAGGCGATAACGGTCAGAATAAAGGTCTGTTGCAGCGAAAGCCCCGGCTTGCGGCTGTTGGAGCAACCCACCACCGCGCCCGACCCGACGGCAATTGTGATGGTTGCGGACAGCATAAACGCCGCCCATTCATCATTCCCCGCCACCGCATCCACCACCGCAGGGCCGAGCATGGCAATGCCCAGAACGGTTACGAACAGGCCGATAACATAGCCGATAGGGCGAAAGGCGAACATGCGCGAGAGCATTCGCGGCAGGGTGGGGTGATGTCAATCGCCAATCCCCCGCCGCCTCCGCCGTTGGTAAAATTTCTGCGACGGAATCTGTGATCCGCTCCGTTGTATCGGCATCAAGCGCTTGAAAAACATCGCATTCAAAAGCCTATCGGGCACAGGAAACAAGATGAAAATGACAGCAAAAAATATCACCATTCTCACGGCCCTCACCGTCGTTGCCGCCGGTTGCGCCGCCTCTGCGAGCCATAAGTCCAAAGGCGCTCATGGCGGTGACCGGATGCCCCGCGCCGAACGGATGTTTGAGCGGATTGATACCGACAAAGACGGCCAAATCACCGCTGCCGACATGCAGGCTTTCGCCGCCGCCCGCTTCACGCGGATCGACGCGAATGCTGATGGCACCATCACCCGTGAAGAACGCAAAGCCGCCCGTATGGCACGGCGTGAAAGCCGCAAAGCGGATCGCTTCGCCCTTGTCGATGTTAACGGCGATGGGGCGATCTCCATTGAGGAGATGAAAGCCGCCAGCGGAAAACGCGCAGAACGCCGCTTCGCCCGCCTCGATACCAATGCTGACGGTGTCGTCTCACAGGCCGAGATGCAAGCAGCCAAAGGCCATCGCAACGGCGGAAAACATGGCGGCAAAGGCGAGGGTCGTTGGGCCAAGCGCGGCCCGGTCACCTTGGAGGATATGCAAGTCCGTTCCGCCAAACGCTTTGAACGTATGGACGCCAATAAAGACGGCATCGTCACGCTCGACGAACTCCGCGCGATGCCCCGCCGCAAAGGGTAAGCGGTCTCGCTATCTCTAACCTTCCCTCTCCGCCTCCCCCCTCCGCGAAAGCGGAGGGTTTTTTTACAGCAAACGGTGAAGCTCAATCTATAAACGCATCCGCCCGCATCCCCCCGCGTTCGTAATGGATCGGCAGCACCCGCCCGTAAAGCTGCTTGCAGCGTTCCGGCGTCGCGACCATATCCGGCTGCTCAACATAGGAGAAAATCGCGACATAGCGGGGCGTCTTCCCGCGCAATGGTGCGACACGGTGCAGCGAATAACGCCCCCGGAAAATCTGCAAATCCCCGGGCTCCAGATGCAGCACCCGCACTTGATCTGACGTGCCGTCCAGCACATCGCGCACCGCATCGAAATTTTCACCTCCCGCGCGGATATTCGGCGCATATTCAAACGCACCGCCCTCATCCGCATTCTGGATTGCCAGCGTCACGGTGAAATTATTGGTATCGAAGTGCCAGGGAAACCCCTCACCTTCATCCGCCATATTGACGATCACATCGGCAAGCGGATCGGCATAGGGATAGAAGTTCTCCTCCTGCAAACATGCCTGAATAAACGGCGCGAATGCCGCGAACCGATAGATTGAGCGCAGCGGCCTGTCATCGGTGAAATTATCGGCGGGGATAAAGCTGTTGGAGCGGTCAAAGAACCGCCGCCTCGGATCATCCGGCGGCAGCGACGGGTCGTCCTTGGTGAAATACGCATTGGTCCGGTTGAAAGACCGATGCCCGTGCGGCGCGACCGAATCCGCCTCAGCCCGCAGCGCATCAATGCCCGCCGGGGTCAAAAACCCCTTCAACACCGCACAGCCATCATCGGCCAAATCCGCCCGCACCTGATCGAGCAGCTTTGCCAAATCCGGCCCGCCGGCATCAATCGGATAACGTTTCAGATCAATCAGCGTCGCAACGTCAACCATAAGAAAACCCCGCTTCTTTAGGGTCATTCGCGATCAGTTTGTGTCGTCGGGCGTCAGAATTCACACAAGTCTTGGCGGGAATTCTGATTCCAGTTGATCGCACATGACTTAATGGCTTGAAGTCCATCAAAGAAGTGGAATTTGATCTGGCCGGAAACCGACATGGGCGTCGCTTACAGCCTACGCCCGCGCCTTCTTCTCCAACCGCCGCGCGTGCAGGACGGGTTCGGTGTAGCCGGAAGGCTGTTCACGGCCCTTGAAGACCAGATCACACGCCGCCTGAAACGCCACACCGTCAAACGCTGGGGCCATCGGCTCATATAAAGGATCGCCCGCGTTCTGGCCGTCCACCTTCTCCGCCATCCGCTTCATCACAGTCATCACCTGACCCTCCGTGACGATCCCGTGGTGCAGCCAGTTGGCGATGTGCTGGGCTGAAATGCGCAATGTCGCGCGGTCTTCCATCAGACCCACATCATGGATGTCCGGCACTTTCGAGCAGCCGACGCCCTGATCGATCCAGCGCACGACATAGCCCAGAATCCCTTGCGCGTTGTTTTCCAACTCCGCATTCAGATCTTCATCCGGCCAATTCGTATTCGCGGCCAGTGGCAGCGTTATCAGGTCATCCAATCGCGCCCGTGGTCCTTCGGCGATCAGCGCATCCTGGCGTTCTCCGACACTGACATGGTGGTAATGCGTCGCGTGCAATGTCGCGGCGGTGGGCGAGGGAACCCATGCCGTATTCGCCCCCGCGCGCGGATGACCGATCTTCTGCTCCAACATCGCGTGCATCAGGTCCGGCATCGCCCACATGCCCTTGCCGATCTGCGCATGACCTTTCAGTCCGCAGGCAAGGCCCACATCCACGTTCCAATCCTCATAGGCCGCGATCCATGTTGAACCTTTCATGTCAGCCTTACGGATCATCGCCCCGGCTTCCATATCGGTATGCATCTCGTCACCCGTGCGGTCGAGGAAGCCGGTATTGATGAAGGCAACCCGGCTTTTTGCGGCGCGGATACATTCTTTCAGGTTCACCGATGTGCGGCGTTCCTCGTCCATAATCCCGATTTTCAGCGTGTTGCGCTCCATGCCGAGGAAATCCTCAACCCGCCCGAAAATCTCATTCGTGAAAGCAACCTCTTCCGGCCCGTGCATCTTCGGCTTGACGATATAGACACTGCCCGTGCGCGAGTTGCGGATACCGTCATTGCGCTTGATGTCATGCAGCGCGATCAGCGAGGTAACCGCCGCATCCATCAACCCCTCAAAAACCTCATCGCCGTTCTGGTCGAGAATCGCCGGATTGGTCATCAGGTGTCCGACATTACGCACCAGCATCAGGCTGCGCCCGTGCAGTGAAATCTCGCCGCCTTCAGGGCTGGTGTATATGCGGTCGGCGTTCAGGGCGCGGGTGATGGTCTTGCCGTCTTTCTCCAGCGATGTGCTCAGATCACCTTTCATCAGGCCCAGCCAGTTGCGATATGCCAGCGTCTTATCCTCGGCATCCACACAAGCCACCGAATCCTCGCAATCCATAATCGTCGTCATGGCCGCTTCCAGAACCACATCGGCGATACCGGCTGAATCGTGTCGGCCAATGCGGTGTGCAGGGTCGATCGTAAGCTCAATATGCAAGCCGTTATTGTTCAGCAGGATGGCTGTAGGCGAGTCCGCGGCGCCGCGCCAACCGACAAACGCGCTGGCATCTTTAAGCGCCGCAACGCCGCCGCCCGTGCGCACGCGCAGCCGGCCACCGACGATTTGAAAACCGTTCCGCGCGGCCCAAACAGTACCGTCAAGCGGTATGACCTCGTCCAGAAAACGCTCTGCCCATGTAACCACTTGGCTTCCGCGCGTGATGGAGTACCCGCTTTCAGACGGGGGATTACCCATCGCATCGGTGCCATAGAGCGCATCATAGAGGCTGCCCCAGCGTGCATTCGCGGCATTCAGCGCGTAGCGGGCATTGGTGATTGGTACCACCAGTTGCGGCCCGGCGACCCGCGCGATCTCGTCATCGACATTCTGCGTATCGACGCTGAAATCATCGCCTTGGGGCACCAGATAACCGATCTCGGTCAGGAACGCCTTATACGCAACGTCATCATGCGCCTGCCCCTTACGCGCTTTGTGCCATTCATCCAGCTGCGCTTGCAGGCTCTCACGTTTCTCAAGCAACGCGCGGTTTGTTGGTGTCAGATCGCGAAGCAACGCGGCAAGCCCGTCCCAAAACGCGGCGCTTTCGACGCCTGATCCGGCCAATGCCTCATTCTCGATAAAAGCATGAAGGCCCGCATCGACCTGCATTCCGTTGACTTCAATACGCGCGCTCATAAAATGCTTCCCACAGTCTCGTTTTTGCTGTGGGAGTGATAGTGAACAGGGACGGTACAGACAACCTAAATGTAAGTGATCCTGATCGGCCCTACGTTTCCCAGGGCGGGATGGGCGAAAACGCCCCGACAAGGTGGTCGATAAACGCCCGCACCTTCGGCGAAAGGTTGCGCCCTGCGGCATAAACCGCAAAGATATCCGACAAATGGTCCTCATATTCCGGCAGCAGCCGCACCAACCGTCCGGCGGCGATATCCTTGGCAACGATATAATTCGATAACCGCGAAATCCCGATCCCGGCCAGCGTCGCATGATAGATCGCATCCGCGCTGTTGGCCGAGAAGTTCCCGCCCAGCAGCGAAGGATCGGGCGCGGAAGTTGTACCCAGGTTCCAGTCATCGAGCCGGGCGATGCCATTCAGGCGCATACAATTATGATCTTTAAGGTCTTCGGTAGTTTTCGGCGTGCCGAACCGCTCCAGATATGATGGTGCGGCACAGATAACCCGGCTGTTATGTGCCACCTTGCGCGCGATGAGGGATTCGTCCGTAATTTGCTCTGTAAACCATACCGCAACATCGATACGGTCTTGGGCGAGGTCGACTTTCTGATCGGTGAACTTTGCCCAGAATTGGACCTCCGGGTATTTCTCCAAAAATCCGGGCAGGATCGGCAGGATTTGCGCTTTGGCAAATGCCACCGTCGCTGTCACCCGCAAAATGCCCGTCGGATGATCATTCAGCGAGGCAACCAATTCTTTTGCTTCATTAACCTCTCGCGCGATCACCGCACAGCGTTCGTAAAACAGCTTGCCCTCTTCGGTCAGGCTGATGCCTTTCTTCGAGCGTTGCAGCAGCCGTACGCCAATGCGGTCCTCAAGATGGCTGATCTGCTTGCTGACGGCGGAGGGCGATTGGTTCAACCCGCGTGCCGCCGCCGAAAGGCTGCCCGCATCCACGACTTGCGCGTACAAGACCATCTGTGCCGGTAAATCCATCGTCCATCCTATCTTTGCCGATATGGCAAAGATACTATGCCATGAACCGGGCTACTGCACAGCCCTGTAATCCCATATCTATGTTGCAACGCAGCAAAAGCCAACCCTGATGATCAGGAGGCAAAGGTGGATTGCATGAACAAGGAAGCACTCGCGATGTCATTCTATGAAATGGAACAGCCTAAATCGTCCATCTTCAGTGGCGTACAGGCATATCTCGACCGTTTTGCAAGCTGGGCCGTCGGCATGGGCGACTCGTACAAATACGCCCGCACGGTAGCGGCACTGAGCAGCTTGGACGACAATCTCTTGGCAAAAATGGGCCTCACACGCCAGGATATTCCGCAACATGCCCGTAAAGTATTGCAGGGCTGATTGCGTAAAAGTCTTGGGTCAGCAGCTTGAAGAACTTCTCTTTCCCGCACTTGATGCGGGAAAGAGTAAATTTGCCTCAGTTGGCGATTTCCTTTGTGCCGCCGAGTTCCGCAGTGATCTTTGCGCTGGCTTCACGAACAATGGAGCCGATTTCGGTCAGTCTGTCTTTTGACATGGAAGACGACGAACCCGATACAGAAATCGCGGCGACAGGATACCCTGCTTCGTCCAACACGGCAGACCCGACGCAGCATATGCCGACGCGGTTTTCCTCTTTGTCAATCGCGTACCCCGAAACCCGCGCTTGTCCCAATGCGCGTTTCACCGGCTCTGTTGGACCTGATTTCGCACTGGATTTCGTTGAGATTTCCTTATCCGACTGCGGCGATCCAGCGATCTGGTTGGGGAGATGCGATAGAATAGAGCGCCCCGCGCCTGATAAAGCCAACGGCACTTTACCGCCCGGCCGGGTAACGGCATTCCCGCCGCCCTGACCCTCGATTTGTGCCATACAGACCGCCATGCCTTCGGCGGCGATAAACATATTGGCCGTCTCGCCCGTTTTCTCGGCAACGCGTTGCAGGTGAGGGCGCGTGATCGACATGATATCACGGTTCATTAGAAAGCCCGTGCCCACCGAAAACGCGCCTACGCCAACGCGCCATATGCTTTTGGTGGTGTCAAAACGAACAAAACGCTCGGTTTGCAAGGTCGTCAGCAAGCGATGCGCTGTCGACGGAGCGAGCGAAGCCCCCTGCGCGAGTTCTTTCAAGGTCGCACCATCTGATGATTCAGACAGCAGACGCAAAAGGCTTATCGCGCGTGTCAGGGACTGAACGTGGCCCGACCGCTGCGTATCCGAATTTTTCCCAACCATTACTCAAAGTCAGTCGTACAGAGAAAAAAGGCAATCAATATCAAAGCGTAATAAGGACGCACCCTAAACGGTCGCCGCTCTCGACCTTTTCATGCGCCCTTGCGGTATCCTCTAATGGTAACATACTGTAAATTGAATGTGTTAAACCGTTCTCCTCAAGCGCGCGGTTCAGGTACGTTTCAGCCATCCGTCGCTCTGTTTCAGGCAGTAAATAAACCAATTCTGTTTTCAGTGTCACCCGCTTGAACATCAGCGTGTAAAACGGCAACACAGGTTCGCGCACCGCCGCCGAACCATAGGCGACAATGGTGCCGTTTACACGGATAAGCTGCGCGACCGCGTCAATATTCGCACCAAACTCCAAATCAACAACCCGATCCAGCCCGCGCCCGCCCGTTATCTCTGTAACCCGCGCAACCAAGTCCTCTTCACGATAATTGATGCAGTGCTGCGCCCCCGCCTTCTTTGCGTAGGCCGCTTTTTCGGGCGAGCTGACCGTCGTGATCACCGTCGCGCCCTCGCGCCGCGCCATCTGGATCGCGTACCATGAAACCGCTCCCGCACCGCCGGTAATCAGGATCGTTTGGCCATCAACAGGTCCGTCACTCATCAAACACGCATGGGCCGTCACCGCCGGAATCCCTAAACACGCCGCGTCTTCTAAACTCACATTATCGGGCAGCTTAACCGCCTGTTCCGAGGGCAGGGCGATATACTCCGCGCACGTGCCGGACGCCCGCTCCCATTGTCCGTTCCACAACCAGACCCGCTCACCGATTCGCGCCGCATCCACGCCCGCACCCACCGCCTCAATCGTCCCCGATCCGTCGCTGTGCGGAATGATGCGCGGATAGGGCAGCCCCGCCGCCCCCGGCCTGCCTCCCGCGCGCAGCTTCACATCAGAGGGATGCACCGAAGAATACGCGACCCGTACCAGCACTTCACCCGCAGCGGGGGAGGGCGTCTCAACCTCACCCACAACCAAAACCGCCGCCGCCGCGCCGGGCGTTTCATAATATGCTGCTCTCACGGGGATTCTCCTTTAGGATTGATGTGAGTTTACGGAGAAAAGCCATGCCCATTGATGCCGGACAAAGCAATGGCGGATGCCAATGCGGCGCGATCCGCTTTACGCTGACAGGCAATCCTGAGCAGGTCTACGCCTGCCACTGCCGCGAATGCCGCAAACAATCCGCCTCCGCATTCGGCATTTCCGTCATCGTCAACGCCGACGCGGTCGATCCGGTCAAAGGCACCCCCGCCACATGGACCCGCCCCACCGACAGCGGCGGCAGCATGACCTGTGCGTTCTGCCCCGATTGCGGCTCGCGCCTCTGGCACGGCGCCAGCGGCATCATCTCGGTAAAAGGCGGTGCGCTCGATGCCACGCCCTCCCCGCAATCGCATATCTGGGTATCGCAAAAACTCGACTGGGTAATCTTGCCGGACAACCTGCCACAATGGCCGCAGGAGCCGGAGGATTAAACCTAAGACGACTCGCTCGTCTCTTCCGGCGGCAAAACCACATCATCAATCACGTGGATCAACCCGTTCGAGGCAATCGCGTCGCTTGCGCCGATCCGTCCGAACCGCCCGCGCGTGTCGAAAATCCGCAGCACCCCATCCTTCTGCCGCAGGCTGATAACCGCCGAATTCAGTGGGAACACCTTGGTCAGCTTGCCGATCTGAGGAATCCCGGCGCGGATGTCCTTCGTCGAGACCTCTGCGGGCACAATGTGCCCCTCCAGCACGTATTTCACATACGCCTGATCCCCGCCCAGCCGCGCTGCCTCCGTCTTAGGGCGCAGGTTTTGCAGCGCCGCATCCGTCGGCGCAAAGATCGTCAGCGGTCCGATCCCCTCCAACCGCTTGTCCAGCCCTGTGCTCATCAGCGCCGCGACCAGCCGCGTATGCTCGCTCGATCTGCGGAGCGCCGTCATAATCGGTTCCGTTGGCGAGACCGCGTTGCCGCCGATCACAACGGGCGGCAACCGCCGCCGCCGCCACGCGCACCCGCCCAGCATCGCTGCCGCACCCGACAACATCACCCCGCGCCGCGTAAATTTTCCGCTCTTCGGCATACCGCTTCCTCCGTCACCCGCGCGCAGACCTTATAACGATCTGCCGCGAATAACGATAGCTGTTGCTTGTATGGCAAACCATAACCGTGATCGTCATCACGACCGTTGCGCGTCGTGGTCGAAGTTCGGTAAAGAGATGCAAAATCAGTTCGTTTTGACCAGATCTGTGTGAGGTTTTCCGCGATGGCCATGTCGCCCTACGAATACAAAACCGCCGCCCTGCCCAAACTGGTGCAGCAACGCCGTCGCCGCAATCTGACTGAAGTTGAGGCGGTGGCCGAGACGATGGCCGAAGCCATTCAGGCCGAGGTGGTGGACGGTTGGGAATACATGCGCGCTGAAACACTGACAACGACCCGCCGCTCCGGCTTTTTATCGAAAGTGGAGACGGAAACCCATTGCACGGTTCTGATCTTCCGCCGCGCTCTGCGTGCCGCTGAGACCGTCGAGGCGCCCAAACGCGCGGAGCCGCAGCCGCCCAAAGAAAAGCCCGCCGCACCGCTGCGCGAGCCTGTCGGCCTTGATGATCCGACTTCCCCTCTCGCCAGCGGCGGTTTTTTACGGGCCAGCGGCGAGTTTAAGGCCGAGGCGGCCAGCACCGAACCGTCCAGGCCAACAACCCTGCGCCCGCCGCTCGGTTCAGCGCAGGATTAAGCCTCCCGCGCGGCGTCTTCCGGTGTCAGGCAACGCAGTGACAGCGCATGGACCGGACCTGCCAGTTCCTCGGTCAACGCATCGAACACCATGCGCTGGCGGGCCACGCGCGATACGCCCGCAAATGCTTCCGACACGATCAGCACATTAAAGTGGCTCTCCCCGCCCTCGCGCCAACCGCCATGCCCGCGATGGCTTTCGCTGTCATCGATCACCTCCAACCGGACAGGGTTGCAAGCGGCGGTGATTTTTTGTTCGAGGGTTTCTTTGACGCTCATGCGGCAACTCACTTCTGCTTAAAATTGTCCGGGATTCACCAGTTGGTGAGACTTAACAGCGAAGACATGGTTATCCAATTCTGAACCCCGGAGCCATACCCATGTTCTTTATCCCCATCGTGATTGCGGTCGTGGTGATCTTGTTTCTCATCAGCGCTTGTGTCCATTTCGTCCCGCCGAAACGCGTTCACGTTATCACGCTGCTGGGCACCAAACCGATTGCCATGCTCAACACGGGCGTTCATTTCACCATCCCCCGCCCTCTTGCGGTGACCAGCGCGATTGTACCGACGGACATCGTTGCCCAAAAAATGCAGGTGCAGATTAAAAGCGCCGACAACCTCGTGTTTGAACTGCCCGCCACGCTGCAATTTCAGGTCACCAACGCCATGCGCTTTGCCTTTGAGCGCGATGAGCCGGTCTCGCAAATGGTGAATCTGGTTGTTGCGGCGCTGCGTTCGGCGGCGAACCGGATGGAGTTTCAGGAAATCTACGACGACAAATCCTTCATCCAGCAGGAAGTCGAATCAACCGTGTCTGAGCATCTGGCCAGCTTTGGTGTGCGGATCATTGATCTCGTGATTGATGACCCCGAATTGCCCAACACAACGCAGACCGCGCTCAACAACATCCGCGAAGCCGAATGGGGCCGCCGGGCAGCCGAGCACGAGGCCGAAGCCACGCGCATCCGCATGGTTGGCGAGGCACGTGCCGAAGCGGAAAGCACGCTGCTCAAAGCGAAAGCCATTGCAGGGTTCCGCATGGAAATCGCCGAAGGCAACGCCGCCGCGATTGCGGTTATGCAGGGTAAAATCGGTGTGCGCTGGACGGATAAGGTGATCGGCGAAGGCGAAACGGCACAGAAGGTCAAAACGCCTGTTTATGTGGACCGCGACGGCTCTCCAACGATCCCGCCGGAACTGAATATGCCGGCCGAACTGATCCTTGATTTCTTCAAGGTTCTCGATGGCAATGAAGCAATTCGTGATGCCGCCGCGAAACCCGGAACGGTGATCCTGATGCCACAGGGGGATGGGGCGCGCAGAGGATCCGATCTTGGGGACTGGATTGCCGCGCAGCAAGCCTCGTCACGTATTTCGGCGGCGTAACGCGCAAAGGTCTTGGCGGCAAATTTCGCGATATGGACTCGGATGACTTTACCCGAAAGTCAGTTCAGGGCATACAGAGTGCCCTGAATCGCTAAGTTGGCTTTTGTAGACGTGGGAGAGTTGTCGTGGCCCGACCGCCAATAGATTTTGACATCAGTGTAAAGGCCGACAAAAAGCGCCGTAACAAGCGGCGCGGGGCCACTGGCGCGTTTACCGAGTCCAGCCGCGGGTGCGAATGGCCCGACTGCGAATCGAAGGGCGTTCACCGCGCTCCCGCTTCGCCGCAGGATTTGGACAGCTTCCGTTGGTTCTGTGCGTCGCACATCAAAGAATACAACAAGCGCTGGGATTATTACAAAGGCATGAGCGCCGATGAGATCGACGCCGCCCGTCAGGCGGACCGGTCCTGGGACCGTCCAACGTGGAAGATGCAATCGGAAAAAGCGACCGGCGCACACAAGGTCTCCCATGCCGAGGGCCGCTCTTGGGAGCGGTTCGGATTCAGCGATCCGATGGATGTCCTGGGCGATAACGCCACCATCAATCCCGGTGATACCGCCGAACGTGAACGCCGTAAAATGCGCCGCCGTTTGCTGCCCAAAGCCGACATGAAAGCGCTTGAGGCGCTCGACCTTGATGAGATGGCGACGCCGGAATCGATCAAGGAACGCTACCGCACCCTCGTGAAGCAGCTGCACCCCGATATGAACGGCGGTGACAGGAGCGAGGAGCAGCGGCTGCGTGGTGTGTTGAACGCGTGGCACCACTTAAAGAGTAGTGCGCTGTTCAAACAATAGCGACGCATTGTCCCGATGGCGTCACATAAACGCTTTATTAACCGCCTTGGTTACGAATGTTACGGGTGCGCTGTTTGCCAGCGCAGGTCGAACTTGATAGACGACCTTACGTCAACTGCATGTCAGTTGCCCCATCTTATAAGGCTGATCACACGATGAACGACATGTCACACGACTTCGACACCCACGAGCCGGACCTTGCGGCGCGTGATTGGATGAAAGTTCTCTCGAAGTATCGTGAGCCGATAAAATCTCGCAGCATCTTTGAAATCGCCATCACCGTTATCCCCTTTATGCTGCTTTGGGCGGCATCTTGCTGGGCTTTGCAGGTCAGCTTCTGGTTGAGTTTGCCGATCTCGATCATCGCCGCCGGATTTCTGGTCCGCATCTTCCTGATTCAACATGATTGCGGGCATGGCGCGTTTTTCAAGACCAAGGCCGCCAATGATTGGGTGGGCCGTGTCTTTGGGGTGCTGACGCTGACCCCCTACGCGGTCTGGCGCAAAAACCACGCGATTCACCACGGCGCATCCGGCAACTTGGACCAACGCGGCACGGGCGATTTGTTGACCCTGACGGTGGCGGAATACGAGGCGCGCTCGACATGGGGCAAGTTTACGTATCGCGTTTACCGCCATCCTCTAACCCTGTTTGTGGTCGGCCCGGTCTATATCTATCTGCTCGAAAACCGTCTGCCGCTTGGCCATATGAAGCATAAAGAATACTGGATCAGTTCAATGGGCACGAACGCGGCGCTGGCCGCCGTTGCCGGCGCGCTGATCTGGTTGCTCGGCCTGAGTACCTTCCTGCTGGTTTTCCTGCCCGTCACTCTGATCGCCGCCTCAATCGGTGTGTGGCTGTTTTACGTGCAGCACCAGTTTGAGGATACGCACTGGGATACCGAGGAAGACTGGCAAGTGCACGAGGCCGCTTTGCATGGCAGCTCTCACTACGTCCTGCCACAGCCATTGAAGTGGATTTCCGCCAATATCGGCATCCACCATGTGCATCACCTTTACAGCAAGATCCCGTTCTATCGCCTGTCAGAAGTCATCAAAGACCACCCCGCACTGGGTGAGATGAGCAAGCTGACCTTGCGCGAGAGCTTCTCCTGCGTGAAGCTGCAGCTGTGGGATGAGAACCGCCGCAAACTCGTCAGCTACGCCGAAGCGCGCATGGCGTCGCAAGTGGCGGCTTAAGGAAGGCACGACACACGCTTGAAGAAGAAGAAGCTGTCCCGCACGCAATGCGGCATGAAATGACGCTTTGCAGATGCGGGACCCCCTGCGATTTGCGATAAATCTGACGCAGCGAAACCTGCCTCAGCTCTATCGCAAATCGCTATAGGTTTAGGACCTGATAAATCTCCCCGAATTTAATCCAGATACGTCCAGCTTATGTTTTCCCAAGGCTCGTACGTCCCGCCCCGTTTGGAATAAAGATCGGCCCCGCTCACGCCGGCGCGATGCAGTGCTTTCAGAAAAGCGGGATTGAAAACCAGTGCTTTATCGCCGCCTCCGAGTGCGTTGCTTCCCCAGAACGGATACTGCAGCGCCCAATCCGCAACTTCCGGATAGCGGACAAATGATTTGAAAAGATCAGCGCCGCCAAAAAGCCTGTTCGTTTCCAGTTCAGGCCCTTCATAATAATTTATTGGCATGATTTTAAACAAGACTACAGCGTAATGGTACCCGGTGACAAACTCTTCACCTGCTTTAGTGAGAATCCGCACCGGGAAAAACCTTACGGCTTCGGGCATCGCGGCCTCGAAAACCTGCTTCGCCTTTTCACTGACGACCAGCTTCGAACGCGACGTAAACATATCCGGCAGAGGCCCCTGGAATTTTGCATTCGTCAGCCGCAAATCAGAATGCCAGACATCGGGTTCATCAGTCAGCTTCAAAAAATACGCCAAACGGATGCCGTGTTTCACACTGCTCAGATCGATCAAACGCTCCGGTGATTTGTCGGCGATGCGCCCTATCGCTGTTTGTTTTTTTATGGCTTCAAGCGGCAAAGCCGGACCATCACCTACACCGTACACAGAATCATAGAGATAAATGACCTTCCGGTTCTCATCGACCGGCAAGGCAGGTTCGGGCGATGTACGAACGACATCAATCGGTGTTTCACTCATGTGAGAATGGCCTCCGGCGGTGTGACGGATTTCAAACTCCTGCTTCACAATCGTACTCTGTTCATATCTCAAAAAACAATCAGGCCGGATATTCCCGAAGAAACCCCTTCTTTTTTAACCAGCCCGCCCCTATATTGAGAGTGTTCGCGCAAGCGGACTATGGTGATAAACGCGCGTGTAATAGGCGGCTCGGACCCGGGGGCGGTACCCGGCGACTCCACCAATCATCCCGTCATTTGCGGGCGGATGGGGTCGAAATAGG
>CALFAK010000100.1 GCA_937948985.1 uncultured Neomegalonema sp. | reverse complement strand
TGAATACCCCAAGCCGCGACCACCGGACCCAACGGTTGTAAAGCGTCTTCGAAGGACCGTAATCCACTGGAGCATCCCGCCAGCGCAAACCGTTACGATTAACGAAGATGATCCCGCTCAGAACCTTCCGGTCATCAACACGCAGCTTGCCATGCGGTCTTGGGAAAAAGGGCCGCAGCCGTGCCAAAGACATTCCAATATCAATAGGTCCTGAACCTAAAACAAAGTCATAGGCACGATCAATAGCAACACGCACACCATCTTTACCTTGAGATTTAATGTGTGTATCTCTACTAGCGGGTGTATAACTGTTGCTTTTTGGATTTCCAAAATAAGACATTGGTATTATGTGATGAGCAACAGAAATATCTTCTGTAAATATATTGTTATTTTATTTAGATAAATTTAATGATCTTTCAAGTTTTGCATCATTTATTTTAAATTCTATATTTATTGCAAATTAACCTAAATAATTATCAAATAATGATTTTGCGCAAGAAAAACAATTATCTATTAATTTTTCATTTTTAATAAAATAACTCATAGAATCGCCATCTCCCAAGTATAAATTCATGCCTTCATCATGAGAAATAAACAAAATACGCTTCTTTTTGTATTCAATTCCACAAGCGCCAAGAGCGACATGAACACTAAATTGGCCTTCCACTCCAAAGTGTGTGACTTCTGACTCTAAACGCTCAAACCATTTTTCCCACGCCAATTTATATGGATCACTTAAAATATCATGATTTTTTACAACCTGTCTCCAACGTCCGTTCGGATAAGTATCAACTTCATAAAGCGTGATCGGCCAATAGGGAAAATCGTGCCCGAAACCTTTCTCTTTGTAGGTATACGACATCGCATTTTCTACGACTTCATCCGGTACGGGCGGCAAGTCGCGATAGGGAATGTCAGCGACATCCTCCTCGACGTAGATAACAGCTGAAGCATCAAACAGTTCCGACCCCGCACCGCCATAAACGGCATCATAAAAAAAAAACAGCGTTCCCGAACGTGGCAACGTGTCAAAATACTCAAAAACCGCTACCGGAAATTGTGCCAGATCAAGTTGACACAAAAAGTGCATCGGCATCTTAGGATCGTCATGCCACTCATCATTTACGGGCCATGGAATGTGCGCAGGCAAGCGCGGTTTGCCGCCAAACCAGCAGCCCGGCGTACCCGCGCCAGACTCTGGCTGCGTGCGGATCAATGCGACACCCGGCACCTTATACTGTGCTAGAATATCAGGAACATCAATCTCTATGCGTTCAATCATTGCACGCTTTTTCCTCACAATGCACTTTAGTAAATCCAAGTATAAGCTTCATAGTTTGGCTTATACGCTCAACCCTAAACCGCCCATCTTTGCTGATGCCCAGCGCATCGCCGTCATCGCCTTTGGAGGCCAGCGCCACCCGGTCGCGACGCAACAACACATCGCTCGATCCGGCGAGACAGATATCAGGCGCGCTTTCAAGCACGCCACTCTCAATCAGAGGAGTAGGAAGCCTGCCTATCGGCGGCTCAGAAGCTGACGCAGCAGGCCGGAGCGGTGAAGGTAGTAGATCAGCGTCATGATCGATGCGATGGCGGATGCGAGGTAGGTCAGGAATGCCGCGTTCAGGACTTTGCCCGCCCCTGCCGCTTCCTGCTGGTTGACAATGCCCGCGTGGACCATCGCGGTCTTGGCACGCGCGCTCGCATCCCACTCCACGGGGAGCGTGACAACCGAGAACACCACTGCCGCCGCGAACAACGCAACGCCAACCAGAACAACCCATTGTCCGAGCAAAGGGGCCATCGAGAGCAGCATCATGCCAACCATAAGCACAGGCATCGACATTTTACTGGCGATGTTGGTCACAGGAACCAGCGCCGAACGCATCTGCAGCCATTTATATCCCTGCGCATGTTGCAGAGCGTGGCCGGCTTCGTGGCAGGCAACACCAATCGCCGAGATGGAGCGTGCGTTGTAGACAGGCTCGGACAAGCGCAGCGTACGGTCGCGAGGATCGTAATGATCGCTCATGCGCCCGGCGATCGGCTCGATCCGGCAATGCGTGACACCGGAGCGTTCCAACATCAGCTTCGCGGCCTCGGCCCCGGTCAGATTGCTCTGAGTGCCGATGGTCTCGTATTTCTTGAAGGTGTTCTTCACCAGCATAGATGCCCCGCCGGACAAAACCATGCCCGGAAGCACGACCAGAAGCATATAGGTCATATCGAAATACATGGGGAACCCTCGCGTAATATGTGTCGGATCACAGATTGCTTATAGAAATTGGTGAATGTGGGGCGGGGTTTCAAGTCCTGACCTGAAGCCTCTCTCATAAAGAGAAAAGAAGAAGAAAGAGACCCTTGCACCATGGGACGCAGTCCCGACACGCGCCCCTGCCCCACCGGGCGGGCGGGCTTGCCAAGGCGGCCCGTTTTCTACAACCGCCCCTCAATCGCATCCCACACCATCCCGGCGACGTTTATGCCATCGAAGCGGTCCAGCTCCTGTATCCCCGTCGGGGATGTGACGTTAATCTCGGTCAGATAATCGCCGATCACGTCGATGCCGACGAAAATCTGGCCCTTCTCGCGCAGCAGCGGGCCGATTGCCTCGCATATTTCACGGTCACGGGCGGTGAGCGCCACTTTCTCAGGGCGCCCCCCCACATGCATGTTAGATCGGGTCTCTCCCGCCGCCGGAACGCGGTTGATCGCGCCGACAGGCTCACCATCCACAAGGATCACCCGCTTATCCCCCGCCGCGACATCAGGCAAAAACGCCTGCGCGATGAAGGGTTCAGGCATCCGCTCAACGAACATCTCGTAGAGCGAGGTGAGGTTTTTCAGGTCCGCATCCAGCTTGAACACCCCGGCCCCGCCATTGCCGTAGAGCGGTTTGAGGATCAGGCCGCCGTGTTCTTTGCCGAACGCGCGGATATCGTCGAGGTTGCGGGTGATGAGCGTCGGGGGGGTCAGGTCCGTGAACTCTGTGACGAGAATTTTCTCAGGGTAATTACGCACCCAGCACGGATCGTTGACCACCAGCGTCTGAGGATGCACCCGTTCCAGCAGATGCGTGGTGGTGATGTAACCCATGTCGAAAGGCGGATCTTGACGCAGCAAAACGGCGTCGAGATCGGCCAGATCGCGGGTCTCGCGCGGGCCGATGTCGAAATGGTTGCCAACCTCACGGCGCAGGGTCAGGGCGTGGCCGTGGGCGAAAACGCGGCTGTCGCGCATCCCCAGATCGCCGGGAGTGTAGTAAAACAGGCCGTAGCCGCGCGCTTGCGCCTCCAGCGACAGGGCAAAGGTGCTGTCGCCAGTGATGTCAATGGCGTCAATCGGGTCCATCTGAATTCCGACGGTCACAGTCATGGCGGCGTTCTCCTTAAAACCCCGCCGAGATGCGCCGGGCTATTCGTATGTGGTGGCCGAGGCGTGCTTTGGCCGGCCCATGCGTCGCGGATCATCGGCGAGCAGGGCGTGGGAGACAACCTTCTGCACGCCCGAAATGGTCGCGGCGAGGTAGGCAACATGCTCCAGCTCGGCCTTATCCTTGGCAATACCGAGGATATAGACCGTCCCGTTGACGGTTTCGATGTCAAAATTCGTGGCACCGACATTTGTTGCCGTCAGCAGGCGCAGGCGCATCTGGTTGGAGATGCGGGCGTCGCTGAGATAATTGGCGGCGCTTTGGCGGTTGGCGACTTGCAGCTCGTTCACCACGTCGCGCACGCCCCGGATTTGCCAAGCGACTTTCGAGGCCTCCAAACGCTGTTCAGGCGTGGCGACAGTGCCGACGAGCAGGACGCGGCCTTCGCGGACTTCCGTGCCCATCTGGGTGAAGAAAGTGGGGAACGCGCGGTTCAGATCGCGGTTCAGGCCCAGCTGGATGGAGGTGTCATCAAAGCTGGAGCCGATGGTGCGGCTGGCGCTTACGGTTTGGGGGGCGGTGGAGCCGCCGCCACAGGCGCTGAGGGTCAGGGCCGCGAGGCACAGGGCGGCGGCGGTTTTTCGGGGTAAGGTCAGTATGGCAGGCATCGCACGGTTTCTCCGTCCCGGGGCGCTCACCATTCATCAAAGCGGCGCGCGTTTTCGATCCACGTCGCATCCCCGGTGCGCCCGACGAGAATCACGTCGAAGCGCATATCCGGCTGCGGCTGTTGGGGAAGAGTGTGCGGTGAATTGGTATCGTTAAGGTAAATCGACATGTAATGAATTGCGGCGTTTTCGAG
>CALFAK010000099.1 GCA_937948985.1 uncultured Neomegalonema sp. | reverse complement strand
ATCGTCTGTGCCCATGCCGTTGGCTTCGAGGATCAGCTTGGCATCAACATAGGTGCCCGAACCCGGCTCATCGAGGGAGACGCGCTTGCCTTTGAGATCGGCAACCGAGTTGATGCCGCTGTCCGCGAGGGCGACGAGGTGAATATGCTCTTCAAACAACGCGGCGATGGTGCGCAGGTCGGTTGCAGGCTCTTTGCCTTCCATCGTGCCCGTGCCGGTGAAGGCCCAGAATGCCACGTCGGACTGAGCAAAGCCTGAGTTGCGCAGGCCGGAGATGATAGCGTTGACGTTGTCAACCGAACCGCGCGAGGAGACGGCGGAAGCGATCAGGCCGTCCACACCGCAAGATCCGCCCTTGCCGCATTCGCGCGAGCCGGGGGGCTTGGAAATCGCGTTCGCGATGACGCCGCCCACAGGGTAGTACGTGTACGCCGTGCCACCCGTGCCGATGGTGAAGAATTTCAGATCTTGCGCGATTGCCGCGCCGCCAAGGCTTGCCGCCACAGCAACCCCGACGAGAGCCGTCTTGAGGCTTTTATTGAACAGTTTCATTCGTTTCTCCCGATTTTACGTCGTCTGACTATGCGCGAAGGAACGCTGTAAGGGAAGGGGGTGTTCGGGCATTCTTTTCACGCTTGCGCGGCAGTTGCGGGCGTCACCCCCGATAGAGCAACGAGCAGACCAATGTGAAAAACCGCCGCGATGTGTTCTCGTCAATCTCCACCTGTTCGGCGAGGCGGTCGCGCAGGATGGTTGCGCCTTCGTTGTGGAGGGCTTTGCGCTCTTCGTCGAGGATGCGGATTTGCTCCGGCGCGCTTTGGCGAACGGCCTCGAAATAGCTTTCGCAGACGCCGAAATACGCGCGGGCGCGTTTGCGGAAGGCGGAAAAGGGCAGCATGATTTCGGTGACGCTGTCGTCGGGCGCGGTGACGCTGAACACAAGCTGGCGGTCGGCGGGGGCCAGGGTCACATCGTAGGGGCCGTCGGGCGCAGCCTCACCCAGCAAGCGGAAATGATTACCGTCCAGCAGGTCGAAAATTGCGATATTGCGCTCTTGCTCACCCTCCGGCGTGGGGGCGGGGAGGGCGCTGTCGTCGATGCGGAAGGTGGCGATATGAGTGCTCACTTATCCCTCCGAATTCAGGGCGTCGAGGCGGGCGCGCACGGAAAGGCCGTGTGCCTCCAACCCTTCCGCTTGGGCCAGCGTCTCCGCCGCACCGCCGATTGCACCGAGTGCGGCGGGGGTGCAGTTCAGCATCGTCGTGCGCTTCATGAACTGCAGAACCGAAAGGCCGGACGCGTGGCGGGCGCTGCGGGCTGTGGGCAAAACATGGTTGGGGCCGCCGACATAATCGCCCACGGCTTCCGGGGTCCAGCGGCCCAAGAACATCGCGCCCGCATGGCGGATTTTCGCGGCCAGCGCATCAGGATCAGCGACGCACAATTCAAGGTGTTCGGCGGCGATGGCGTTGGCCAGACCGGCGGATTGGTCGAGCGTGTCCACGGTGATGATCGCGCCGGATTGTCGCCAGCTTTCGCCTGCAATTCCGCGCCGTTCCAGCGTTTCTAAGCGCGCATCGACCGCGCGGGCGACCGCATCCCCGAAACACGCGTCATCCGTGATAAGGATCGACTGGGCGGAGGCGTCGTGTTCGGCTTGGGACAGCAGATCAAGGGCGATCCAGTCGGGGTCGTTTTCGCCGTCGGCGATCACCAGAATTTCCGATGGTCCGGCGATGGAATCGATGCCGACGCGCCCGAAAACCTGACGTTTTGCGGCGGCGACATAGGCGTTGCCGGGGCCGACGATCACGTCAACGGGGGGTATGGTTTCGGTGCCGTAAGCCAGCGCCGCAATCGCTTGCGCGCCGCCGATGCGATACACCTCGGTCACGCCGGCCAGCCGTGCGGCGGCAAGGACAAGGGGGTTGATCTTGTTATCGGGCGTCGGGACGCAGAGGGCGAGGCGTGAGACGCCCGCGACTGTTGCGGGGATCGCGTTCATCAGCACCGAAGACGGGTAACTGGCCAGGCCGCCGGGCGCGTAGAGACCTGCCGCATCAACCGCGTTCCAGCGCCAGCCGAGGGTGACGCCTTGCGCGTCGGTCCAACGTTCGTCCGAAGGGCGCTGGCGCTCGTGATAGGCGCGGATGCGGGTGGCGGCGGTCTCTAAGGCTTCGCGTTGGGCGGCGGGGATGGCCGCGACCGCGGCGTCGATTTCACCCGCTGTCACGGCCAGCGTGTCCGCCGTGATGGCGAAGCGGTCGAATTTTGTGGTCAGATCAACAACCGCTGCATCCCCGCGTTTGCGCACATCGGTGATGATGTCAGAGACAACCGTGTCCACCTCCACACTCACCTCGCGTTTCAGCGAGAGCAGTGCGTCGAAATCGGTGGTGAATGTGGTGTCAGTGATTGAAAGGCGGCGGACCATCAGGCGTCGTCTCCGTCATGTTCGGGCATGATTTGTGTGTGCCAGACAGCTTCCAAATCGCTCATGTGCAGGTCAAGCGCCTCGACTTCGAGGGCAAAGCCCGCCCCGCCCGCGCAGATCAGTGATAGCGTGCCCGTGCCGTCTTCGCCGGCTTCAAAGGTGATCGAGAGCAGCTCAAACGCTTGCTGCGCCTTGGCCGGATCGAAGCCCGCGCCCTTGACGGAGAGGACGTTCCCGAAATGCAAGCCAACGCGGCGGCGCTCGAACGGGCGGGCGTCGGCTTTGGCGGCGTCCACGTCCTCCCAGCGGAAGCGGTTGGCGACCAGCGCGAATATCCGGCGTTTCGGCATCCATGCGATGTCGGTGGTTTTGCCCACGGCGTCTTGCATCAGCGCGGAGATCACCGCGAGACTGTCCGTATCATCGGCGCGCAGGGAGAGGCCTTTAACGGGCGCGGGTGCGCCGTCGGCAAAGCTGGCGTCTTCGTTACTCATGTCCAAACATCCCCACTTTGTCCATCGGCCAAAATCATATAATACAATGTTGTGTCATCGTCGGAACAAGTCCGGCAATAAAAGTCGGGAAGTTTAACCCCCCATCAATCAGCCCCTTGAATACGCTCGATCTGCGCACCGCAGGCGCGGAGTTTTTCCTCAACCCGTTCGTAGCCGCGATCGAGGTGATATACGCGGCTGACCACGGTTTCACCCTCCGCCGCGAGGCCCGCCAGCACGAGGCTGATCGAGGCGCGCAGGTCGGTGGCCATGACGGGTGCGCCGCGCAAGCTGTCAACGCCCGTTACCGTGGCAACGCCGCCGTTAATGTCGATTTTCGCGCCCATGCGGGCCAGCTCCGGCACGTGCATGAAGCGGTTCTCGAAAATGCGCTCCTCAATCGTGCTGATCCCGTCGGCGAGGGTCATCAGCGCCATCATCTGCGCTTGCAAGTCGGTTGCGTAGCCGGGGAAAGGCTCGGTGATGATCGAGACGGGCTTGATCGTGCCGTTTTTGCGCACGACGCGGATGCCGTCCGGCGTGTCGCTGATGCTGACATCCGCCGCGTCCAGTGCCTCGGCCAGCGCGCCAACGAGGCTCATATCGGCATTGGCGAGGGTAACGTCGCCGCCCGTGATGGCGGGGGCAATCATGAAGCTGCCCAGTTCGATCCGGTCGGCGATGACTTTGTGTTCGGTGCCGGACAGCGCGTCTACGCCTTCGATTTCGATGGTAGACGTGCCCGCGCCCTCGATATGAGCGCCCATGCCGCTGAGACAGCGGGCCAGATCAACAATCTCAGGCTCTTGCGCCGCATTGACGAGGCGGGTTGTGCCTTTCGCCAGTGTCGCGGCCATCATCAGGTTCTCGGTCGCGCCCACGGAGACGAACGGGAAGCGGAACGAGACGCCGCGCAAACGCCCGCCATTGACACTGCGCGGGACCGTGGCGTGGACGTAACCGTCGCGCAGATCGAGCGTTGCACCCATCGCCTGCAAGCCCTTGAGGTGCAGATCAACAGGCCGCGCCCCGATGGCGCAGCCGCCGGGCAGAGACACCGTCCCAGCGCCGTCACGGGCCAGCATCGGGCCGAGCACAAGGATACTCGCGCGCATTTTGCGGACGATGTCGTAATGGGCCAGCGGGCTGGAAATGCGCGCGAAATGCAGGTCGAGGCGGCTGTTCTGCGCGTCATGGGTGACAGTCGCACCCAGCGAGCGCAAGAGGGCGCTGAGTGTGCCGATGTCGGCAAGATCCGGTACGTTGGTGAGGCTGAAAACCTGATCGGTCAGGAGTGACGCCGCCATAAGGGGCAGACAGGCGTTCTTCGACCCCGAAACCGGAATGGTCCCATTGAGCGGCTTGCCGCCCGTAACCGCGATTTTATCCATGCTGCTCTGCCGTCTATTTTTGTAGGGGTTTTATGAGCGTTGTTTAACGGGGGGCGGGGGGCGGGTCAAACGGGTTGGGGGATGCGATCGAATTCGGAGCTACCGGATGCAAACATCTAATCTGCACGCGGAAAAATAGTGTCGTCATTCCACGCCCCCGCCTCCGCGAGGATAGACTGCGGCGCGCAATCCACGGGTCCACAAGCCTTGTCCTCGTAATTCAAGTCACTGCGGACGCTAGAGAATATGGACGAATGTCATGCCCCGCCGTCGCGGGGTATGACATTGTTTTTATTGTGAATATACTTTCAGAAATTCTTGTGGGGACGAAAACGAAACCTGATGTGTGAAGCCGATCGCATCTGGTGCGGGGCAGGGACGATGTATTTAGTCTAAGCCGTACAACTGCCGCCGCCGAGGACGCAGAATTTGGCGCAGTGTTTGTGGTTCAGTTTGATCGGGCGCTCCGCTTCTTTCAGCGTTGTGCCAAGTTCAAATTCCTCATCATAGGCCAACAGGGTGCAGGCGAGGACGGTTGGTTTTTCGGCACCGCGCCGTTTGACCACCATCCGCGAGGTCGCGCACATGATGTTGGCGGGTGAGATATTGAGAATGCCCCAGCAATCGCTTGTGATCTCCGGAACC
>CALFAK010000098.1 GCA_937948985.1 uncultured Neomegalonema sp. | reverse complement strand
TCCGGCGGCCCTGTTGCTGTGCGGGTTAATGGAGAGGATTTACCCTGCGGGTGCTTCGAGAGATTGCCGTACGCGATGGTAAACCGTGACTTGAAAAGCCAGCGCCATAATGCCAAACACTGCCGTGTTGCGGGCGTAGTCCAACGGTAGAGACAGAGGACTTAAAATCCTTCCAGTGTGGGTTCGAATCCCACCGCCCGCACCACTTTATGAACGCGCTTTCGGGTGCGTGCGGGGTTATAATCATGCTAAAAATCCGCGTTATTCCGTGCCTTGATGTGAAGGAAGGGCGTGTCGTGAAGGGGGTCAATTTTGTTGACCTCATTGATGCGGGCGATCCGGTGGAGGCGGCGGCGGCGTATGATGCCGCCGGGGCGGATGAACTTTGCTTCCTGGATATCACCGCAAGTGTCGAGAATCGTGGCACGATGTTGGATGTGGTGCGTCAGACAGCCGAACGCTGTTTCATGCCGCTGACTGTGGGCGGGGGTGTGCGGACGTTGGATGACATTCGCGCGCTTCTGCTGGCCGGAGCCGATAAGGTTTCGATCAACACCGCCGCCGTTATCAATCCTGAATTTGTGCGTGAGGCGGCGGAAAAATTCGGCTCGCAATGCATCACGGTGGCCATTGACGCGAAATCCGTCGCGCCGGGGAAATTTGAGATTTTCACCCACGGCGGGCGCAAGGAAACCGGGATTGATGCGGTGGCTTTTGCGCAGAAAGTTGAGGCGCTTGGCGCGGGTGAGATTTTGCTGACCTCAATGGATCGTGACGGGGCCAAAATCGGTTACGATCTGCCCTTGACCCGCGCGGTCGCCGACGCCGTGGGGATTCCGGTGATTGCGAGTGGCGGTGTCGGAACTTTGGACCATCTTGTTGAGGGCGTCACTGAAGGTCATGCTTCAGCGGTGCTTGCGGCCTCGATTTTTCACTTCGGGACGTATTCGATAGCAGAGGCCAAATCGGCGATGGCAGCGGGCGGCGTGCCTGTGCGCCTTTAATCCAAAGGACGAGTGATGAAAATTTGTGGCGTTTCGGGCAGCTTGCGCAAGGCTTCTTACAACACGGCTCTGCTGAAAGCGGTGGCGGAGATTGCGGCTCCTGATATCGAGATTGAAATCGCTGATATCAGTGACATTCCGCTCTATAACGGTGATGTTGAGGCGGAAGGCATTCCGGCCAGTGTTGAGGCGTTTGCGGCGGATATTCTGGGTGCGGATGCTTTGCTGATCGTAACGCCGGAGTATAACGCGGGTATTCCCGGTGTTCTGAAGAATGCGCTGGACTGGGCCTCGCGGGTGCGCCCGAATGTGTTTGACGGCAAACCGACCGCGATGATGGGCACCAGCCCCGGCAAGCTGGGCACCGTGCGCGCGCAGATGCAGCTGCGTAATCAGATGGCCAATCTTAACGCGCAGGTCGTCTCGCAACCGATGATCTACGTCGGTGAGGCGGGTAAGTTTTTTGATGAGGGCAAGACGGGTCTGGATGACGCGACCAAAGGCTTTATCGAGAAGCAACTGGTGGCGTTGAAGGCGCTGGTCGATTGATGAAAGACACTCTCTCGCGACTGGAGGCGACAATTGCCGCGCGCAAAGCTGATGGCGATGCCTCCGCCTCGCATACGGCGCGGTTGTTGGCCAAAGGACCGGAGAAATGCGCCGAAAAGTTTGGCGAGGAGGCGATTGAGGCCATCATCGAGGCGGTGAAGGGGGATCGCGAAAAACTGACCTCCGAATGTGCAGATGTGCTGTATCATATGCTTGTGATGCTGGCGGCGCGGGATGTGCCGCTGGCGGATGTTCTGGCCGTGCTGGATGAGCGGGACGGGGTTTCCGGCCTGGTCGAGAAGGCGTCGCGTGGAACATCGTAGGAGAGGCGGATGCGGTTTTTCGGGTTTAAATCGGTAATACTGGCGGCGCTGGCGCTGTCAGGCTGCGCCAATAACGCGCCACTGCCCGAAGCGCCGCCGCAAGATGCGCTGCGTGTTGCCACTCACAATGTTCATTATATAATCGCCAGTCGTGAGACGGGTGCATGGTCTGTTCAGGATTGGGAAGACCGCAAAGTTGCACAGGATGCGGCGTTCAAATCGCTGGATGCCGATATTGTGGCGTTTCAGGAGATGGAGAGTTTCGCGCATAATTCCCTCAACATCGATAATTTCGCGCTGGATTGGTTGCGCGAGCAAAACCCTGATTATGGGGTCGCGGCGGAAGGGGATCCGCGCAGTTTTCCCTCCACGCAGCCGATATTCTACCGTAAAGCGCGCCTGACGATGCGCGATCACGGGTGGTTCTTTTTCTCCGAGACGCCTGATGTGATCTACGCGCGCACTTACAATGGCAGCTATCCGGCATTCGCGTCCTGGGCGGCGTTTGAGGAGAATGGAACGGGGAAACTTTTCAAGGTTTTCAACGTTCATTTCGATTTTTCCAGCCGTGAGAATCGCCGACGCTCGGCTTTGCTCGTGGCGGAGCGGATAAAGCCGTTGATTGATGCGGGTGAGACTGTGTTCGTGATTGGCGACATCAATGCGGGTCTTGGCTCGAAACCCGCGACGATTATCACTGAAGCGGGCGTGCGTTTCACACCTGTGAGTGGTTCGACTTACCACTGGAATCGGGGTGTGAACCTTACCGGGCCTGTCGATCACCTTGCGGCGACGCCGGATGTTGCGCGATTGGCGGACCCCGTGGTTGTACGGCGCAAGTTTGACGGGGTCTGGCCCAGCGATCACTATCCGGTATTCGTCGACTTCCGCTTGCCATGAGTGGCGACAAGCCGCTTCTGGGTATTTTGCTGATGCTCGGCTTCTGCGTCCTCGCCCCGTTGGGCGACTCGATGGCGAAAGTTTTGGGTGAGACGATCCCGTTGGGGCAGTTGCTGCTGGTGCGGTTTGGGGTTCAGGCGGTGCTTTTGCTGCCTCTGGTGGTGTTGACCGCCCGCAGTTTGATGATGCGGCGGTGGATATTTTGGTTGATGGTGCTGCGCACAGTGCTGCACATTATGGGCATCGGGGCGATGTTCACATCGCTGCGCTATCTGCCATTGGCGGATGCGATTGCGATTGTTTTTGTGATGCCTTTTATCATGCTGTTGCTGGGCAATTATTTCCTTGGCGAGGAAGTCGGGCGGCGGCGGTTGGTGGCGTGTTGCATCGGCTTTTTCGGGACTTTGCTGGTGATCCAGCCCAGTTTTGCGGCCCTTGGGCCGATTGCGTTGCTGCCGTTGATGGTGGCGGTCAATTTCTCCTTCTTCATGCTCCTGACCCGCCAAATCGCGCGCGATGTCGATGCGATCAGTTTGCAAGCGATCAGTGGCGTGGTGGCCTCTGTTATCCTGGGCGGATTGTATTTTGTGCCGGGATTATCGGAGATGTCAGCGCTCTCGATTGTGCAACCGGACGGGTTTGAGTGGGGGCTGCTGGCCGTGATCGGCATTGTCGGTACAGCCGCGCATTTGTTGATGACATGGTCGCTGCGCTTTGCTCCCTCGGCCACCGTCGCACCGATGCAGTATCTGGAAATTCCGTTTGCGACGGTGATTGGCTATCTTGTCTTTGGTGATTGGCCTAATGGTTTGGCGATGCTTGGGATTATCATCACGATGAGCGCGGGCGTTTACATTATCATGCGCGAGCAAGCGATGGCGCGGGCTGCGGCGCCCGTTCTTTAGGCAACCCCAACATAACGCCGAACCATATCGGGGTTTGCGCGCAGGGTTCGGGCGTCAGCTTCTTCGCGGCTTTGGCCGTTTTCGATGAAAACCACGCGGTCGGCGATGGAGAGGACCGCGTCAACGCGCTGCTCCACGAGAATGGTGGCAACATCGGTTTGTTTGAGATTGACCACAACGTCGCGGATCAACGCGATCATGGATGGTTGCAGCCCTTCGGTCGGTTCATCCAGCAACAAAACGCGCGGCTCCAGACACAGTGCACGGGCCATTGCCAGCATCTGCTGCTCTCCGCCGGAAAGGGTGCCGGAGATTTGGCGGTAGCGTTCGCGCAGCACCGGGAAGAGATCGAGCATCCGCTCGCGCACCGCCTTATCGCGCCCGCGTGTCATGAGGCCGATCTCAAGGTTTTCAGCGACGGTCATCTCGGCGAAAAGGCGGCGGCCTTGCGGGACGTAGCCAATGCCGCGCTTTGGGATTTCGTGAGCGGGCAGGGCGGTGAGTTCCTCATCATCAAGCATAACGCTGCCCGATTGTGCGCGCACGAGGCCCATGATGGTCTTCAGGGTCGTGGTCTTGCCTGCGCCGTTCCGGCCCAGCAGGCACAGCGTTTCACCCGCATGTGCGGTCAGGCTCAAATCGCGCAGGATTTGCACATCGCCGTAGCTGGCGTTGATGTTTGTGAGGGTCAGCACGGCTTGCCATTCCGTTCAAAGCCCTCTCCCTGCGGGAGGGTGGTGGGTGAGGGTGGTTTGTGTGGTCGAAACTTCGCCCCGCCCCTCTTCTGCAGAGAGACGGAACAGCGGCATAATTGAATGGCTGGCATCATATCTCTATCCCCCCAAATACGCGGTCTGCACCGCCTTGTTGGCGCGGATTTCATCCGGTGTGCCTTCGGCCAGTATGCGCCCGCCATCGAGGACAGTGATTTGTTCGGCGAGGGCCATGACAACCTGCATATTATGTTCGATCAGC
>CALFAK010000097.1 GCA_937948985.1 uncultured Neomegalonema sp. | reverse complement strand
GTCTCAGCCCTGACAGCCAGCCTTTTCGCTTCCCAGCGCGCCAGCCTCCGCGCCTGTTTCGGCACATCGCCCAGCGCCATATGCAAAGCCCGCAACCGCCGCATCAGATGCGCCGCGCTGACCGCATCATCGGGCGAGATCACGACGACAGGCTCAAAAACCTGCACCTCATCGAAAAACCGGATACGCGGCACAGGCTTCCGACCCCGCCACGAAGAGCGCGGCTTGAAAGATTTGCGCGCATCGAACAGCGCAAATGCCGGAACGCGCGCGGCGGCATCACCCGAAACGCGCGGAATCACAGGCACAGGCCCACCACGCGTCACGGCCACCTCCGCCTCAATCTTGAAAACCACTTTCACCACAACAACCAACCGCCGGAACGCGGCCTCAGCGGGTCGCAAAACCCGCCAAATCTCAGTCCGCACCTGCCGCGGTAGGACACCACCGTCGCCCGCTAAAACGAGCAACGCGGCAACCATCCGCAGCAGCGCCTCCCGTTGGCGGTCTATGCCCAGTGTCCAGTTCATGCGGTGCTAAATGTATCCTTCTTCGTTATCAATGAAACATCAAATAGAACTATATAGGAACAAACGTCAAGCGCACGCTGCAATCAACATGAAAATACAACGAAAAATTTTCAGTCTGCCCCTCATGCAATCACATCGGATCTTTTCGCTGCCTTCACCTGATTTTCCAAACTGTCGCACAATCCGCTCAGTGAGCGGGATCTGCGCAAAAAACGAACTGAATCATACGGTAAACCACGTTTTCAGCTTCTTTGCCTATCGTGATCATGTCTTCGACAGGGATGGGTCGCACGATGCGAAATGATAATGAAGCGCTGGTTTTTGAGCAAAAGCCTTTTCACGATGCCTATCCATTCTTTACCCATATCGCGTTGATATGGTCTGTGTTGGTAATGTTCACCCCCATGCGGATCGCTTCCCTCACAAGTTTACTGATCCTTGTGCCCACCACACTTTTGGCGTGGTCTATACGGCGCGGGTATGGCCGTCGGAGTATGCGCCTCACCACTACGCCCCTTGGCTTGCGTTACACGGAAGCGGGCCTGACGATGCAAATGGATTGGCGCGATATCGATCGCTTCCGGGTCACGGTCCTCAGCTGCAAAGGTCTCTACACCAGCCATCACATCTCCTTCCGGCATGACGGTCGACGGCGCAAGATTGTCCTTAACGAAATGCACAACGCTGATCAGATCGAGGCACTCTTCGCCCGATACGCCAAGCCACATCGTAGTTTGCTGGAATGGGTGCCAAAGCGATAGTGGTCGCTCATGCCTTCCCCGGCCAGGCAAACCGCTTTGCCAAGCGCACCATCGATCCCAACGCCGGACCGTGACGGCGTCCCGCTACCGTGACGAGCGAGACCGTGCGCGAAATCTCCGGGTCCGTGATCGGCCTTGTGCCAATGCCCGGTTGTTCGGGCAGGTATTCGGGCATGATCGAGCAACCCAATCCCGCCACAACCATCGCCTGTACCCAGTCCTCACGTTCCGATGAATACCGCACATTCACGCCCAACGGCTTCGCCTTGCCAGACGCCTGAAAGTAATCGGTGAATTCGCAATGCACCCGTTTGAGGTAATCGACCCCGGCCAGTGCACTCAACGGCACGGTATTCTCTCTCCCGAACCCGTGACCTTCGGGAAAGGCGAGCACATAGCGTTCATCATACAGCGGCATTGCCGTCAGCGCATCGGGCAGCATTGGCATCGCGATCAATCCGACATCCAGTTCTCCCGCTTCGATCCCGGCGATCAGATCGGTTCCCGATGCCTCACGCACATCAAGTGACAGACCTGGAATTTCCTGACGCAGCCTTGCCAGAAAGCCGATCATCCGTGTCGGCGCGATGGTCGACATAACGCCCAGCTTGATCGTGACGGCGTCCTCCGAATGAAAATTGCTCGCGTCCTGATGTGCCGCTTCGTTGGCTGATACCAGCATTTGAATATGCGGGAACACCCGTCTTCCCAGCTCTGTCAGGATCGTATGATTGCGTTCGCGAAAGAACAGCGCGCCCTCGAACTCCTCTTCCAGCTTTTTGATCGCCTTGGTCAGCGAGGGTTGTGCGACATTGCAGGCCTCCGCCGCCCGCGTGAAGTTTTGCGCCTCACAAACAGCCAGAAAATAACGGGCTTGATGCATTTCCATAGCTGATACCTTTTCAAAAACTCACGAAATCGCGATCTGAAGCGTTAAAATAAGCAGTTCCATAGCTAATGGTTATAATTACGGCAGACAATCGATATTTCCGTTATCGATTGTGACGCCCCATATTGATTAACGTTAACCCAGACAGAAACAACATCAGCAAGAGGAAACATCACAATGGCCCGTTCAGTCATCATCGCTATCGCCGCAGCCAGCATGAGCCTCACGCTCACCGCCTTCATTGCCACCCCGTCAATGGCCATGACCTCTAACGATTACAGCGCCTCTTATGCCGGCACATCTCCGGTCTTGGGCACACAAGATAATGTCGATGGTCTTTTCTCCGGCCGTTTACAGTCGAAAGAACGCCGTGACGTTCGCAATGATGAAGCGTTATCACTGATCCGCAACGGTACGAAGACGCCTGAAATGGCCGTTGATGAGAGCTTCAAGCCCACCGCATTGCGCCCGTTCACTCTGACATTGCCGTTCATCAGCCGCTAGAGCGACTGTGAAGCATTGAGTCAAAAACTCTGACGAAGCGATTGAATTTCCCCTGCTTCAATCGCCGGAATGGCCGCTTCGATTTTGTCGGGCGGCCAGTTCCACCACGCTAATTCATTCAGTGCCGCGACCGCGTCTCGCTCCTTTGCCGCGCGCGCAGAGCCGCCGCGATTGCCAGCGCACCATACAATATCAAAAAGCTGATCGGTAACGCCTCCGCGCCCAGCATATCCATCGCCGCGCCTGTCACCGGAACGCCGATCACCCCGCCCGCACCCCATGCGATCCCCGTTGCCGCATTAACGGCCACCAACCGCGCACCCGTGAACCGCTCACCGATTTCGATGAAGGCGAGGCTGAAAATGCAGAAATACATCCCGCCCCAAAACGCCATGTAAGCGAACGCAAAGGGCGTCTCGATTGCCAATGTCAGGAAAGGCGAGCCGATTGCGGCGAATGCCGCCGAAAAAATCAACGCTTTGCGCGCCCCGATCCGCTCCGAAACCAAACCGACGATCGGTGTGAAGGCGATGCTGCCAACGATCATCGCGGTCAGCAGCAGTGCGGCATCCTCCACCACCCGCCCGTGCGCCACCGCGTAAACGGGCATCAATGTCAACGCGCTTTGCTCAAACGCCGATGCCGATGCGACCGCGAGCAACAGGATCGGCGCGAACAGAAACGCGCTGAGCACATTTTCCGGCGCCTCGTCATGGCCGGGTTTGGGCATCCCGGTCCGTGCTAACCATACGACAAGGGCGCAGAGCAGAAATCCGGCGATGGAAATTCCGAACGGCATGAACCCCTGATCCCCCGTCACAGCCAACAGCGCGGGTCCGGCGGCAAAGCCGATCTGCATAAGACAGACCATCCCGGCAATATACCGCCCGCGCTTTTCCGGCGGGGCGAGTGATATGGTCGTTAAATCGGCGACTATGAATTGGAAATTGATTAGAAAACCCAACGCAAACCGCAATGGCAACCACAAATACGGGTTCGGCACAGCCCAAAGGACCAGATAAACCACGGAAACCGCAAGCCCGGACCAAACACCCAACCGCCACAGACCAAACCGCGCGATCAATCGCGGTGTCAGCCATGATGACACCAGTATCCCCAGCGGTGTCATCGCGGCGGACAGGCCGATGAAGCCGGGAGACAGCCCCATCTTTTGCTGCAAAATCGACAGCAGCGGATAACTCAATCCCTGTGCCGCCGCAAAGGCCAGGCACAACGCAATAATCGCGGCAACAGGGGAAAGGGTCACCCTTTCAACAAGGCAACCGCCTCCGCTACGCCGATCTTGCTGTCATACACGGCCCGTCCCGAAATCGCCCCGTCCAGCGCCGCGCCGCAGTCACGCAAGGCGCGCAGGTCATCCATTGATGAGACACCGCCCGACGCGATCACAGGCGTTGAAATCGCATTCGCAAGCGCGGCGGTGGCGGCGACGTTCGGCCCCTGCATCGCGCCATCAAGATCAATGTCAGTGAAGATAATCGCGGCCACGCCCGCATCCTCAAACCGTTTGGCCAGCTCAAGTGCGGTCATTTCGGTGGTTTCCGCCCAGCCCTCAACGGCGACCTTGCCGCCCCGCGCATCGATGCCGACAGCGATCTGTCCGGGATAATCGCGCGCCGCCCGCTTTACAAACTCAGGATCTCGCGCTGCGATTGTGCCCAGCACCACCCGCGCAATGCCGCGATCAAGCCACAGGTCTATGGTTTTTTTATCACGCACACCGCCACCAAGTTGCACGGGAATGCCGATTGAGGTTACCACTTTTTTAACGGCATCTTCATTCACAGGCTTGCCGGAGAACGCACCATTGAGATCGACCAAATGAAGCCATTGTGCCCCAGCCGCCTCGAAGTCTTTGGCTTGACCCGCCGGGTCATTATTGAAGACCGTTGCGTCGTCCATACTGCCGCGCAACAACCGCACGCAGGCCCCGTCTTTAAGGTCGATAGCGGGGTAAAAGTTCATCGTCTTTCCGTCCGTGTCTTATTGGCGGGGCGGTGTGAACCGCTTGATGGGTGCGCCATATGACCCGCCTGCTTATCCTGATAACAGCGCTATGCGGTTTCTTCGCTCTCAGCGCAACCCCGTGGGCGCATGTCAAACCCGCTCTATGCGCCTCTTGTGCGGTGGACTTCCTGACTGAACCGGTCGTTGAGCTGGATTCATGGGTTAAGCAATCGCCTGTACCGCGCGCCAAACCCTTACGCGATTCCGAAGTTGCGGTGTCCACTGTCAAGCTACCTGATGGCAGCCGCGTTGTGCAGCAATGTGACGGGTCGACAATGGTTGCGCGTGATGTGCCGGGCAGCAAAGGCAGCGTGTATCAGGCGCTGTTCCACGCTGGTAAATACTTTCAATTGCTTGGCGAGGGGTGCGTGGCCATTCAACAGGGCTGCAATGTGTGCAGCGTCAGTTATGTGAATTGTGAGACCCCCCATGCGGCGGCGGCTTGCACGGACGGTGACTGCCTTGCTCAACACTGCGAGCGCAAAGTGGCGTGCAGCTCTAAAAAATGCACCGCCTATGCCGAAAAAGCCCCGCCCTGCAAAGCCCGTTTTGCCAAACATATATGTTTGAAATCCGCGTTTGAGTGAGAAGGAAAGCAGGCTCATGAATTTAAAAATCAAAGACTTGCGCGTCGTTATCACCGCTGGCGCTGATGGTATAGGGCGCAAGATTGCTCAATCATTTCTTGATGAGGGCGCGGTGGTCACCGTGTGCGATATCAACAAAGACGCGCTAAGCGCGTTGGATGACACGCCGATCCACGCGCTTCATTGTGATGTGAGTGATCGCACAGCGCTCGCACAATTCATCGAAGACGCCGCTTCGCACATGGGTGGTATCGATGTTTTAGTGAACAATGCCGGCACAGCCGGGCCTACGGCAAAGGTTGAAGATGTTGATCCAAGTGATTGGGATCAGTGTTTAAATATCTGTCTCACCGCGCAATTCATCTGCGTTCAGGCGGCGCTGCCGTACTTGCGTAAAAGCGGTAATGCCTCGATTATAAACCTGTCCTCGGCGGCGGGGCGGCTCGGCTTCGCGCTGCGCACACCCTATGCGGCGGCGAAGTGGGGCGTGATCGGGCTTACGAAATCGCTGGCCGTGGAGCTTGGCCCCGAAGGCATCCGCGTGAATGCAATCCTGCCCGGCCTCGTGGCGGGGGATCGTATCCGCCGCGTGATCGAAGCGAAGGCTCAACGTCAGGGGCGCAGTTTCGTCGAGGCGGAAACCGATGCGCTCGCACTGACCTCGCTGAAATCCTACGTCACGCAAGAACAGATCGCCGACCAGATCGTCTTCCTCGCCAGCGAACGGGGCCGCACGATCAGCGGGCAATCTGTCTCAATCTGTGCTGACACGCAGGCGCTGTTGTAGGGTGACGCGCCCTGAATTGACTCCGCCAGCCACCCCTGACCTTTCATTCGAGTCCAACTTCCGCGCGGGCCATGTCTGCGGTGTGGACGAGGTCGGGCGCGGGCCTTGGGCGGGGCCGATTGTGGCGGGGGCGGTGATCCTTGATGCTGCTCATATCCCAGTCGGAATCCGCGACTCAAAACAACTCTCCAAGCCCAAACGCGAAGCGCTGGCGATGGCAATTCAGGCCGTGGCACGCTGCGGCATCGGTATTGTCGAGGTGCCCGAACTCGACGCGGTCGGCCTGACTGAAGCCAATGACCTGTCGATGCGTCGTGCGATAGCTGCGCTGGCTTGTCCCGTTGATCACGCGTTGGTCGACGGAAAACGCCTTCCGCGCGATCTGCCCTGCGCCGCGACCACGATCATTAAGGGCGACAGTATCTCGCTCAGCATCGCCGCCGCCTCAATCATCGCCAAGGTGCATCGCGACGCAACGATGGCCGCACTCGCGCTCGAATATCCCGGATATGGCTGGGAAACCAATGCCGGATACGGAGTCGCGTATCATCGCGCCGCAATCGCCAGTCTGGGGATAACTCCCCACCACAGGCGGAGTTTCGCGCCTATCGCAAAGATTTTACATGAAGTTAATGCTGTAGAGTCCTGAATAATTTGAATAATTTCTTGACGAAAAAGCGATGATCCGTCATCTTCTGATTCGAGGCAAATCGATCAGGATAAAAACAATGGCCGCGACGAAAACCCGCCAAAAAGGCGGCGCGCGGTCGGCGAAGATGCTCCCTCTCGACGAGATTATCGTCGGAGACTGCATTGCTGCGATGGAACGACTTCCTGCGAAGTCGGTCGATCTGGTGTTCGCTGACCCGCCCTATAATTTGCAACTGCGTGGAGAGCTGCGCCGTCCGAACGAAAGCGTCGTCAACGGCGTTGTGGACGCTTGGGACCAATATGGCAGCTTTGCCGCCTATGATGATTTCACTGAGCGTTGGCTGACGGCGGCGCGTCGCGTGCTTAAAGACGATGGCGCGCTGTGGGTGATTGGCAGTTACCACAATATTTTCCGTGTCGGGAAAGCCTTGCAAGACCTTGATTATTGGGTGCTGAACGACATCGTCTGGCGCAAGACGAACCCGATGCCCAACTTTCGCGGCAAGCGGTTCACCAACGCTCATGAGACGTTGATCTGGTGCGCGAAATCCTCCGATGCGAAGTACACGTTCAACTATGAAGCCATGAAGGCGTTAAACGAAGATCTGCAAATGCGCTCCGATTGGGTGCTGCCGATATGTACGGGTAAGGAGCGTTTAAAAGACGAAAATGGCGTCAAAGCGCACCCGACACAAAAGCCGGAAGCATTGCTGCACAGGCTGTTGCTTGCCACCACCAACCCCGGCGATGTTGTGCTGGACCCGTTTTTCGGTGTTGGCAGCACGGGCGCGGCGGCGAAGCGGTTGGGACGGCGCTATATCGGCATCGAGCGTGAAGAAACTTACGCCGGGTTCGCGCGTCAGCGGCTGGCCGAAATCTCGCCTTACGAGGAATCCGCCATCTCTGTGACACGGCCAAAGCGCGCCGAACCACGGGTGCCGTTTGGTACACTGGTTGAGCGGCGCTTGGTCAAGCCGGGGGCAACACTTTATTCCCCGAACCGCCGCCACAGCGCGATTGTGCGCGCGGATGGCACTGTCGAAGCGGATACCGCAGCGGGTTCGATCCACAAGATCGGCGCGTTGGTGCAAGGCGCAGAAGCCTGCAACGGCTGGACCTTCTGGCACATGGAGCAGGGCAAAGACTTCGCCCCGATCGATGTATTGCGCCAGCAAATCCGCGAGGAAATGGCGACAGCGGCGTAACGCGCCACGCCATTCAAGTGCAAACGTTTTATAATAGAACGTTTTTCAGGCCGGGGTGGGCATGCGCATCCGCCCCGGTCAATTTCCTGCGCGCTCCCCCGCAACATGCGCTTGATTTCAGAAGTCAGATAGGCGAGTTTGTATCCGAATGGCAAAGTCCTGGAGCAACGTGTTAATACACACGGTCGATGGACATGCTGGCAAGCAAACCATGAGAAAGCGGGTCCAATGTTCTCGAAGTCCAAAATTAACGAGCCGATCGAACCACGCGCCGGGACTAAACCTGAAGTAAAGCCTCAGGCTCAACCACAGGCCCGCTCCGCGCAATCCCCGGTGCAACGTGATGCATCCGCCGGTACAGCGCCGTCACGCCCTGCCAGTATTTCCACCCCTTCAATAATCGCGGCTGACCTGCGCGTTATCGGCAATCTCGTCACCGAAGGCGATTTGCAGATCGAAGGCAAAGTCGATGGCGATATCCGCGCACATCTTCTGACGGTCGGTAAAGGGGCCGAGGTACGCGGCGAGATCAGAGCCGACGATGTTGTCGTGAACGGTGCGGTTATCGGATGCTTGCGCGGCACGAAAGTACGCTTGGCCGAGGGCGCGAAAGTTGATGGCGACATCATCCACTCCAGTGTCGCAATAGAGGCGGGTGCCGATTTTGAAGGCTCTGTCCGCCGTTCCGACAACCCGCTTCAAGAAAACGAAAAATCCGCCGCCCTCACCGCAAAGGTCACGGAACTGCCTAAGACAGGCGGCTGATCTGACCGTTACAGTTTTCCCTCCCCCCGCAGCAGGTGCGGGGAGGGAATATTTCTAAGGTCCAGCGCCAAAGGCGTTCGGGATCAGAAGATAAAGTCACTTTCATCCAGGTCAGTGGCAGTGATCCCGTTTAACAGAATGGTGTCACTGCCAAGTGCGATCTGAGCGCCACCCGCAACATCGGTAATGCTTAGGTCGCTGAACGCGATGATGCCGCTTACCGGGCGCAAGTCGATCTTCTCAATTCCGTCATGTGCAAAATCGGTGATCTTGTCAGCACCCCAATTTGTGCCGAAGACAAACGTATCACGCCCCGCCGCCCCTGTGAGGGTATCATCGCCTGCGCCTCCCCTTAGAATATCGCTATTGTTGCCACCGTTCAGGCGGTCGTTGCCGTCATCCCCGAACAGTCGGTCGTTCCCATTCTGACCGAAGAGAGAGTCGCCCCCATCGCCTCCGCGCAGGGTGTCCGCCGCGTTGCCGGCTTCGAGTCTATCGTTGCCATTCCCGCCATGCAGCGAGTCGATGCTATCACCGCCGTAAAGACTGTCATTACCGTCAGAGCCGCGCAGCGTATCGCGCCCTGTGTCACCAATCAGCGTATCATTTCCATTACCGCCGTTCAGAGTATCGTTGCCGTTTGCCCCTTGGAGCAGGTCATCACCGCCTTGGCCAAACATGCTGTCGTTATCATCCCCGCCATTAACTGAGTCATTGTCGCCGCCACCGAACAGCAGATCATTCCCGCTGCCGCCGTCGATGTCGTCTGCGCCGAAGCCGCCAAAGATAATATCGTTTCCGGCGTCGCCGGACAGTATATCATCTCCGTTTCCACCCACAATGCGGTCACTTCCGTCCCCGCCTGAAACTATATCGTTGCCTTCCCCGCCTATAAGTATGTCAACGCCCGTATCGCCGTTGAGTACATCGTTACCTTCCTCACCGTAGATTGAGTCATCGCCGTCGCCTCCGTTGAGGATGTCGTTGCCATCGCCGCCCACAAGAAGGTCTCCTCCATCCCCGCCGATTAGAGTGTCGTTGCCATTATCGCCAAACAGCCAGTCATTTCCGGTGAGGCCGATGACCAGATCATTACCCGACCCCGCAATAACGATGTCATCACCACTGCCGGCATCTACACTGTCATTGCCGCTGCCACTGTTAATAAAGTCATTTCCACTTACACCGCGCAGGATGTCGTTTCCGTTATCGCCATGCAGATTGTCATTCCCTGCTCCGCCATTAAGTGTATCGTCGCCCGTATTGCCTCTCAGTGTATCATTGCCGCCGTTACCGAACAGAAAGTCATTCCCTGCGCCACCGTAGAGTATATCGTCACCTGCCCCGCCCGATAGACTGTCATCGCCGTCTTGGCCATAGAGATGATCCATGCCGTCTCCACCAATGACGATATCATTATCGTCTCCTCCGACTATTAAGTCATCGCCTATGCCGCCATTAAGTATATCAGCATCAGCATTACCTCTCAGTGTGTCATTGCCAGCCGAACCGCTGATGAAGTCAATCCCAGCGCCTCCAGTCAGCAAGTCATTTCCGTCATTGCCAAACAGTGTGTCATTACCCGCGCCGCCGTTGAGTATATCGTCGCCATCCTCGCCCGATAGACTGTCATTGCCTTCTTGACCGTAGAGGCGATCAATACCAACTCCGCCATTGGCGGTATCATTGTCGTCTCCACCGATCAGTAAGTCATCGCCCGCACCGCCGTCGAGTATATCATCTCCTGCATCGCCTCTGAGTGTGTCGTTGCCATTAGAGCCGATTATGACGTCAATCCCATCTCCTCCGGTCAGCGTGTCGTGCCCGCCGTTACCTGACAGCGTGTCATCTCCTGCCCCGCCGTCGAGTAAATCGCGTCCTGCTCCACCGTCGAGTATATCATCGCCTGCATCGCCTCTGAGTGTATCGTTGCCGCCAGAACCGCTGATAAAGTCAGCACCGCTCCCACCAGCAAGTGTGTCGTTTCCGGTATTGCCTAACAGCGTGTCATTGCCTTCGAAACCATTGACGGAATCGTCACCCGGCCCCGCGTCAACGCTGTCATCTCCGCTTCCCGCATTTATGCTATCATTGCCGCCAAAACCGTTGATCAGATCATCACCCGCAAGTGCATCAACGCTGTCATCGCCCGGGCCAAGGACGAGATTATCATCTCCGGGTGTTGCGCCTGTCGCGATTTCGGATAGTTCGAAGGCTCCCAAATCCGCAATGCCGCCGTTATCGATCCCCGACAAATCAATATCCCGCGGATTCCCGGTCGCATCTGTTGCCAGCCCACTTGTAGTCGTATCCAGTGCCGGGTTATCAGCATCACGCAGTAATGCGATCGTTTGAACCGGACCACCGTTACTGCTCAGCGCGCCGGCACTGACGCCGTCATTATCAACGGTTACAGTAAAAACATCTTCCGCCGTAATCCCGCTGAAACCGCCCGCACCGTCTACGGTGAACCTGTCCCCGACGATGTTGGCATTTGTCAGTGTCAACATTCTGACCGCATTAATATCGCTGCCAGTTCCTGCATCGAGTGCAATATTACCAAGTACCAGGCTGTTGGTTAGTGTGGCGTTGGTGGTGAAAATCGCGCCACCATCAGCAAAACGCCCGGCAGTAGAGTTACCGCTTAATGTGCTGTTGGTGAGTGTTGCATCATCAGTGCTAAAAAAACCCCCGCCGCGTGCGTAATTGCCTTTAGTTGAGTTGCCGCTGATGGTGCTGTTCGTAAGATCAGCGTCCCTGCTGGAAAAGCCACCGCCTGTAGCAAAGTCACCGTTTGTAAAATTGTTGCTGATTGTGCTGTTGGTGAGCGTCAGATTGTCATTAGTGCTGAATCCGCCGCCAAATGATCGTGTGCCGGCTGTGGAATTATCCCTGACCGTGCTGTTGGTGATCGTGACTTCGCCACCCGCCCTAAATCCGCCGCTATGCGCATAATAACCGATGGTAGAGTTGTTGCTTACTGTGCTATTCGTTATCGTTGCATAATCATTCGCGCTGAACCCGCCGCTCGCTGACCGATCTCCGAAAGTTGTATTACTGCTAACGTGGCTGCGGACTAATGTAACGCCACCATTGCTGTAAAATCCCCCGCCCGTCGCGTAGAGTCCGGAGGTGGCATTGTCACTGACAGTGGTACCTGTCAATGAAGCGCTGTGGCTGTAAAATGCGCCGCCTGATGCGTAGTCACCGAAGGTGGCATTTTGACTGATTGTGCTGTTGTTCAGCGTTGCGGCCCCGCCGTTGTAAAACGCACCGCCGGAAGAACTGCTGCCAAAGGTGGCGTTCCCGGTGAACTCAGTGTTGATTAGTGTCAGTGTCCCGGTGTTGTGTACCCCACCGCCTGAAGAGCTGTTGCCATACGTGGAATTTCCGGCAATCACGCTATTCAAAATTGTCACGGATGCAGAGCTTCGTATGGCTCCACCAGAAGCACTCTCTGCCGTCGTCCGCCCTCCCGTGAGGGTCAAGCCATCAAGTGTAATATCGGTTGCATTCCTCGTCGCAAAGAAAATGCGGCTGTTATCGTCCAGCAGGTTCGCTCCACTGGCGGTAACATCTGTGATGTCGTTGGCATCGGTGATGTCGTCACCATTCGCATCGCCCGTAATCGTGATGACCCCGCCCCCGTCAATCGTAATCGCCTGAGCGATCGTGACCTGGCCTTGAACGAGGCGCAGGGTCGTGTTGTTGAGCGATGCATCGAAGATAACCGTACTGTCTTCACCATCCCCGTTTGCAATCGCAATCGCCTCGCGCAGGCTGGTCATGCCGTCATCGGCGATAGAGTCAGCGGCGGTATCAACAACGATGGTGGCCATGTGCGTAAACCTCTGGAAAATCAACAATGCTTATAAACCATTAGAGGAAAATATCCCTTTGTGCAACTGAACGCCAGCCTTTCCCCCTCGCACTCCCCCGCATTTCATGTCACGGTGAGCATTCGTTTGACTCACACCGGACTGCCCTATGACCGATATTGCAACGCGCGTTTATTCTCATAACTGGAAGATCGACCCGATTGTCAGGTCAGTGATCGATACCGATTTCTACAAGCTGTTGATGGCGCAGAGTATTTTCCGCCGCCATCGGGATACCAATGTCAAATTCAGCCTCATCAACCGTTCAACGCGCGTGCCGTTGGCCGATATCATCGACGAGGCGGAACTGCGTGAACAACTCGACCATATCCGTACCCTCAAACTCTCACGCGGCGAATCCACATGGCTGCGCGGCAACACGTTTTACGGTGAGCGGTATATGTTCAGCTCCGACTTCGTGGCGTGGCTTGAGGAGTTTCAGTTCCCCGCTTATCAGCTTGAGCGCAAGGGCGATCAGTACGAGTTGACCTTTGAGGGATCATGGGTTGAGGCGACCATGTGGGAAATTCCCGCGCTGGCCGTGATCATGGAGCTGTATTCCCGCTCCGTATTGAAAAATATGGGTAAATTTGAGCTGCAAGTGCTCTACGCCCAAGGCATGACCCGCGTGTGGGAGAAGATCCGGCGCCTCAAAGCGCTTGATGGCGTGCGCATCGCCGATTTCGGAACCCGCCGCCGTCATGGCTTCCTGTGGCAGGATTGGTGCGTACAGGCGATGATGGAGGGGCTGGGCGAGAAGTTCGTCGGCACATCCAACTGCCTTATCGCTCTGCGCCGTGAGGTCGAGGCCATCGGCACAAACGCGCATGAGCTGCCAATGGTCTACGCTGCCACAGCTCACGGTGATGCCGCGCTTGCCGCCGCCCCCTATGCGGTGTTCGAGGATTGGCAGAAGGATTACGCCGGAAATCTGCTCATCATCCTGCCCGATACTTACGGCTCGCAAGGCTTCTTCGACAATGCGCCGGACTGGCTGGCCGGGTGGACGGGCGTGCGCGTGGATTCGGGCAATCCGATTGAGGCGGGCGAGATGGTGATCGAGTGGTGGAAATCGCGCGGTCAACATCCGCGTGAAAAGCTGATGATCTTCTCTGACGGCCTTGATGTCGATGTGATCGAGACGCTGCACGGCCATTTCAAAGACCGCGTCAATCTGGCCTTCGGCTGGGGTACACTGCTGACCAACGATTTCAGAGGCTTGGCCCCTGATGGCGGACTGGACCCGTTCAGCCTGGTTTGCAAAGTCGTCTCCGCCAACGGCAATTCGACCGTCAAACTCTCTGACAACCCCAACAAAGCAATGGGCGACCCCGCCGAAATCGCCCGCTACAAGCGCGTTTTCGGAGTCGGGGAGCAGGAGGCGGCGGACGTGGTGGTTTAACCTTGCCGTTCACCATGCGGGGCTGACGCCAGTTTCAGGAACGTGCGATCTTCGCGCAGCAGGAATTTTTCCTTTTGTGCAAACTGGTAATTTTCCCGCCCCAGCGGATCATCTTGAAGACGCGCGCGATAGGCTTCGTAAGCGGCCAGATTTTCAATTGAATAGACGCCATAGGCCAGTGTGCTGGACCCCTCATGTGGCGCGTAATACCCGATCAGGTCGGCTCCGCAACGCGGGATAGCCTCGCCCCAATTGCGTGCATATTGCTCAAAGGCAGCGCGTTTTGTTGGGTCAATATGGTAACGGATGAAGCAGGTGATCATGATCTGTCCTTTGTCAGGTTGCTGCACCTTTATTGCCTGTTGTGTCTCATCAATGCTTCGGTCATGATCGAAGTATGAAAGAAGGCCCGGACATCGCCCTCATCGGTTCGCTTATCGGTGATCCCGCCCGCGCGAATATGCTGGCCGCTTTGATGGCGGGCAAGGCGCTCACCGCCACTGAACTATCGGCAGAAGCAGGGATAACGCCCCAGACCGCAAGCGCTCATTTGCGTAGGCTTGAGGAAAGCGGGCTGCTCATCCGGCAAAAACAGGGCCGCCACCGCTACTATGCGTTGGCTGACGCGGAAGTCGGAAACGTACTTGAAACCATTATGAATCTCGCGGCCAATCGTGGCCATTTACGTACCAATACAGGCCCGAAAGACCCGGCTTTGCGCGAGGCCCGGATTTGTTACGATCATTTGGCCGGAGAAAAAGGCGTCCGGATTTTTGACAGCCTGATCGAACGCTCTGTATTGCAAGTATCAGGCGATGGCTTGGCCCTGACCGAGCGAGGCCGTGTCTTGCTGTCCGGTATGGGCATTGATCTCGCACCGCTCGAACGTGCCCGCCGTCCTTTGTGCCGCACCTGCCTCGATTGGAGCGCGCGGCGCAGTCACCTCGCAGGCTCCCTCGGTGCCGCGTTTCTTGACCGTATCATTGCATTGAAATGGGCGAGGCGCGAACCGAACTCGCGGATCCTCGCTTTCTCACGCTCTGGCGAACAGGCTTTTGCAGAGGCTTTCCCGGTCAAAGCAAATCCTCATCCGCATTGACCTTTCCCGCTCAGACCCTTAGCCATAATGAAGGTTAACAACGGGCGTCCTGATGCGGCTGATCGACAGATATTTCTTGCAGCAGGTTTTCGTACCCTTCGTGTTTTTCACGTTGATCCTGACCTGTGTCATATGGCTGGCGCAGTCGCTGCGCGTGATCGATCTGATCGTTAATAACGGTCAAAGCGCCCGCATCCTCATCGATTTCGCCGTGCCGCTCCTGCCGCGCGTCCTGTCCATTGTCCTGCCTATCGCGGCACTTGCGGGGGTGATCTTCACGCTGAACCGCCTTTTGATTGAATCCGAGCTGGTGGTGGTCTACGCGACAGGGCAGGGCAGGCTATCCAGCATCCGCGCGGTGATAATCTTCGGTGTGCTGGTATCGCTGATCATGGCGGTTGTGATCCTTGTGCTGATGCCCATCGGCTCACAAGTGGTGAAAACCCGCACGGCAGAGGTACGCGCGGATATTGCCGCCTCGTTGATCCAGGATGGCCGCTTTATGCACCCCGCTCCCGGCGTCACCGTCTATATTCGGCAAGCGAACGGGCCGGAGGATATGCGCGGCCTGCTGGTCAGTGACGGGCGCGACCCGGATGAGGATATCATCATGCACGCCAAGCGCGGCGTCCTGACGGACACCCCCTCGGGCCCGCGTCTTGTAATGTTCGAGGGTCAGGCCCAGCGCATCGACACCCGCACAGGCGCGCTCAGCCTGCTGCAATTTGAGAAGCTGACCTACGACTTGTCCGCCTTCGGTTCAGACCCCGCCGAACGCTCACGCAGGCCCAGCGAGATGTTCTTCTACGAGCTGATAAACCCCGGTCCCGAATTGGAAGATAACGTTCGCTCACGTTTTCTGTCCGAAGGGCATGGCCAGCTTTCATCGCCGCTTTACGGGTTTGCCGTGACGATTGTCGTCGCCGCGATTATGCTGGGCGCGCAGTTTAGCCGCCGGGGCTATATCTGGCGTATCCTTATCGCGGCGATTGTAGGCGTCAGTTTGCGTGTGTCGGGCCTTGTGTTGGAGAATATGGTCAAGGGTGACGGGTGGTTGTGGCCCGCGCTTTATGTGCCACCGATTTTGGGTAGCCTGATCGCCCTTTGGTATCTGTCTCGCGGTCGTTTCAGGGCGATTCCGCAAGACGGGCCGGCGACGGTGGCCGCATGATGCTTTTCCGCTACATATTCGGGCGGGTGATGTTCGTCTTCCTGATGGGCTTTGCCGCAGTGTTATTCCTGATTGTGATGATGGACACCGTGGAGTTGCTGCGCCGTGCTGGCGGACGCGAGGGTGTGGCGCTGCAACTTGTGCAGATGGCGCTGCTTCACGCGCCGAGCATTTCCATGAAAGCGCTGCCCTTCGTCATGCTGCTCAGCGGGATGTGGGCGTATATGCAACTTGCCCGCTCCAGCGAGTTGGTGGCGGCACGGGCGGCGGGGCATACGTATTGGGGCGCGGCGCGCGCGGGGATGGCGGCGGCGTTCATTATCGGCCTGTTTGCCACCGCCGTCTACGCCCCGCTTTCCGCGACCGCGCTTGATGCCTATGACCGGATGGAGGCGAAGATTCTCGAGGGCAAAGGCAGCCTGTTTTCCGTCACGAGTGAGGGCTTATGGCTGCGCGAGCGCCGGGAGGACGGTCAAACTGTGATCCGCGCTCAGAAAACCAACTCCGAAGGCACAGAGCTGCGTGAAGCCACTTTCTTGTTGTTCGGCCCGAATGATGAGCTGGTAAAGCGTATTGATAGCACAGTTGCGGTGCTGGTGGAGCGGGAATGGTCGATGGCCGATGTCACAATTCACAGCATTCAATATGGTCGTAACGCGGAACCGCCGTCCCCGGACAAGCAGGCATTTTACAGCATCCCGACAAACCTGACGCCCACTGAAATCCAAAACAGCTTCGCACCACCGGAATCAATCTCGGTTTGGAAGCTGCCTGCAGCGATAAAGGGGATGGAGACTGCCGGATTTTCCGCCAAACGTCACCGTACCCACCTGCACGCGATGATTTCACTGCCGTTGTTTTTGGCCGGAATGACCTTGATCGCCGCCGCTTTCGCAATCCGCCCGCCCCGTTCCGCTCCTTTCGGGTGGATTGCATTGGGTTGCGCGTTAACAGGATTCGCATTTTACTTCCTGAGTGATGTAAGCATGGCATTGGGGGCTTCGGGGTCTGCTCCGCCGGAGCTTGGTGCATGGGCACCCGCATTTGGTGCCGGATTTTTGGGTGTGGCGTTGTCGTTGTTTTTTGGGGAGGCTTAGGCTTTGCGGAGATTGGTATATTGAGCCTCAGGTATCGACTGTCGGTAACGGGATTGCTGCGCACGGGCTGCGCGCTTTGCGCCTTGCTGCCCGCGCTTGTAATGGCGCAGGAGCAATCTTTTCAGGATTCACTGGGCTTTGACACGCTTGATCCCAACACCCCGCTGGTAATTCAAGCCGATCAGATGAGCTTTGACAACACCAATGAAATCGCTCGCGCGACCGGGAATGCCGAAGCGTTCTACGGTGACCGTGCTTTGGGTGCGGATGCGTTGCAGTACAATGTGCTTGAAGGCACGGTAACCGCAACCGGTGCTGTAATTTTGCGCAATGATGATGGAACGTATCTGTTCGCCGATGATGTCAACCTGAACACCGATCTTTCAAATGGCACAATCAGCCAGCCCAAACTGCTGATCAACGGCGGTGCAAAGCTGTCGGCAGTGGAGGGGGAGCGGGTCGATGGCCGTTACACCGTGCTCTCGAAAGCGGTTTACAGTGCCTGCGATGTTTGCCCGGCTGATCCTGAGCCACTCTGGCAAATACGTGCTGACAGGATCATCCATGATGAGGTGGCGCGTGATATCATTTACGAGGATGCGGTCTTCGATGTGAAAGGCCTCAGTGTCGCGTATCTGCCGTATTTCCGTCACCCCGACCCCACTGTCCAACGCCGCAGCGGCTTTTTGGCACCGACATTTGCACGAGACAGTACAATCGGTTTCTCGGTCAAAACCCCTTATTTCTTCAACCTGGCTCCCAACCGTGATCTGACCATCACGCCATTTGTGACGAACAGGGACGGACTGATTTTAGAGGGTGAGTACCGTGCATCAACCCGCACAGGTCAGTATCTGCTTTGGGGGGCTTTGACCAATAACGATGCGCGGGGCGAAGGTCGCGAGTGGCGTGGTGCTCTGCGGGGGCAGGGGGTGTTTGACCTGCAAAATGAGTGGTATTACGGCTTCGATGTCGATTGGGCCAGCGACGACACATTCTTGCGCCGTTATGATTACTCGGATGAAGACCGCACCACTTCGCGATTATTCGTCGGCCGCCAGACCGATCAGCTCTTCACCGAGACAAGCCTTATCTACTTCCAGACTTTCCGGCCTGATGAAAGCGGAAAAACGCTGCCGCAAGCGTTACCTGAATTCAGGTTACAGTATCGGTTTCTGGAAGATGCGCGCTATGGCATAGCCACCGTCAACGCCAGCGCCGTGCATTTGCAGCGCGAAGTCGGCCTCGACTATAATCGCGCCAGCGCGAGTGTGAATTGGGAACGCCAGTTTGTCACCGATCAAGGATTGCTGATCACGCCCTTCGCTGATGTGCGCGCTGACACGTATATCTTGGCGAATGACCCGCAGGACCGTGATGATTTTCAGGGACGTGCCACGGGTGCCATCGGTATTGATGTGCGGATGCCGTTCATAGCCGAGAACTCACTGGGCACCCATATCATAGAACCCATTGTGCAGGTTGTTGCCGCGCCCAACTCTAACGACACACTCGACATTCCGAACGAGGATAGTCTGGATATTGAGTTTGACGAAACGAACCTCTTTTCGCTCGAATCCCGTTTTCCGGGCGAGGATCGTTTCGAGAGCGGCACACGCGCGAATATCGGTGTCCGTTATAATTTTGAAGCTCATAGCGGCTTGGGTTTCGAGGCGGTTTATGGCCGTGTTGCGCGCTTGCGTGACAACAATGAATTCAGTAGTGCGACGGGCCTCGATGAGCGTCTGAGTGACCATGTTGGAGCATTCCGCCTCACGTTGCCGCCATATTTTGATATTACCCATCGTTTCCGCCTTGATGGGGATACGAATGATATCAGCCGCAATGAAGTCTACGCTTCCGCCGATTACGGACGGTTTAAAGGCACTTTGGGCTATGTCTATGTCGAGGCAGATCCGCTGGCCGGATTTAATGATGATCGCGAAGAAATCGTCGCCACCGGAGCATTGCAAGTATCTGAAAACCTTACACTATACGGTGGGGCACGCCGTGACCTTGAAGATGCGCGTTTCGTCTTTTCTCAGGGAGGGGTTCGCTATGAGAACGAATGCTGTTCCATTGATTTCTCTGTTGATCGGCGCTTTAACGATGACAGGGACGCGGATGATGGAACGAATATCGGCCTTGAAGTGCGCCTCAAGAGCCTTGGCAGCTGATAAACGAGCAAGTAAATACCCACAAAAACGGGTTCAAGGATGACAATGATATTATCACAGGTACGACCCTTAGCTGCGCTGTTGTTAGGCGCCTGGTGTTTCCTTTCACCTCAAATGGCTTCCGCCCAGCAATTCGCGCCAGTTGTGGTGGTCAACGATGAGATTATCACCGGATACGAGGTTGATCAGCGGGTGCGTCTTATCGATGCCGCTTCGGGTGGTGCGGCGGGAACCGCGAGTTACGAACAAGCGCTTGAACAATTGATTGATGATCGCCTTAAGCTACAAGCCGCCAAGGCCGCCGGGATTGTTCCGGGTGCCGAGGAAATCAATGCTGGTTTTGACGATCTTGCCCGCCTTAATGGCAGTGACTCTGCCGCTGCACGCCGCTTTTTTGCATCGCGCGGCGTCTCGGACGAGGCGCTGAATTCACAGATTTCCTCTGAGGTCGCATGGCGCTCATTGATCCGGCAACGCTACTTGCCACGTGTGCGTGTGTCGGATGCAGAGTTGAACGAGGCGGTCGGTGCGAGTGCGGGCAAGGCTACAGAAACCGAGTATCTGATATCCGAGATCCGTTTGCCCATTGATGCGTCTGGCGAGCAAGCCGCGATGTCACGTGGCGCGGATGTTCTTCGGCGTTTATCCTCGGGGGCAACTTTTGGTGATGTTGCGCGCGAGCTTAGCCGTGGCCCGACCGCTGCTGTTGGGGGCGATCTTGGTTGGGTAACGGCGTCCAGCCTGTCCCCGAAATCGGCGCAAGTCGTTTCCGCGTTGCGTGCGGACCGTGTTTCTGCGCCCTATGTCGATGGTTCGGATGTCGTTTTGACAGGATTGCGCAGGATCAGACAGCCGGGCGCACAATCGCCTACGCGATATCGTTTAGCCCAACTCGTTGTCGGTGTTGATGCAAACGCACCTCAAGCGGTTGCTGATCAGGCACTGCAACAAGCGCAGATCGCGCGCAGCCAAGTGACAGATTGCGCATCGGTCGAAGCCCTGAAATCTAAGTACCTTCCTATTTCAGGTGATTTGGGAGAAATGACAAACGCACAGATGCCCGGTCCGGTTCGTGATGCGGTCATTACTTTGGCTAAAGGCGATATCAGCCAGCCTGTCCGCTCAAATGACGGTTTTCATATCATCGTTGTTTGTGACAAAATCGAAAGCGCTTCCGCATCGGACGATGCAAAGGTAAGATTGCGTAATCGTATGACTGCCCAAAAACTCGCTCGTTTTTCATCCGGATTATTGCGCGATTTACGCCGTGAGGCCGTGATCGAACGCCGATGAGCGGTACGTCCACCGCTCCGCTCGCGGTCACAATGGGTGACCCCGCCGGTATCGGAGGGGAATTGAACCTGGGGGCTTGGGCGCGGCGCGCGGATGCAGTGCCGCCTTTCTACGCCATCGACGATCCTGCCCGCCTGCGCACACTCGCTCGGCAGATCGGGGTTGATTGCCCTGTGGTTGAGATCGCGGATCCGTCCGAAGCGCTGGCACATTTCGCCGGGGCTCTGCCCGTAATCCCGTTGCGCCTGCCCCAGCCGCAGCCGCCGGGCAAACCACGCCCTGAAAATGCGGCCTCTGTGATCCGGTCTATCGAGCTGGCTGTCGAACACGCGCAAACGGGCAGGGCGGCGGGTGTTGTCACCAACCCGATCAACAAGTTGGCGCTCTACGAAGGTGCGGGCTTCAAATACCCCGGCCACACCGAGTTTTTGGGCGCATTGGGCGGCGATGTGCAAACCGTGATGATGCTCGCCGCACCGGGCCTGCGCGTTGTCCCCCTGACCGTCCACGTACCTCTGCGCGAGGTGTTCGCGGGCGTCACGGTCGATAAAATCCTTACCATCACCCGCATTCTGGCGGAATCCTTGCGCCGGGATTTAGGCATCACCGCCCCCCGCATCGCCATCTCCGGCCTTAACCCCCACGCAGGTGAAGGCGGGGCGATGGGGCGTGAAGAGATCGAGATCATCACACCCGCGATACAGGCGCTGCAAGCCGAAGGCATCACCGCCAGCGGTCCGTGGCCCGGTGACACAATGTTCCACGAGGACGCGCGCCCCAACTACGACGTGGCCCTGTGCATGTATCATGACCAAGCCCTCATCCCGCTGAAAACGCTGGATTTTCATCGCGGCGTCAACGTCACGCTGGGCCTGCCTTTCGTGCGCACCTCGCCCGATCACGGCACAGCCTACGACCGCGCGGGTAAGGGCACAGCCGACCCGCGCAGCTTTATCGAAGCCCTTCGCACCGCCCGCCATATGGCCGACGCCCGAGCGATGTCGTGACCGATCCAGACGGCCTCCCCCCTCTGCGTCAGGTGGTCGAGCGGTTCGATCTGGCCCCGAAAAAGAAACTCGGCCAGAATTTTCTGTTCGACCTCAACCTCACCGCTAAAATCGCGCGCGCGGCGGGTGATCTGAGCGACTGTGATGTGCTGGAAGTCGGCCCAGGCCCCGGCGGCCTGACCCGCGCATTGCTCTCCGCCGGAGCACGCCGCGTCGTGGCGGTTGAGCGGGACAGCCGATGCATCGCCGCGCTAGAGCAGATCTCCGCCCATTACCCCGGAAGGTTGAAGGTGATCGACGGCGACGCGCTGTCTATCAACCTTCCCGCCCTGTTCGACACCCCGCCTAAAATTATCGCCAACCTGCCCTACAATGTGGGGACGGAGTTGCTGCTCGGCTGGCTGACCACCGCAGACTGGCCACCGTGGTGGCAAAGCCTGACGCTGATGTTTCAACGCGAAGTGGCCGAACGCATCACCGCCACCCCCGGCTCCAAAGCCTACGGGCGGCTCTCGGTGTTGGCCGGCTGGCGCTGTCAGACGCGCATCCAGTTCGACGTGCCACCCGAAGCGTTCACTCCGCCGCCCAAAGTCACCAGTTCGGTTATCTCCCTGATCCCGCGCGCCGAACCACTGGACGCGCCGCTGAAAACGCTCGAACAAGTCACCGCCGCCGCCTTCGGCCAACGCCGCAAAATGCTGCGCCGTTCGCTGGCCGGACTGGGCGGAGAAGACCTGCTTACCCGCGTCGGGATCGAACCAACCAAACGCGCCGAAGAACTCGATGTGTCCGCCTTCTGCACCCTTGCACGGGCTTTATCGAAAGAATGACCATGACGACAGCACAAGACATCATCCGCGCGCTTGATCTGGCCCCGCATCCGGAGGGCGGCTGGTATCGGGAGACGTGGCGGGCGCAGGCGGAGGAGGGCGCGCGTCCTGCGGGAACGTCGATTTACTATCTGCTCGATGTGGGTGATTTCTCGCATTGGCATCGCGTGGATGCAGCCGAAATCTGGCACTGGTACGCGGGCGCGCCACTGTCCCTGAGCGTCTCGCCCGACGGCCATGATGCGACAGCCCATATCATCGGGCCGGAGATCGCAGCGGGCCAGCGCCCCCAACACATCGTCCCTGTCAACTGGTGGCAAAGCGCAACATCGCTTGGCGCATGGACCTTGTGCGGTTGCACCGTCTCACCGGGTTTCAGCTTTGAGGGCTTTGAGATGGCCCCGCCGGACTGGCGACCAACACCACGCACCTCATAACCTTCCTTGAGTTTTTATCAATCATTGTCAGACTTGATCCAACAGGTCTGGTTATGACCGTCCACCCCTAAAGTAAGCCAAGATGTTGTCAGCATCGAACAGGCACCGATGACGATCCCGCACTTTAGCTCGAAAAAGAAAAAGCCACGGCGCGATGCCGTGGCTCCAACAGATTTCTGTGACAGAAAAAGATTTAACGTTTCGAGAACTGGAAGCTCTTGCGCGCTTTCGCCTTACCGTATTTCTTACGCTCAACAACACGCGAGTCGCGGGTCAGGAAGCCTGCTTTTTTGAGAGCGGGGCGAACCTGTGGGTCGTAGTGTGACAACGCTTTCGAGATGCCGTGCTTTACCGCCCCGGCCTGACCGGAAAGCCCGCCACCCGCAACCGTGCAAACCACGTCGAATTGACCGACAACGTTTGCAACCTTGAACGGCTGGCTGATGACCATTTGCAGGACCGGACGTGCGAAATATTTCGCAACTTCACGGCCATTGACGGTGATCTTGCCGGTGCCGGGCATAACCCAAACGCGGGCAATTGCGTCTTTACGCTTGCCTGTTGCGTAGGAGCGTCCCTGCGCATCGCGCTTTTGCTCGTAAACCGGGGCGCTTTCGGAAACCATTGCTGTGGTTTCACCTTCCGCAGCCGGAGCGTCAGAATCGCTGACCGCAGACTTGAGGTCGCTCAATGATTTGATTTCTTCAGACATCTGCGTCATGCGCTCCGTGCGTTTTTGTCGTTGGCTTCTGCGAGGTTAAGAACCGTCGGCGTTTGCGCCTCGTGGTTATGCTCGCTGCCATTGTAAATTCTGAGGTTCTTCAGCTGCTTGCGCGACAGCGGTCCGCCGGGCATCATGCGGCGCACGGCTGCTTCGACAACGCGCTCAGGGTGCTTGCCTTCGAGCAATTGCTTGGCTGTGCGATCTTTGATGCCGCCCGGATAACCGGTGTGCCAGTAGTAGATTTTGTTGTCGTATTTACGACCCGTCAACTTCACCTTGTCGGCGTTGATGACGATGATATTGTCGCCGCAATCCATATGCGGTGTGAAGGTAACTTTGTGCTTGCCGCGCAGACGGGCGGCGACGATAGCGGCCAGACGGCCCAGCACGATACCTTCGGCATCGATGACAACCCAGTCTTTCTGGATGTTGCTCGGTTTGGCAGAAAAGGTCTTCATAACATTCCCAACGTTGTGCGGGGCGAACCCCTCGCTTGATGACGGGGGAATGATACAAGCGCACGCGCAAGTCAAGCGGTTTTGCGCTGAAAAAGGCATTGAAAACATTGTTTTGCACATGTGGTTTTATGATACCCCATTTTCAGGCGAATGCTTGCCGATAATTTGCTTACAGCGCGGCTGATCCGTGCAATGAATGGCGCGGGGCAACGAACGGAGCATCATGTAATGCTGGAACGGTCGGGAGAATTGGAGATCGGGTTTCTGCTTGTGCCCAGTTTCCCGCTGGTGTGCCTCAGTCTCGCGCTTGATGCGCTGCGCCATGCGAATGACTACGTGGGCTACAGCCGCTATCGCTATCGTACATATTCAATCGATGGCGGCGTGGTCAAAGCCAGTAACCGTTTGGATATCCAGGCCGGTTCGGAAATAGGCGGCGATGCCACTCCCGCGATGATGTTCGTTTGCGCCGGAACGAACTTCCCGCCAGAAGATGCCACTCATGCAAAGACGCAAGCGTGGCTAAGGCGATTGGCGCGGACGGGGGTTCCATTGGGCGGTATTTCGGCCGGGTCGTATCTGCTGGCCAAGGCGGGATTGCTGGACGGCTATACATGCGCGCTGCACTGGTATGACGTATCAGTATTCAAGGAAACGTTCCCTGAAATCGAAGTCACGGATCAGCTTTACTATATCGACCGTGACCGCCTGACCTGTTCCGGTGGCACGGCGGTGATTGATATGATGCTTCGGATTATCGGCGAGGATCTGGGCAATGACATTGCCTCCAAAACCGCCGAAATGATGCAGGTCGAGCGGGTGCGATCCAGCGTGGACCGTCAAGCAAGCGCCTCGCTGTACAAGGCAAAGGCGCGCTCCGCACCACTGGCCAAAGCGATTGAGGCGATGGAAGCCAATCTGGATGCGCCGCTGTCGATGATCGAAATGGCGCAACATATCGGCCTGACCCGCCGACAATTGCACAGACTCTTCCGGCAGTACACAGACGCTACGCCAACTGATTTTTACCGCGACCTGCGTCTGCGCCATGCGCGCTCATTGCTGCATGGGACGCCCGCAAAGATCATTGACGTGGCGACCGCAACAGGGTTTGGCTCACATTCGCACTTTACCAAGGTCTATCGCGAGCGGTTCGGCATATCGCCGCTGAAGGACCGTCACAGCGATCTTTAAAAGGAACCGCACATGCGCGCACTCGTCTATACCGCCCCCTTCACCGTAGAAATGCGTGATGTGCCGGACCCTGTGCCTGAAGCGGGTCAGGCGCTGGTCGCGGTTGGGGCGGTCGGGATTTGCGGATCTGACATGCACGGATTCGCGGGCCATGACGAGCGCCGGATACCTCCGCTGATCCTCGGTCATGAGGCGGCGGGGACGGCGCTGTCGGGCAAGTATGAGGGCAAGCGGGTCACGATCAACCCGCTCGTATCTTGCGGAGAGTGCAGCTATTGCATCGAAGGGCGTGACAACATCTGTCCCGACCGCAAGCTGATCTCTATCCCGCCGCGTGAGGGCGCCTTTGCCGAGAAGCTGGCGATTGCGGAGCGGAATCTGGTAGTCGTGCCCGATGGCGTGGCGATTGAGCAGGCCGCGCTGGCCGAGCCTATTGCTTGCGGTTGGCACGCGATGCGGATGGCGGCGAAGAGTTTCGTGCGCCCGCTTGCCGATGCGCGGGTGGTGATTCTGGGTGGCGGAGCAATTGGCCTCGGCACCGCGTTGGTCGCACGACTGCATGGCGTGAGCGATATTTGGGTATCGGACCCCAGCCCCGCGCGACGGGCCACGGTTCAGGCGGCGGGTCCGTTCAAGACGTTCGATGGCAAAAGCGGCGGGCCGGAAGCGGAGTCGGCAGAACTTGTTGTGGATGCTTATGGCTCTGAGGCATCGCGCGCGTCTTCGACCGACTTTGCCGCACCGGGCGGGGTGATTGCGCATATCGGACTGGCTGGCGGCGGTGCAGGGCTGGATACGCGACGGATGACGTTGCAGGAGATCACGTTTTTCGGGACTTATACCTACACAATGGCCGATTTCCGGGCGACCGCACGGTCGATCTTTGACGGACGCTTGGGAGATTTCAACTGGGTCGAGCAGCGCCCCTTATCCGACGGCGCGGCGGCGTTTGCGGACTTGAAAGAAGGCAACGTAGGTGCAGCGAAGATTGTGTTGCGGCCATAAGATTGATTGCAACCATTGCACGATAGACTTTTTAGCACGCGCCACTGTAGCATTATGCAAATCAGTGATTTCAGGGGACCGATATGCGTATAGATGGCGTCGCAAAACGCTCAATCTGGCCGGGTGGTGATGGTGAAACCGTCGAAATCATCGACCAAACCAAACTGCCTTTTGAGTTCGCCACCCGCCGTCTTACGCATTGCGATGATGCCGTCGAGGCAATCAAGGTAATGCGCGTACGCGGCGCGCCGTTGATCGGTGTTACGGCAGCCTACGGTCTGGCGATGGCAATGCGCGAAGATCCCGGCGATGCGGCGCTTGCAACGGCTTACGAAACCCTGTTTGCCACCCGCCCCACAGCGGTGAATCTCCGCTGGGCGTTAGAGCGCGTGCGTGCACATCTCTCGCCGCTCGACCCTTCTCACCGCTTTTCCACCGCCTACGCGTTGGCCGGGCAAATGGCTGATGAAGATGTTGAGATCAACCGGATGATCGGCGTGCACGGGCTTGAGATTATCAAGTCCCATGCTAGCGGCGGCGGTCCGGTCAATATCCTGACCCACTGCAACGCGGGCTGGCTTGCGACTGTGGACTGGGGCACGGCGACTTCGCCGATCTATCAAGCACATGACGCTGGAATTGACGTGCATGTTTGGGTCGATGAGACGCGCCCCCGAAATCAAGGTGCTTTTCTTACCGCCCTGGAACTTGGCTGGCATGGAGTTCCGCATCACATCATCACCGATAATGCCGGTGGTCATCTCATGCAGCATGGCCGCGTTGATATGTGTATAGTTGGCACCGACCGTGTGACGGCAAGTGGCGATGTCTGTAACAAAATCGGCACCTACCTGAAGGCACTGGCTGCACAAGACAACAACGTTCCGTTTTACGTTTGCTTGCCAACACCGACAATCGATTGGCGCGTTTCAGATGGTGTAGCCGAGATCCCGATTGAGGAGCGCGCAGAGGATGAGGTGCTCTACCTTGATGGAGTTCTGGCGGATGGCAGCGTCGTCACCCCCCGCATCACTGCCCCGAATTCTCCGGCAGCAAACCCCGCTTTTGATGTGACCCCTGCACGGCTTGTTTCAGGATTGATAACCGAAATGGGCGTGTTCGATGCAAATACTGCAGCGCTTTCGCAGCTCAAGCGAAATTTGAACCCGTAAAACAGCATAAGCAATTGTCACAAAAAGTTTACAACGCTTTCAGCGCTCTGGCTGGCGGAATGTAAGGCGGGTAGTATCTTGTTTATTGAATATGCGGCGCCTGACATGGGTGATGCCTGTTCAGCTCGTTGTTAAATTTTGTGAAGGAATGAGAATGCTGAAAGCCGTAAGAGTTCAACTAGCCGCCCTATGCTTTGCAGTCGCAAGCGGTCCTGCGCTCGCCGATGGCCATTCAGGAATGGTGATGCAAACCGCAAAAGGGACAGTTTCAGAAACCGAAGCGGCTTTCGTGGCGTTGGTCCAAAAGAAAGGCGCAACAGTTTTTGCGCAAGTTGATCACGCTGCTGGTGCTCAAAAAGTCGACTTGGCGTTGAAGCCATCACGTGTCGTAATTTTCGGCAATCCAAAAATCGGCACCCCGTTGATGCAAGCCGCGCCAAGTGCCGGATTGGAGCTTCCGCTAAAAGTGCTGTTCTTTGAAGATGAGGAAGGTCAGACTGTCATCGCATATCCTGATCTTAACGATATGGCCAAGCGTCACGGGATTCCTGCCGACCATCCTGCGCTGATGAAGGCGAAAGGTGCCTTGGCTAAATTGACTGGCGCTGTGGCAAAGTAACTGCGCCGTTGCGACCGTTCGGCGGGCGGCTTATATTCCATTCATGAGTGATATTGAGTCGCCCCCTCGTTTGCGCCATCCCGAAAAAGCGCACCGCCCCGATAATGCATCGGCAAAACGCCCAGACTGGATACGCGTGCGTGCGCCTTCTTCGGAAGGGTATTTCAAAACCCGCGAGATTATCCGCACGCATGGTCTTACGACCGTGTGCCAGGAAGCGGGCTGTCCCAATGCCGGTGAATGCTGGGCGCAAGGCCATGCGACATTCATGGTCATGGGTGAGACGTGCACACGCGCGTGCAGCTTCTGCAACGTCGCCACAGGTAAACCCGATGCCTTGGATGCGTTTGAGCCTGCAAAGGTGGCCGATGCGGTTCACAAACTCGGTCTATCCCATGTCGTTGTAACATCCGTTGATCGGGATGATCTTGAGGATGGCGGCGCTGAACACATCTCCTGCACAATCCGCGCAATCCGTCGTAAGACACCTCTTACCACCATCGAAGTGCTGACACCTGATTTCTTGCGTAAAGACGGCGCGTTGGAAGTCGTTGTCGAAGCGCGCCCCGATGTTTTCAATCACAACCTCGAAACCGTACCCGGCCTTTATCAAGAAGTCCGCCCCGGTGCACGCTACTTCCATTCGTTGCGCTTGCTGCAACAGGTCAAAGAACTTGATCCGACGATCTTCACCAAATCCGGTATTATGGTTGGCTTGGGCGAAACACGAACCCAAGTCTTGCAGGTGATGGACGACATGCGCTCTGCAAATGTCGATTTCCTTACCATTGGGCAATACTTGCAGCCGACCAAAAAACACCATGCAGTCGAGCGTTACGCGACCCCGGATGAGTTCTTGGCATACGAGAAATCGGCATATGCAAAAGGATTTCTGATGGTGTCCGCCTCACCACTCACCCGTTCATCTTACCATGCCGGCGATGACTTTAAAAAACTACGGGAAACCCGCCTCGCTAAGCTGTCTTAAGATTTGAAGCGGTCAGGCCTGGTCATATAGGCTGTACCGATAATCAGCGCCGTGAGAACACTCGCTGTCAGAGAGATCGTATATTTTGTTCCCAAATCCGCTGTCTGCGCAGAGAAAACAGTGACTAGAAAAGCAACCGTCAACATGCTGGCATAGATATTGTCGCGTACTTCCATATGGCCTTTCTTCCAGTCTCTGGAAATCATCGTTGTATATTTAATCGCAATGCTGCGGGCCTCTAGAGGACAGCACCGGAAAATTCCGTTGCCCCGGCTTTTGCGATACCGCTTCATTGAACGTTTAACCGCGCTTAGCGCAACCCGCGCATCGCGTACTTTAAGCGACCATTCGACTCTCTCACCGGGTTTCAGAATTTCACGCTCAAGTGATACATCATTGCAGCCATTCAAACTGCGAGAAGTCAGACGAATTAGTCCGGGTTCATCACAATTCGACAAGCAAAAAATGTGATCTGACATTGCAACTAACCCCTTCTAATCTGTAATATATGAAATCTAATAATAATCACTTGCAGTTATTGTGAATTTAAGAACATCGTCAAAGTTACGGTGTAATTTTATAAAAATTTCCATATTGCTTTGATTTAAGAATTTCGACAATGGCCTGCTTTGTATCAAACACACCAACTTTGTCGTTATGACGGGATTTTGCGCGTGACATCATCGGTCAATGACGTACCCATCTAAGCCATAACCATTTTACGGAGCGCTTCCATGAACGGTGCCAGCTTGCTTGCTAAAACTCTGTCACGTGCCGGTGTGAAAACCGTTTTTTCGCTGTCAGGCAATCAAATCATGCCGGTTTATGATGCCGCCATAGATGCCGACCTGCGTATCATTCATACGCGGCATGAGGGCGGGGCGGTCTATATGGCGGATGGCTTTGCCCAAATTACCGGCGGACTTGGCGTGGCTCTCGTGACTGCGGCCCCCGGTTTCGCTAATGCGATTTCGGCTCTTTATTCTGCGCGGATGAATGAAAGTCCGGTTTTATTTCTCAGTGGCGATTCCCCTGTTGCAGAAGATGGCAACGCACCGTTTCAAGAGCTTGACCAATGTGCAATGACGCGTCCTGTGGTCAAATTTTCGGGCCGCCCGGAAACACCTGAAGAATTGGGCAGAATGCTCACTCACGCGATGAACGTCGCCCTTTCCGGTCGTCCGGGTCCGGTCCATATCGCGCTTCCGTTTGATGTCCTTAACGCGAACGTTGATGGTGGCGCATTGCCGACAGTCGAAGAATCGACACCTGAAACCTTCACAGGCGGACCGCAAATCGCCGAAGCACTCGCACAATCACAACGCCCGATCATTCTCGTCGGGCCGCAGCTTAACGAAGGACGCGGGCAGGGCAGGGCAGCGGCGCTTAGAAAGTCTTGCTGCGCCCCTGTTGTTTGCCTCGAAAGCCCCCGTGGTCTGCGCGATCCCGCTTTGGGCGCGTTTGCAGAGGTTCTGCGCAAGGCTGATCTGGTGATCGGTATCGGGAAAGTTCCTGACTTCACGATGGGTTTCGCCCGTCCGCCTGCTGTGTCGGCTGACGCGAAACTTATCTTCCTCGACCCGGAGGAAGCGGCAATTACCCGTGCCCGTACGCTCAGTGGTGATCGGGCGCACCTCATTGCACGTGCTGACACGCTGTCCGCCGCCGATGCGATTATCGCCGCTGCGAAGCCTACAGAGCGGGCGGATTGGCTCGTTGAAGTCGATGCTGCCACAGGCTATCGCACTGATCCCTCAACCGCCCCCGGTGTTCATCCCCGTGCGCTGTGTGCCTCTGTCCAGAAGATACTCGACGCGGCAGACGATCCGATTCTCGTTTGCGATGGTGGTGAGTTCGGCCAATGGTGTCAGGCGCTCCTAAACGCGCCGATGCGCCTGACCAACGGGCTTTCGGGCGCGATTGGCGGCTGCCTCGGATACGCAATGGCCGCGAAGGTCGCCCGACCGGAAGCAAGTGTGATCCTGCTGATGGGGGATGGCACAGCGGGCTTTTATCTTGCCGAGTTCGAGACCGCCGCACGCGAGGGTATCAATATTCTGGCCATCATCGGCAATGACGATGTATGGAATGCCGAGCATCAGATCCAAATCCGCGATTACGGGCCGGACCGCACAATGGGCTGCACACTTAGCCCCGGCCTCCGCTATGATCACACAGCGGAAACCTTGGGTTGCTATGGCGCGCATATCGGGGAGGAATCAGAGATCAAATCCGCACTGAACGCCGCGCTTGCAGCGGATAAACCCGCTTGCGTCAACGTGGCCATCGCGAGCTTGGCCGCACCGAAATTTCAACGCGGGTAACAACACACAAAGAAAAAGCCCCGGCGCAAACCGGAGCTTCTCATCAACTCAACTGACCGCGTCGATCAGTTCTTTTCTTTATCAACCAACGCGTTGCCTTTGATCCAAGGCATCATGCCGCGCAGTTTTTCGCCGACGGCTTCAATCTGGTGCGCGTCGTTGTTGCGGCGGATGGCTTTAAAGCTGGCCTGACCCGATTTGCATTCCATCATCCAGTCGCGAACGAAGCGACCATCCTGAATGTCTTTCAGAACAGCTTTCATGCGCGCCTTGGTTTCGTCGTAAGGCAGGATGCGCGGGCCGGAGACGTATTCGCCGTACTCTGCGGTGTTCGAGATCGAGTAGTTCATGTTGGCGATACCGCCTTCGTAGATCAGGTCCACGATCAGCTTCACTTCGTGCAAGCACTCGAAATACGCCATTTCAGGCTCGTAACCCGCTTCAACCAGCGTTTCAAAGCCCATGCGGATCAGCTCAACGAGGCCACCGCACAGAACAGCTTGCTCACCGAACAGATCGGTTTCGCACTCTTCTTTGAAGTCCGTTTCGATGATGCCCGAACGACCGCCACCGATGCCGGAGCAGTAGGACAGCCCGATTTCCAGCGCCTTGCCGGACGCATCCTGATGCACAGCCACGAGGCAAGGCACACCGCCGCCCTTCTGGAACTCACCGCGCACCGTGTGGCCCGGACCTTTCGGGGCCATCATAATCACATCAACACCGGGCTTCGGCTCGATCAGACCGAAATGCACGTTCAGGCCGTGCGCAAAGGCAATCGCCGCACCATCGCGCAGGTTGTCATGGATGTGAGCGTAGTATGTGTCGGCTTGCAACTCATCAGGCATACACATCATGATGACATCGCACCATGCTGCCGCTTCGGCAATGTCCATAACTTTAAGGCCGGCACCCTCGGCTTTCTTGGCCGAACCTGAACCGGGACGCAGCGCAACCACGAGGTTTTTCGCGCCACTGTCATGCAGGTTCAACGCATGAGCGTGCCCCTGAGAGCCATAGCCGACAATCGCGACTTTCTTATCTTTGATGAGATTGGTATCGCAATCGGTGTCATAATAGACGCGCATAGTTAAGTTCCCCTGTTTCCAAGCGCCGCATTCTTTGCCGCGTGGTTAGACGAGGGACGCCAAACGCGCAAGTCTGGAATGGGGAAAACCTTAACGCGCCACGAAGCGGATGTTCCTGATACGCGCGTTTCCAACCGCCCGCGTGTCATCCGTGTCGGCTGAGACGGACACGCTGATAACGTTCGGCGCGGTGTTGCTCCACTCTTGCTGATAGTAGCTGGCGAGATCGACACTTTCCGTCACCCATTGCCCCGTGGCTGCGCTGGCATTCTGCTTGGTCAGTATTCGCCCGGCTGATCCCGTATAAGGGCTTTTCAAAACCGTGCCCGGTGCGGCGGTTCCACCCCAAGCCATATCGAGCAGTCGCCCCGGCGCATCCGCACCCGCTGCCGCTTCAACCACAACCCGTTTCATCCGCTCGCCCATGCTGGCATTCGCCGAATCATAAGCATAGCCCACAGCAATCGCGATGGCGCGGTCATCACCACCTTTAACGCTCAGGTCTGTCGCAGGCGGACCCGAATCAACCTTCCACTCCCATGTCAGCACGGGTGTAAGGCTCAAATCGACGCTCAGCGGGCGGAAATACATGATCGAAACACTGTTGTTCGACTCAACAATCAGCTCTCCGTTTTCCACACGCCACGTATTCGGCGTCAGATCATCGAATTTAAGCTCCTCCCACCCCGGCAGGCCGGGTGAGATAGCGATTGTCTCGGCATTTGCGGGCATTATTGCGCAAAATGCGGTGAAGGCGGTGGCTGCGATCATGTTTTTCATATCGCTTAGATATTTATTCAATGTGGCGTTTCCAAGAAAATTCTTAGCTCGAAACCCGCATATGCAGGTTTTCGCTTTTTTTCTGGCTCAGGGCATGGGATAGGCACGTTGCATCGCTGACCCCCTGATTTTGGAGTGCCCTTATGGTCATCCGCGAAGCTCTCACATTTGACGATGTTCTGCTCGTACCCGCCGCCAGCTCGATTATTCCGGCGGAGGCCGACATGCGCACGCGGGTGACGAAAGAAATCTCGCTCAACATCCCGCTCTTATCCTCAGCGATGGATACCGTCACCGAATACGACATGGCCATCGCAATGGCTCAGGCGGGGGGGATGGGCGTCATCCACCGCAACCTCGATATCGGGGAACAAGCCGATCAGGTGATGCGGGTGAAGCGCTTTGAACAAGGCATCGTCTACGACCCCGTCACCCTCTACCCTGACCAGACCATTGCCGACGCACGGGATTTGCAGGAAAAACACCGGATTACCGGATTTCCGGTTGTCGACCGCGAGACGGGCAAAGTCGTCGGCATCCTCACAAACCGCGATATGCGCTTCGCCGATGATTCCTCCGTCTCGGTCAGCTCGCTCATGACCGCACAGGACTTGGTCACCATCCGCGAGCCGATCGATCATGCCAAGGCCAAAGATCTCCTCCATGCCCGCCGGATCGAGAAATTGCTGGTGGTGGACGACACAGACCGCTGCGTCGGCCTCATCACCGTCAAAGACATCGAGAAATCCAAACTCAATCCCGCCGCTTGCAAAGATACAGCCGGACGTTTGCGCGTCGCGGCGGCCTCAACAGTTGGCGAGGCAGGATATGAGCGCTCCAGCGCGCTGATCGATGCGGGCGTGGACCTGCTGGTCATCGACACCGCACACGGCCACTCGAAATCCGTCTCCGAAGCGGTCGAGCGCATCAAGGCGCGCTCCAACGGCGTGCAAGTCGTCGCGGGCAACGTTGCCACGGGTGAGGCGACCAAGGCGCTGATCGGCGCGGGCGCGGATGCTGTAAAGGTCGGCATCGGTCCCGGCTCAATCTGCACCACCCGAATCGTCGCGGGCGTCGGCGTTCCCCAGCTCACCGCCCTGATTGACTGCGTCGAGGCGGCGGCCGACAGCGGCGTGCCGATCATCGCTGATGGCGGCATCAAATCCTCCGGCGATCTCGCTAAAGCCATTGCCGTCGGCGCAAACTGCGCCATGATCGGCTCGATGCTGGCGGGCACAGAAGAATCGCCGGGAGAGGTGTTCCTCTATCAGGGCCGCTCGTACAAATCCTATCGCGGCATGGGATCGGTCGGCGCAATGGCACGCGGCTCGGCGGATCGCTATTTCCAAAAGGAAGTCCGCGACACTATGAAACTCGTCCCCGAAGGCATTGAGGGTCAAGTCGCCTTCAAAGGCCCGGTCGGCGCGGTGCTTCACCAGCTTGTCGGCGGTCTGCGCGCCGCTATGGGTTACACAGGCCAACCCACCATCGACGACCTGCGCAGCGGCGCGGAGTTCGTCCGCATAACCAACGCGGGCCTGCGCGAAAGCCACGCCCACGATGTTACCATCACACGCGAAAGCCCGAACTACCGGATGGGCAGCTGACCGGAGGAAGGCGCGATGACGCCCTCAGCACGCCTCGCCGCCACCGCCGCTATCCTGGATGATCTCGACTGGTCGCGCCCCGTTGAGCCGCAACTCAAGGCATGGGCGCGGGCAAACCGTTACGCGGGATCGAAAGATCGCCGTGCGATAGCGGATAGGATATATACCATCCTTCGCCGACGTCGCACCTGCGCCGCCCCTCTTGGCGACGAAACCGGAAGGGCGCTGGTTCTGGGCAGTCTCACTGTCACAGACCGCCTCTCCGTCGATGAAATCACCGCCCTGTGCAGCGGCGGCTATGGCCTCGCCGCGCTTACGGAAACTGAAATCACGGCCCTAGCATCTCCAACCAACGACGAAACCCCTGCTGCAAGCCTCGACTGGCCGGACTGGCTCTACGCGGAGGCTGAAGCCGCTTTCGGCAGCGCAATCGACACCGAACTCGACGCCCTGCGCCAGCGCGCCCCGGTAGACCTGCGCGTCAACCTGCTCAAAAGCACCCTCGCCACGGCACAATCGGCTCTGCAAGAAGAAGGTTTTACCCCCGAAACCGTCCCCGATATCCCAACCGCCCTACGCCTGCCCCCCGCATCCTCCATCGCCAGAAGCACCGCTTTCGCAGATGGCTTGGTCGAACTGCAAGACGCCTCCTCCCAGGCCGTCGCTCTGTTCACACAGGCTCGTGCAGGGCAAACCGTGCTCGACTTCTGCGCCGGAGCGGGCGGTAAAACCCTCGCGCTGGCGGCGATGATGGACAACACGGGTGCGCTCCACGCCTATGACGTAAACCCTGAGCGGATGCGCGACCTTCCTGACCGTGCCACCCGCGCCGGCGCTTCGCCGAACATCATCCGCAGCACCGATGCCCTGCAACCCCTGCGCGGCCAATGCGATATCGTCCTGGTCGATGCCCCTTGTTCCGGCTCCGGCTCATGGCGGCGCGATCCATTGGCAAAGTGGCGGCTAACAGAGGATAATCTTACCCGCTGTCTCATCATGCAGCGTGAAGCGATTGATAGCGCTGCATCTTTTGTCAAACCCGGCGGGCATCTTATCTACGCGACATGCTCAATTCTACCCGTCGAGAACACAGAACAATCAAACGCCTTTTCACAACGTAACCAAGCGTTCGCATTGGATTGCGATTTGAAACGCCACACTGCACGCGATGGCGGTGATGGGTTCTACGCGGCCAGATTTATCCGTATTGATGCGTAATTAAGTTGAGGTTATGTCGGCGTTAACGCATGGTAATACATTGTGCGGGCATTGCACGCGGTGTGCGTGGTCTAAAACTGAGGGCAAACATGAAAACCGCGATCTTGCTTGGCTTTACCATCTTGATGGTCATTTGTATCGGTATCGACGGGGATAATGCCTCTCTCGCGGCAATTGCGTTGTTCAACAGAAAGAGCCGCGATAACGCGTATTATGACGCCGCACCTGATTTTTCGCTGCTAGAGAATGTTGCCCGCCCGTATTTTCTCACCGATGCTTTCGGCGTGATCATAGAACACAATGATGCTGCCCATGCATTGGCTGGTGCTTTGAACGTCCGCGTATCACGCGGCACGAAGATCAGAGCAATTTTTGCAGGCCACTCCAATGCGGATTCCCTGATCTATAAAGGCCTTCGCAAAGCCGCCAGTGATGGCGCCAGCGCCGAAACACTCGACTTGACCCACTTGCCCAATTTGCGCGAAGCCGAGATTGAAATCGCACGCCAGGCGAACCCGCGTTATTATCTTTGGTCAATAAAGCTGCACGACTCTTCGGACGAAGAATTCGTTGAATCACAAGTACCGACCGATATCGAAAACGCTCCAATCGGCTATTTCAGTGCCGCACGGGATGGCAAAATTCTTGAGATGAACGCCCGGATGCGCAAGATGGCGGGGCTTACCGAAGACGCCGTCCAAGACGCTTCACTCAGGGTTACCGATCTTTTCGGACAGGACGCCACCAAACTGTCGCCAAACATCGTTGCCGCTGATGAGAGCGTCGAAGTAACTTTGCAGCTTCATCATTCAAATGGTGAACAAGTACCTGTCCGCGTAATGCAGCGTATCTTGACCGAAGACGTTCTTGAGGGTGTAACGCAAGTATTCGTGACCCGACTCCCGCGACAAGGTTTTCAAGCGAGTAGTGATGACGCTAAGCGCCTCGTCCGCTTACTTGACGATGCGCCTGTCGCTTTGGCTGTGACAGATGCGGATGGTTTGGTTTTGGAGGCAAATGACCGCCTTGCGACCATGTCCGGCGGCGCGGCGCGTGTCGGCGCCGAAATCGCGCTCGCCGTGCGCCTTGATGATCGGCCGGATGTTGTGGAACGCTTGCGGATCGTGGCGGAGGGGGCCGCACCTGACAGGCCACTCGACATCAAACTGACGGGTGAAGCGGGTAAGGAACATGAAGCGCAGTTTCATGCCCATAAAATCGATACCGCGGCGGGCGAATTGTTGCTCGCCTACGTCATGGATGTGAGTGCGGAAAAAGTCATTGAGCGCCAGCTTGCGCAAGCCGATAAAATGCAATCGGTTGGCAAGCTCGCCGGGGGCATTGCCCACGATGTGAACAACGTTTTGACTGCGATCAGGGGCCATTGTGACCTGCTGATGCTCCGCCATCATGAGGGCGATCCTGATTTTGATCACCTCAACCAGATTCGCGGCCAGACAGAGCGCGCGGCCACGGTTATCAGCCAGTTGCTCGCTTTCTCGCGCCGTCAAACTTTGCGCAGGCAAGTGACGCAACTATCTGAAACTTTGGATGAAATGCGGTTGATGCTCAATCCGCTGATCACGGAACGCATCACATTCCGCTCCCGACACGCGCGCGATCTCGGTTATGTCCGAATTGACCGCAGCGAATTTCAACGTGTTATCATGAACCTGGCCGTCAATGCCTGCGACGCGATGGAAAGCGGCGGGTCTTTGTTGGTGACAACGAAAAACGTCGATCCCGCGCAAGCCTCTGAATATAATCATGATCCTCTTCCGCCCGCACACTACGTGCTGGTTGAGGTCGCCGATACGGGCGGCGGCATTTCCGCCAGCGACATGGAAAGCATTTTTGAGCCTTTCTTTACCACCAAGGGCACGGGTAAAGGCACGGGCCTTGGCCTTTCCACCGTCTACGGCATCATCAAACAGATGGAAGGCTTCATCTTCTGTCAAAGTGAAGTGGGCGTTGGCACGGTTTTCCGGGTCTTCCTGCCGCGTTATTTCGGTTCACTCGAAGCCGACCAGACGCCGAAAGTCGAAAAGCGCGAAGTGCCGCGTGATCTGACGGGTACGGGGCATGTTCTGCTGGTTGAGGATGAGGACTCCGTGCGCAGCTTCGCCGTGCGCGCCCTGCAATTGCGGGGTTATAAGGTCACGCCGGCTTCGGGTGGCGAGGAAGCCGTTGAAATCGTTAAAGAAGACCCGAACGCCATCGATCTGATCGTCTCTGACGTCGTCATGCCGGAGATGACCGGACCGGAAATGATGCGTGAGGTGAAGAAAATCCGCCCGAATATGAGCTTCATTTTCATCTCAGGATATGCCGAGGATGCGTTCCGCGAGGAGATGATGGATGATGAACAATTCCACTTCCTCGCAAAACCGTTCTCTCTCAAAGACTTGGCGGTGAAAGTTAAACAGGCCTTCCAAGCGGAAAACTGACCCCTCTCACCACGCACACCAAAGCCCATCCCGCCTTACAGCGGGATGCCTGAAACTTCAAAACCACAATCCATCACGACGTATCCGGCGGCTGCAACGCATACAGCGCGAGCGCGTGGCAGTTATCCAGCACAGCGTCCACCTCCCGCTTGCCCCGCGCCCGAAAGCCCGGCGGCCGCCCCGGCCTCAGCAACCGCGTTCGTGTCGAGCGCAACAATCCGGCCCTGCACCGCGCTTGCCAGCGCGCAAACCGCAGCGCTTGCTTGGGCAGCGTTTCCAGCACATGCCGCGCCGCAATCAACCGCCGGCACAACGCCCCGGCATCCACCGGATCGTCAGGCAACACAGGCTTTCGCGT